>JADJXE010000001.1:300000-380000 GCA_016716005.1 Acidimicrobiales bacterium
CCCTACCGGGCACGGGCTGCACCCCCGTCGGGCTCACGGGTCGAGGTCGAACAGCCCGAGGCTGGCCCTGGGCCCGCCCGGCGCCGCCGTGGATCGGGCGTCGTCGAGGTCGTACTTGGCCAGGAGGTTGACGTAGTCGCGCTGGTACAGGATCTGCACCCGGACGTCGGGATGGAGCTCCCGGAGCCGGCGGGCCTTGCGGTTCTTCTTGGTGACCAGCGACTGCTTGAGGGTCGTGATCTCGATGAAGAGGTCGTAGGCGGGGAGGTAGAAGTCGGGCGTGAACTCCTGCAGGGGCCGGCCCTCGTCGTCGGCCTGGAGTGTGAAGGTGCGGGGCTCGTACTCCCATGCGATCCCGTAGAAGTCGAGAAGCTCGGCGAACTGCCGCTCGGACTCGTGGGCGAAGTCGGCCGTGGCCGGCACGCCCACCACTGGTCGCCTCACCCTTCCGGGTCGGGGCTAGCGGACCCCGGCCACGCCGCCTGCGCCCATGCCGGGCTCCTCGTCGCCGGCCGCCGGAGGGCCCGCCACAGGGGCGCGCAGGGGCAGGATGGCGGCGTCGACCTGGGACTTCACGGTCGCCAGCGGCAGCACGTTCAGCACCCCCTGGCCCTGGCGGACCACGTCGACGAGATCCTCGCCCGACACCAGGAGCGTCTGGGGCCCGTTGATGACGAGGTTGGCCGAGGTCACGTCCTCGCCGAGCTGGTCGCGCAGGTACCGGAAGATCCGGCGCACCGATGCCAGCTGGATCCCGGCGTCGACGAGCGTCTTCACCACCTTCAGCTCGAGCAGGTCGCGGTAGGAGTAGCGGCGGCGGCTGCCGCTCCCCCGAGCGTCGGCGAGCGACGGCCGCACCAGGTCGGTGCGGGCCCAGTAGTCGAGCTGGCGGTACGTGATCCCGACGATGTCGGCCGCCTGCCGGCCGCTGAAGCCTTCTTCGCTCACTGGCCCTCCCCGGACGTGCCCGGACCACAGCCCTGTAGTTACGGACGTGTGCTTCGAGGCTAGGGCCCGGCCCGCTCCGGCGTCAACGACGGCCCGTCGAGCCGATCAGCGTGGTGAGGGCGTCGAGCTGGGCCCGTGTGCCGATCACGATGAGCACCTGCCCGGCCTCCAGGCGGTCGTCCGGGCCGGGGTTGAGGCCGAACGCACCGGTCGGGTCGCGCACCGCCAGCACCAGTGCGCCCGTGCGCTCGCGCACCTCGGCCTCGCGGATGGTGGAGCCGGCCAGGGCCGACCCCGCCGGCACCGTCACCTCGCCCAGGCGGAACTCGAGGCTGCCGTCGTGCATCACCACGTCGAGGAAGTCGGCCACGTGGGGCTGGAGGGCGAGCGCCGCCATCCGGGCACCGCCGATGTGCTGCGGGTTGACGACGCGGTCGGCTCCGGCCTGCAGCAGCTTGGCCTCCGCCCCGGGCACCCGCGCCCGGACGACGATGAACAGGTCGGGTCGCACCGCCCGGGCACTCAACGTGACGTAGAGGTTCGCGGCGTCGGCATCGAGGGCGGCGACAAGCACCGACGCCCGGTCGAGACCGGCAGCGGCGAGCACGTCGTCATCGGTGGCATCACCCACCACGTACGGGGCGTCGGTCCTGACGAGCCGGTCGGCGTCACGATCCACCACCACCAGCTCGCGCCCGGCGCCGGCGAGGAACTGACCGATCGTCCGCCCCACCCTCCCCCATCCGCACACGATCACGTGGCCGGACAGCCCGGCGATGCGGCTCTGCATGCGACGCCTCCCGAACAGGTCGCTCAGGTGCCCCTCGACCAGCACCTCGAGGACGGCGGTGAAGGTGTACAGGGCGGTGCCCACCCCGGCGAGGGCGACCACGATGGTGAAGGCCCGGTCGGCCGTCGTGAAGTCGCCGACCTCCTTGAACCCGATCGTGGTGACCGTGGTGACGGTCTGGTACAGCGCGTCGAAGGCGCTCAGGCCGAGCAGCGCGTACCCGAGGGTGCCGAGCGCGACCACGCCGACCAGCAGCGCGGCGCCCACGCGCACGCGCCGCCAGGGGTCGGTGCGCATCCCGGCCACCCGTCCCGGCCGAGCCCGTCAGGACGCGAAGTCTTCGGGGTTGACGCGCTCGATGAAGTCGCGGAACTCGTCGACCAGCTCGTCCTGGTCGGCGGGCTCCTCGGCCTCGTCCTCGTCCTCGGCCGGCTGGGCGGCCTCGTCGAGCACGGCCTCGTCGGCGAAGATCGGCGTGCCGGTGCGCACCGCGAGGGCGATGGCATCGCTCGGACGGCTGGAGACCAGCTGCACGCGGTCGCCGAGCCGCAGGTGCAGCTCGGCGAAGAAGGTGTGCTCGCGCAGCTCGGTGACCACCACCCGCTCGAGGGCCACCCCGAGGCCGTCGAGTACGTCCTTCAGCAGGTCGTGGGTGAGCGGCCGGGGCGTGACCACACCCTCCAGGGCGAAGGCGATGGCGGTGGCCTCGGCTCCCCCGATGTAGATCGGGAGGACCCGCCGGTCGCCCGCGGCCTCGCGGAGGAGCACGATCGGTGCGTTGGCCGGAACCTCGACGCGAACGCCCATCAGCTCCATCTCCACCACACCGCCACGCTACCCCGCGGGCGGAGGCGGCGAGCCGCGTCGCCGGTACAGCTCGGGCACGTGGGCGTCGGGGTCCACGCGCAGCGCCTCCAGGTCGCCGGCCACGATCACGTCGAGGTTGCGGTAGCGCCCCTGGTAGTCGAGGCCGTACCCCAGCACGAACTCGTCTTGGACCTCGAAGCCCACGAAGCGGACCGGGACCGGCACGAGTCGCCGGGCCCGCTTGTCGAGCAGGGTGCACACCGCCAGCGACGCCGGGCCGCGCCGGTCGAGCTCGCCCAGCAGCCAGGTGAGGGTGAGCCCGGTGTCGACCACGTCCTCCACCACCACCACGTGGCGGCCCCCGATGTCGGTGTCGAGATCCTTCACCAGCCGCACCCGGGGGCCGCCGGGGCGGTACGAGGAGAGGGCCAGGAAGTCGACGACCGGGTCGACGGTGAGCGTCCGGGCCAGATCGGCGAGGAAGACCACGCTCCCCTTGAGCACCCCCACCAGCACGAGCCCGTCGTCGTAGGCGGCCGAGACCTCGGCGCCGAGTCGGGCCACGCCGGCGCGCAGCTCGTCGGCGCCGACGAGCACCCGGAGGGTCAGGACCCCTCCGTGAGCTGCCGGAGGGCGGCCCGCAGCATCGCCGCCCGCAGGCCCTCGCCCAACCGGGCCAGGTCGACCAGCGCCTCGCGGGCGTGGCGGCGGGCCACCGGGTTCCGCTGCTTGAGCATGGGCAGCACGACCTGCTCGAAGAGCCCGGCCTCCCGGTCGGCGGCGTTGCGGTACATGCGGAGGTGGCGGGCTTCGGCCCCGTAGCGCAGGAAGCCGGCCGCCAGCCGGGCGACGATGAGGGCTTCCTCGTCGTAGTACGTGACGCGCCCGACCGCCCGGCCGGTGACGAGGCCGTACTGCTCGAGCTCGGTGACGGCGTCGAGGCCGAGCCCGCTCGCGGTCGCGAGCTCCTCGAGGGTGAAGCTTGCCGCCGACGCCCCAGTGTCGAGGGGGTCGGCCGCGGCGCCGGTGGCGGTCGCGGCGCCGGTCGTGGCGTCGGCCCCCCCGCCCTCGACCGCCACCTCGTCCACGTCGAGCGCCAGGACCCCCTCGGCCGCCGGCGGCTCCACCGGAGCGGGCACGCCGTGGGGACCGACGGCCGCCAGGCGATCCTTGATGACCCGCAGCGGGAGGAAGTTCTCCTTCTGCTCCCGCAGGATCCAGCGCAGGCGCTCGATGTCGTTGTCGTAGAACTTCCGGTAGCCCGACGGCGTGCGCTCCGGGTCGATCAGCCCCTGGCTCTCGAGGAACCGGATCTTCGAGATCGTGACGTCGGGGAACTCCTCCTGCAGGAGGGCCAGCACCTCCCCGATCGACAGGTACTGCCGCTCGGTCATCGGGCACCCGCCGGCGGGCCGCTGAGGAACAGGAGCTTGAACTTGCCGATCTGCAGCTCGTCGCCGCTCTGCAGCCAGGCCTCGTCGATGCGCTCCCGGTTGAGGTAGGTGCCGTTGAGCGACCCGACGTCGCGGGCCTTGAAGCGGCCGTCGTGACGGGAGATCTCGACGTGCCGGCGCGACACGGTGATGTCGTCGAGGAAGAGGTCGCTGTCGGGGTGGCGCCCGGCGCGCACCGTGGCGCCGCCCAGCTCGAACCGGACCCCTGCGCCGGGCCCGCCGAGCACGACGAGGACGGCCTGGCCGGGGGCGAGCTCGGCGACCGTCGCGTCGAGGGCCTCGACCCCGAGGGGGTCCTCGGCGTCGACCGCGCTGTGGGCGCCGGTGTGCTCGTCGCCGCCGACGAGGATTGCGTCGCCACAGGACGAGCAGAAGCGCGACCCCGGGAGGTTCCGGTGACCGCACTGGGTGCAGAAGACCTCCCCCACCGGACCGGCCTCAGCCCTCGATCAGGCTCCGGTAGGCCTCGGCGTCGAGCAGGCGCGCCAGCTCGGCCGGGTCGGACGGCTCGATGACGCAGATCCAGCCCTCGCCGTAGGGGTCGTCGTTGAGGCGCTCGGGGTGGTCGGCCAGCTCGGTGTTGACCTCGACGATCGTGCCGGCGATCGGCGCGTACACGTCGGAGACGGACTTGGTGGACTCCACCTCGCTGCAGGACTGCCCGGCCGTGACCACCGCGCCCAGCTCGGGAACCTGGACGAAGACGACGTCGCCCAGCGCGTCCTGGGCGTAGTCGGTGATCCCCACCCGCGCCCGGTCGCCCTCGAGACGGATCCACTCGTGGTCGGCGGAGTAGCGGAGGTCGTCGGGGACGTTCATCGCCGTGACGCTACCGGACGCAGCACGGGGCGTGAGCGGCCGCTCACGCCTAGCGGAGCATCTGGCGGATGCGCCGGGCGTACTCCTGCGCGAGCCGACGTGCGTCGGTGTCGGACGCGCCCTCGGCCCACACGTGCGTGACCGGCTCGTCGGGGTCGGGCAGCGCCAGCGCCCAGCCGCCGTCGTGGAACACCTTCACGCCGTCGACGAGCAGCAGCTCCCGGTCCTTGGCCAGCTCGACGAGGCTGCGCATGACCGCGCCCTTCTGCTCCCAGGGGGTGACGATCGTCTCGTGGGCCATGTGGACCCGCGGCAGGCCGGCCACGACCTCGGAGAGCCGCCTGCCGCGCAGGGCCAGCAGCTCGAGAACCTTCACGAGAGTGGCGGCGCCGTCGTAGGCGGGGAGGAACCCGGGCAGGATGTAGCCGCCCTGCCCGTCGGCCGCGAAGCCCACGCCGGGCTCCTGGGCCGCGTCCATGAGCGCCGCCGCCGCGACCTTGGTGGGCAGGACGCTCAGGCCGTGGCGCCCGACCAGCTCGGCTGCGAAGGCGCTGGTGGTCACCGGCAGCGCCACCCGGTCACCGACGATCCGGTCGCCCACCAGCGTCAGCAGGGCCAAGAGCGCCTCGGTGTCGGAGAGCTGGTGGCCCTCGTCGTCGATCAGGGTGAGCCGCTCGCCGTCGGGGTCGATGACGGCACCCAGATGGGCGCCGGACGCCCTGACCTGGCTCGCCACGCGGGCTGCGTGGGCGTCACGGTCGTAGGAGATCGCGCCGACGGTGGAGGCGTAGGGGTTGACGGCGAGCACGTCGGCCCCCAGCTTCGCCAGCACGTTGGGCATGACGAACGACGTGGTGCCGTAGGCGTAGTCGACCACCACCTTGAAGGCCGCCGAGCGGATGAGCGCGGTGTCGACGGTGCCTTCGAGGGCCACCGTGTAGTCCTCGAGGGCACGGGGCGGGAAGCCGATGTCGCCGATCTCCGGGGGGAACACCCGGCGGTAGTCCTCGCGGTGGAACAGCCGCTCGATCTTGCGCTGGGTGTCCTCCACGATGTCGAGGCCGTTGTTGTCGAAGAAGCGGATCGCGACCTGCTGCGCGTCGCCCTCGACCAGGCGGATCGTGAGCCCTCCCGAGGCCCGCGGGGAGCGCACGAGGAAGCGGGTCACCGGCACCGACGCCACCTCGAGGTCGAGCACGTTCACGCCGGCCGCGTTGAGGCCGGCCATCATCGCCCGCTTCAGCATCCGCGCGCTGCGGCTCGAGTCACGGGACGTGACGACCGTGGTGTCCTTCTTCAGCGCAGTGGCGTAGGCGAGGGCGACGCGAGTGGCCAGCTCGGGGCTGATGTCGACGTTGGCGAGCCCGGCGATGCCCTGGCGCCCGAAGAGGCTGCGGGCGCCCCTCGACTCCCACACGATCGAGGTGTTGACGATGGCGCCGGCCTCCACCGTCTTGAACGGGTACACCTTCACGCCGGCACCGAGCACCGCGTTCTCGCCCACGAAGCACTCGTCGCCCAGCACGACGCCTTCCTCGCAACGGGCCCCGGCGCGGATGTCGCAGGAGCGGCCGACGACCGTGCCCCGCAGGCGCGCCCCCTCCCCCAGGTACGCGTTGTCGTGCACCACCGCCCGCTCGAGATCGACGTCGCCGCGCACCCGCACGTTGGTGCCCAGGACGGTGTACTCGCCGAGGTGCGCGTCGGCCTCGACGCGGCAGTAGTCGCCCACCACCGCGGGGCCGTCGATCCGGGCGTTCGGGTTGATCTCGGCGCCCTCGCCGATCCACACACCCTCCGACACGCGGAACCCGGGGATGTCGAGGGCCACCTTTCCGTCGAGGACGTCCTTGTGGGCCCGGAGGTACGCCTCGAGCGTGCCGACGTCCTCCCAGTAGCCCTCGGTCACGGCGCCGTAGAGGGGCTTGCCCTCGGCGAGCAGCTTCGGGTACACGTCGCTCGAGAAGTCGACCGAGGTGTCGGCCTCGATGTAGTCGAAGACCTCGGGCTCCAGGACGAAGATCCCGGTGTTGATGGTGTCGCTGAACACCTGGCCCCAGGTGGGCTTCTCCAGGAACCGCTCGATCGAGCCGTCTTCCTTGGTGATCACGATCCCGAACTCGAGCGGGTTCTCGACCGGGGTGAGGGCGATCGTCGCCATGGCCTTGCGATCGTCGTGGAAGGCGACGATCGACGTGAGGTCGATGTCGGTGAGCACGTCGCCGGAGATCACGAGGAACCGCTCGTCGAGCTGCTCCATCGCGTTCCGCACCGACCCTGCGGTGCCGAGCGGGTGCTCCTCGACCGCGTACACGATCCGCACCCCGAACTCGGACCCGTCGCCGAAGTACGTCTGGATGGCGTTGGCCATGAAGGCCACGGTGACGACGATCTCGTCGAAGTCGTGCCGCTTGAGCAGCCCGACGATGTGCTCCATCATCGGCCGGTTGGCCAGGGGGAGCATCGGCTTCGGTGCGTTCGAGGTGAGTGGCCGCAGGCGGGTCCCCTCACCTCCCGCCATGATCACAGCCTTCACGGGGCGGAGCCTAGTTGCCCGGCGGTGGCACCCCGGCCACGGCGGTGCCGCCGCGGCCCTCCCGGCCCTCGCGCAGGGCGCGGCGGGCCAGGGGCACGTACCGCACCGCGGCGTAGTAGCTCAGGGCGAGGGCCGGGACGCCGGCCAGGTAGCCCGCGACCCACGCCGCGTCCGCCCCCGGGGCGGTGCTCGAGCCGTAGAGGAACAGCGGGAAGGCGCACATCAGGCCGAACGTGCCGGCCTTGCCCCACCAGGTGACGTCGATCCGCCTGGCGCCGAGGATCGCGAGGACGAGCGTCGCGGCGCCGACCACGACCTCGCGCGCCACCACGGCCAGGCCGAACCAGAGGGGTGCCGCGCCGTCGAGCAGGATCCCGCCGACCGCCACGATCAGGAGCAGGCGGTCGGCGATCGGGTCGAGGACCTTCCCCAGCTCCGACACCTGGTCGAAGTGGCGAGCCACGTAGCCGTCGACCCAGTCGGTCGCCCCGAGGGCCGCGAGCAGCACGGCCGCGGCGGCCGGGTCGTCGCGGCCGAAGAGCAGCCACAGGAACACCGGGATGCAGCCGAGCCGCACCACCGTGAGGACGTTCGGGATCGTGACGATCCGATCGGTCCCGGCATGGGTCCCCGTCGCCGCGGCGTCGCTCACCGGCCCAGCCTACGATCCGCCCCCATGCCCACCTCGGACCTCTCCGGCCGGGTCGCGCTGGTCACCGGCGCCGGCTCCGGCCTCGGTGCCGCCATCGCCGCCCGCCTCGCCGCCGACGGCGCCCACGTCGCCGTGAACGACCTCCACCGGGCGTCGGCGGACGAGGTGGCCGAGCGCATCGGGGGCGAGGCCGTCCCGTTCGACGTCACCGACCCTGGCGCCGTCGACGACGCCGTCGACCGGCTGTGCGCCACCCACGGCCGGCTCGACATCCTGGTGAACAACGCCGGGATCATGACGATCCGCCCCGAGGTGTACGAGCGGGTGTCGGCCAACCTGCTGGGACGCCTCGCCGGCGAGGAGCCCCAGCCGATCCGCGCCACGTCGACGCTCACCGACGAGCAGTGGGACCGCATGATCAGGGTGCACCTGTACGGCACGTTCCACGGGACGCGCGCCGCTCTGCGGCACATGGAGCCCGTGCGGCGGGGCGCCATCGTGAACCTGGCGTCGATCTACGGCCTGCAGGGCGCGCCCGGCAACGCCGAGTACGCGGCGGCCAAGGGCGGCATCGTGCTGTTCACCAGATCGGTGGGGGCCGAGGTGGCACCGCTGGGGATTCGCGTCAACGCAGTGGCGCCGGGCTTCATCGACACGCCGCTGCTGGCGCCCCTTCCCGACGAGGTCCGCCAGATGATCGCCATGCGGGTGGGCGCCGGCCGCTTCGGGCGCGCCGAGGAGGTCGCCGAGATGGTGCGGTTCCTCGCCGGCGACCAGGCCTCGTACTGCTTCGGCGAGGTGCTCACGCTCACCGGGGCCTTCGGGTAGGCGGCGGCGATGGCCTCGATCTTCACCCGGATCATCACCGGGCAGCTGCCGGGCCGCTTCGTCTGGCGCGACGACCGGGCGGTGGCGTTCCTGTCGGTCAACCCGCTGCGGCACGGCCACACGCTGGTGGTGCCGATCGAGGAGATCGACCACTGGCTCGACGCCCCACCCGACCTGGCCGCCCACCTGATGGTGGTGTCCCGGGCGATCGGCGTGGCCCAGCAGCAGGCCTTCGGCCCCTTGAGGGTGGGCCTGCTCATCGCCGGGCTCGAGGTGCCCCACCTGCACCTGCACGTGGTCCCCATCTGGGGCGTCCACGACCTCGACTTCGCCAACGCCGCCCGCAACCCCGACCCCGCCGATCTCGACCTCGCCGCCGAGGAGCTGCGAGCCGCCCTCCGACGCCTGGGCCACGAAGAGGTCGCGGGCTAGCCCTCAGGGCTCGGGAGGGCCGGACGGCGGAGCCCCCGGGGCGGGCGGCGCCTCGGGATCGGGCTCGATCAGCTCGGGTCCCTCGTTGCGGACGTTGTTCACCGCGGTCGACACCGGCGTGAGCAGGAGCAGCTCCGGCGGTGCCGGCACCAGCAGCCGGCCCAGCGCCGCGGTGTCGTGGTTGTCGGGGTCGAGCCACGCGTCCCACGCCGACGGGGGGAGGATCACGGGCATCCGGTCGTGGATCGGCCGCACCAGGTCGTTGGCGTCGGTGGTCACGATGGTCGTGGAGCGCACGGGGTCGCCGGCCCGGTCCGGCCCCCGCCACACCTCCCACAGACCGGCGAAGGCCAGGGGCTCACCGTCGACCCGGTGGATGTAGTACGGCTGCTTGCGCCTCTGGCCCGGGACCGAGCGCCACTCGTAGAAGCCGTCGGCCGGCACCAGGCAGCGGCGCTTCTGGAAGGCCGAGCGGAAGGCGGGCTTGGTGGCCAGCGTGTCGCCCCGGGCGTTGATCATCCGGTTCCCGACGGCCAGGTCCTCGGCCCAGATGGGCACCAGGCCCCAGTGGAAGGCCTCGACCGTCCGGCCCTCGGCCGTGTCGACCACGACGTACACGTCGTTCGTGGGGGCGACGTTGTAGCTGGGCCCGAGCAGCGCCTCCGCGCCCAGGGCGGCGTCGAAGTAGCGGGCCAGCCGGTCGGGCGGGGTGGCCGACGCGAAGCGGCCGCACACGGGCCCTACTCCCCCAGCGGCCGGACCGGGAGGTGGCGCCCCAGGAACGCCGTCGTCAGGGCCCAGGCCGCTGCGGCCGCGGCCGGGTCGTGGAACATCGGGGCCTCGTGGTTGTCGAAGGCGTGGCCCGCGCCCGCCTGCACGTGCACCTCGGCATCGGCGCGTCCCGCCAGGGCACCCCTGATCTGCTCCACCTGCTCCAGCGGGATGTACGGGTCGTGCTCGCCGAAGTGCAGCTGGATCGGGCACCGGATCTCGTCGACGCCATCGAGGAAGGCCACGATGTTGGAGCCGTAGTACGACACCGCCACGACCGGGTCGGCGGCCCTCGCCACCTGGAACGTGAGCAGGCCCCCCAGGCAGAACCCCATGACGCCGGCGCCGCCCGAGACCTCGGGGAGGGCGGCCAGGTGCCCGAAGGCGGCGGCGCAGTCGGCCACCCCGGCCGCCAGGTCGAACGCCGGCATCAGTGCCAGCGACGCCGTGAGCCCTTCCTCGCTGTGGTCCGCCTCCCAGTTGCGCTCGATGCGCCAGAACACGTCGGGCGCGCCCACCACGTAGCCCAGGTCGGCGAGCCGCTCGGCCACGGCGCGCAGGTAGGGCCCCACGCCGAAGATCTCCTGCAGGAGCAGCAGCCCCGGCCCCCGGCCGGAGTCGGGGAGCCAGAGGTGCAGGTCGAACGATCCGTCGGCGACGTCGACCTGCTCGGTCCGGGAGCTGGCGGGCATGGGCGCAGCATCGCGCACGGGCGGCCCGGCCCGCGGCCTACCGGGAGAGGCGCCGCACCCCGTCGGGGCCGGCCACGACCACCTCGGCGGCCACCCCCAGGAACAGGCCGTGCTCCACGATCCCGGCCCGGGCCCCCAGCTCGGCGGCCAGCCGCTCGGGGTCGGCGATCGGCCCGAAGTCGCAGTCGAGCACGAGGTTGCCCGAGTCGGTCAGGAACGGCTCGCCACCGGACAGCCGCAGCACGGGACGGCCCCCGAGGCGCTCCACGAAGCGGGCCTGGGACCGCCACCCGAAGGCCAGCACCTCCACCGGCAGGGGGTGGTTCGTGCCGAGCCGGGGCGACAGCTTGCCCTCGTCCACCACGAGCACCTCGCGGCGGCTGGCCTGGGCGGCGATCTTCTCGCGGAGCAGGGCGCCGCCCCCGCCCTTGATCACGTCGAGATCCGGGTCGACCTCGTCGGCCCCGTCGATGGTGAGGTCGAGGTCGCGGGGCAGGTCGGGCGTGAGCATCGGGATCCCGAGCCGCTCGGCCTCGGCCCACACCTGTGACGACGTCGCGTAGCCGACCACGTCGTGCAGCGCGCCCTCGGCGAGGAGCGCGGCGATCCGCCGGGTGGCGAAGATCGCGGTGCTCCCCGTGCCCAGGCCCACGGCCATGCCGGAGGCCACCTCGTCCACCGCGGCTTCGGCGGCACGCCGCTTCAGCTCCGTCGTCGGGTCGTCCGGCTCGGCCACGATTCCTCCTGGGGCGGGGGGCGTGAGCACGGTAGCGTCCGAGCATGGCCGCTCCGATCGACCAGACGCCCGAGTGGGCGGCGCTGCGCGCCCACGCCGAGCAGCTCCGCGGGGTGCACCTCCGCCAGCTCTTCGCCGGTGATCCGGGGCGGGGCGAGCGCCTCGCCATCGACGTCGACGGCCTCTACGTCGACTACGCCAAGCACCGGGTGACCGACGAGACCATGGGGCTGCTCCTCGCCCTGGCCGAGCGGGCCGGCCTCGGCGAGCGCCGCGACGCCATGTTCGCCGGAGAGCCCATCAACGTCACCGAGCACCGGGCGGTGCTGCACGTCGCCCTGCGGGCGCCCCGCAGCGCCCGCATCCTCGTCGACGGGGTCGACGTGGTGCCCCAGGTGCACGCGGTGCTCGACCACATGGCGGTCTTCGTCGACCGGGTGCGCTCCGGGGCCTGGCTGGGGGCCACCGGCCACCGCATCACCGACGTCGTCAACATCGGGATCGGCGGGTCCGACCTGGGCCCGGCGATGGCCTACGACGCCCTGATCGCCTACAGCGACCGCGACCTCCGCTGCCACTTCGTGTCCAACGTCGACGGCACCGACCTGTTGGAGGTCCTCCGCGGCCTCGATCCGGCCACGACGCTGTTCGTCGTCTCGTCCAAGACGTTCACGACCCTCGAGACCATCGCCAACGCCACCTCGGCGCGCCGCTGGCTCGTGGGCGCCCTCGGCGAGGCAGCCGTGCCCCACCACTTCGTCGCGGTGTCGACCAACGCCGGGGAGGTCGCCCGGTTCGGGATCGATCCGCAGCACATGTTCGGCTTCTGGGACTGGGTCGGGGGCCGCTACTCCTACGACTCGGCGATCGGCCTCTCGCTGATGCTCGCCATCGGCCACGACCACTTCCGGGAGATGCTGGCCGGCTTCCACAGCGTCGACGAGCACTTCCGCACCGCCCCCCTCGGGGCCAACGCTCCGGTCCTGCTCGGCCTGATCGGGGTCTGGTACCGCAACTTCCTCGGTGTCTCCACCCAGGCCGTGGTGCCCTACAGCCAGTACCTCGACCGCTTCCCGGCCTACCTGCAGCAGCTCGACATGGAGAGCAACGGCAAGCGCGTCGCGCTCGACGGCACCCCCGTGTCGTGGCAGACCGGCCCGGTGGTCTGGGGCACCCCCGGCACCAACGGGCAGCACGCGTACTTCCAGCTCCTCCACCAGGGCACCCAGCTGGTGCCGCTCGACGTCATCGGCTTCGCCAACGCGGTCGAGGAGCTCGGTGACCACCAGGCCCTGCTGATGGCCAACTGCCTGGCCCAGGCCGAGGCGCTGGCGTTCGGCAAGACCGCCGAGGAGGTGGCGGCCGAGGGCGTGGCCCCCGAGCTGGTGCCCCACCGCACCTTCCCGGGCAACCGGCCGTCCACCACCATCCTGGCCGACCGGCTCACGCCCTACGTCCTCGGGCAGCTGGTCGCCCTGTACGAGCACAAGGTGTTCACCCAGGGGGCGGTGTGGGGGATCAACTCCTTCGACCAGTGGGGGGTGGAGCTGGGCAAGGTGCTGGCGACGCGGATCATCCCCGAGCTCGAGTCGCCCGACGAGCCGGCCCTGGCCCACGACTCCTCCACCTCGGCGCTGATCCGGCGCTACCGCCGCCTGCACCGGGCCTGACGGCCGCGGTCGGCGCCCCCGGGGTCAGCGGGGCGGTTCGGGGAGGTCGATGGTGATCACCGCGGCCGACGGATCGGCCGGCAGGGCCTGGCTGCCCGCGCCCTCCACGATCTCCACGTCCCGGGCTCCGGGCTCGCCGACCTGCACCAGGCCCTGCAGCACGAGCACGGTGGACACGGCCGGGTCGCGGAGCAGCTCGGCCAGGAGCACCTGCCCCCGCTGATCGGACGCCAGCCTCGAGACGATGCGCTGGAGCGCCTCGTGGTGCAGGGCCTCGACCGCCTCCTGCAGGGCCAGCGCCAGCGACAGGGCCGGCTCGTCGAGGGTCGCGAGCTTCCGCACCGCCTCGTCGACGGAGCGGGCGAGGGCCACGATGTCACCGGCGGGAGCGGCCGGGGTCGTCGGATCTCCGGTCACGATGGCGTCGACCCTACACAGCGGAGCGGGACCGGCCCGCGTCTCGGTGGTCGGGGCAGGTCGCGGCGGGGAGCCGGCAGGTGGGGGTACCGTCCGGGCCGTGCCCGAGCCGTCGGTGCCGTCGCTCGACGACCTGGCCACCGAGTGGCTGGCGGTGGCCCAGCTCGCCCACATGCCGTCGCTGCACAACTTCCACCGCATGGCGGTGTGCGCCCCCGACGTGCTCGGGGTGCACTACTGGACCGGGCCGGACGACCTGTACGCGCGCGTCGGTCCGCAGTTCCTCGACTACCGCTCCTACCCGCGCCTCGCCCTCTCGCTCGACGGGACCGAGGTGCAGGCGGACGCCTGCCGGTGGTTCGCCTACCAGGCGCTGCGGCGCGCCACCGTCGGCGGGGTCGAGGTCGCCACGGTCGTGCGCCTCCTGTTCGAGGAGTCCGGCCTGCTCACCCGGATCACCGTGCGCAACCCCGGCCCCGGGCCCCGGATCGTCGAGCTGGCGGTCTCCGGGCTCGGCGAGGCCGTCGACGACCTGGCCTGGGGCCACGCCGGTCCCGGGCAGCTGCTGACGGTGCCCGCCGACGCCCCGCACGGGGTCTCGACCCGCGCCGGGAGCGCGACCGCGACGTGGCGGCTCGTGCTCGGGCCGGGTGAGGCGGCGACGGTGCGGCTGGCCCAGGCCGAGGGGCCCGATCGCCGCAGCGTCGGCGCGCGGGCGCACCAGCTCGTCGCGGGCTTCGACGACGCCTGGCACGCCACCGGACAGCGGTGGGCCGAGCGCTGGGCGCACGTGTTCGCGCCCGCCAACCCGCACTTCTCGGGCCACCTGCCGGTGCTGGAGACGGCCGACGAGGCCCTGGCGCACCTCTACTACACGGCCGTGCTCACGTTGCTGGTCCTGCACCGCACGGACCTGGGCCTGTGCGACCGGGTGTTCGTCACCAGCGGCGAGCGCGCCCACGGAACCGTCTTCCTCTGGGACACCTCGATGATCTCGCGGCTGCTCGCCCTGCTGGAGCCCCGGGGCCTGCGCGAGCAGGTCCGGCTGTTCCTCGCCCTCGACCCGCTCGGCGGCGCCCTGGTCGACCTCGACACCGTCGACTACCTCGCCTCCCAGTCCGCCGAGGGACGCCGAGGTCCGTGGTACGCGGCCAACCACCTGGCGCTCTTCCGTCTCGTCCACGACTACGTGGCGGTCACCGGCGAGGTCGCCTTCCTCGACGAGCGGATCGCCGGGCGCACGGTGCTCGCGCACCTCGAGTCGCTGGCCACGGCGTGGCGGGCCCTCGTACCCGATCCGGCGCTCCCCCTCGCCGACTACGGCGACGCCGACAACCTCCTCGAGTGCGTGCCGACCTACGTCCATCGCGTGGTCTCGCTGAACGCCGCCAACGTGTGGATGCTGCGCACCGTCGCGGCCCTGCACCGCGGGCGCGGCGACGAGGCCAGGGCGGCGGCGCTGCTCGCCGACGCCGAGCGGGTGGCCGACGCCGTGGTCGGCCTCTACCGACCGGGCGAGGGGACCTGGTGCTGCCTCGACGACGAGGGTCGACGGCTCGAGGTCCGGCACTGCTACGACTTCATCTGCGCCGGGGCCTTCCTGGGCGACCGCCTGACGGACTCCGTGCGTGCCGAGATGGTCGGCTTCGTGCAGCGCGAGCTGCTCACCGCGTCGTGGATGCGGGCGCAGTCGCTCCTCGACCCTGCCGCCGCCGCCTCGGACCGGCCGGACCACGGGCCCTACGGCGCCTTCGGCGCATGGCCCGCGCTCACCGCGCAGGCGATGTTCGAGCTCGGCCGGTTCGCGGAGGGCGTCGACCTGCTGCACCGGGTCGTCGGGGCGCTGGCCGAGGGCGTCGTCGGCCAGGCCTACGAGCTGTGGGGACCGGAGCGCGACACGGTCGACGCTCCGGTGCGCATCGCGGCGCGGGGCTTCTGTCTGCGCGAGGGCTCGGCGGGAGGTGCGTTCGCCGAGACCGTCGTCACCCACGTGTTCGGGTTCCGGCCCGAGATCGGCGCGGCCGACCCACGGTGGCGGTCGGACGAGGCGCGACCGGCCACCGGGGTGCTCCACCACCTGCGCTGGGCCGCCGGGAGCTGGCGCCTCGCCCTGCACGCCGACGGGGTCTCGCTCACCCCCGAGGGGTCGACGGCCCGCTCGCCCCGCCCGTCGGGCGCACCGACGCCGTGATCGTGGCGCACTCGTGGCGCACGGCCGCGCCCCAGGGGCGGACCGTGTAGGGCCCGACCGCGGCGGGCACCACGAAGGTCTCGGCGTAGTGGACGACGAAGGGCTCGAAGGCGTCCGCGGGGCTCTCGACGACGACCTCCTCCCCCTGCACCAGGTTGACGACGCGGACCGTGTCGAGGGTGTCGAGCGGGACGGCGTCGGTGAACCAGTGCCGAACCGTCTCGAGCAGCTCGCGCTCGTGCAGGCCGGTGCGCTCGGCCCGCCAGCCCGTCCCCTCGCCGAGCGGCTCGATGCGGTTGACGAGCTGCCCGCGCACCCACTCGGTGTCGCGGTGCCACTGGATGTTGGCGACACCCCGATCGATGTTGATGGGGCGCGGCCGTCCATCGAGGCCGAGGCGGCCCCAGTCCCAGAGCTTGAAGGTGAAGAGGTACGGGGTCGAGCTGATCTCCAGCACCATCGAACCCGCGCCCGAGCAGTGGACGGTGCCGGCCGGGATCAGGAAGTGGTCGTGGCGCCGGGCCGGCCACCGGTTGACGTAGCGCTCGACGTCGAAGGGCGGCCCGCCGGCCTGTGCCGCGCGGAGCGCGGCGACCATCTCCCCCCGGTCGACCCCCGTGCGCACGCCCAGGTACACCGAGGCGTCGCCGGCCGCGTCGAGCAGGTAGTAGCTCTCGTCCTGGGTGTAGCGCAGCCCGAAGTGCTCGCGTGCGTAGGCCGTGAGCGGGTGCACCTGCAACGACAGGTTCCCGCCCCCCATCGTGTCGAGGAAGTCGAAGCGGATCGGGAACTCCGCGCCGAAGCGGCCGTGCACGTCGGGGCCGAGGAGCTCGCGAGGGCGCGTGAGCACGAGGTCGAGGGCAGGGATCTCCACCCGGTGCGGTCCGAAGCCGAGCACGAGGCTGTTCTCCTCGGGCACGCAGTCGAAGCACCAGGCGTGGTTGGGCGCGTCCCGGGGGAGGTCGCACACCTCCTCCATCCAGTGGCCACCCCACGGGCCCGGGTCGAAGAACGGGACCAGCCGGAACGGCCGGCGCGCCGCGTGGTCGAGGCCGGCCCGCAGCGCGGCGGCCTCCACGAGCCTCGGGTCGCCGGGCCGGTTGGTGTCGAGCAGGAAGTCGAGGCCCTCCCAGCAGGCCAGCTTCCAGCGGTCGCACACCCTCCAGTCGACGAAGTAGGCCCGCTTGAGCTGCAGGTTGGGCTCCAGGGCCCGGTTGTCCACGCCGAGGGCCGGGATCTCGTGCGCCCGCTGGCGCTGCTGTGCCTGCCACCGGGCCAGGTCGGCGTACACCACGACGTCGCCGGGGTGCACCAGGCGCGCGCCGCAGCCCACCACGAGCACGATGCCCTCGGTGACGGCCTCCACGCGGTGGCGGAGCGCGGCCAGCGCCTGCGGCGAGAAGAGCTGCGGGAGCTCGAGGTCGCTCAGCGTGCCGAAGAGGGGATCGTCGCCGCCCAGGTACGGGGCCGCGAGCGCCTCGATCTCCGCCTCGGGGCGCAGCGCGGCACCGGGGTCCACGGTGAGCACCGGCGTCAGGGCGGTGTCGAGGGCGGCACGGATCTCGCGCTCGTGCGTCCCCACGTAGCAGTCGACGACCACCACGGCCCGGCGAGCGCCGCGCGTGTCCACGTGGGCACGGAGCCGTGCGCCGGCGGCCTCCCACCCGGCGACGCACCGTCCTGCGCCGCCGGGCACGCCGATGAACGGCTGCTTGTCGTACGTCGAGCGTCGCCGGGCCGGGTCCGCCACGGCTAGTGGCCGTCCGGAGCGCCGAGGGCCCACTCGGCGGCGAGGAGCGCGGCGTCGTCACCGAGCCGGGCGGGGACCACGTCGACCGTGCGATCCGGGGTCCAGGCGTGGCGGGCCACGTGCTGGCGCAGGGTGGGAACGACCGGCTCGGCGCGGGCGATGCCTCCGCCCACGACCAGCCGGTCGGGGTCGTAGGCGTGGACGAGGGTGACGGCCAGTGCGGCCCACACGTCGAGGCTGCGTCGGGCGATCGATGCCGCGGTGGGATCGCCGGCGGCGGCCAGGTCGAACACCGCGCGGTAGTCGAGCGGATCGGTTGCCGCGAGCGGACTCGCCGCGTACCCGGGCCGGGCGGCCACCAGGTCGGCCAGCACCGACTGGGAGGCCTCGGCCTCGGCGCACCCGATGTTGCCGCACGTGCACGCCCGTCCGTCGACGTCGACCGTGAGATGGCCACCCAGGTTGCCGGCGGTGCCGTGTGGCCCCCGCAGCAGCCGGCCGCCGGTGAGCACGGCGGTGCCGATCCCGGTGCCCAGGGTGACCATCACCAGGTCGTCGGCGCCGCGCCCGGCACCCGCCCGCCACTCCCCGACCAGCGCCGCGCGAGCGTCGTTCTCCACCCGCAGGGGCAGACCCCAGAGGCCGGCGCCCCAGGCCCGCAGGTCGACGGTCGGCGCATCGGTGTACTTCTGGTGCACCGACACGACGCGGGCAGCGCGCACGTCGATGATGCCGGGCATCGCCACGAACACGCCGCGGCAGTCGCCCGGGGCGGTCCCGGCCTCGCGCGCCACCTGCTCCAGCGCCTCGCGGATCGCGGGGAGTCGCGCGGCCAGGCCCTCCTCCGAGCGGGCGTCGATCGACCGTCGGGCGAGCAGCCGGGCGCCCTCGACGACGCCCACCTTGATCACCGTCCCGCCGATGTCGCAGGCCAACGTCGGCATCGTGCCCTCCTCGTCGCAGCCCAGCCGATCACCGGCCGGGCGGCGAACCGTGAGCCGGTCAGTGCGAGGGCCTCGGCATCATCCCGGCCGGCGGACGCGGCGCGCCGCGGTGAGGGCCGCCCAGGTCGCGCCGGAACCGGCTCCCCATCCGCGTCATCCACACGGCGACCGCGAGGATCAGGCCCCCACAGACCGCGAGGAGCAGCGGCGCGCGCCCTTCGCCCGGGAAGTACCGGCTGATGGCCCACGGCACGTTGATCAGCAACCCGAGCGAGCCGAACACCGACAGCAGCACCTGGCCGGGGAGCATCCCCAGCCCGATGAGGCCGACCGCCGTCGCGATGCCGAAGAGCGGTGCGAAGCCGGGCCACTGCACACCGGTGAGCGCCGCTCCCCCGATCAGCGCGACACCGCCGAGCGCCTGTGCGACCAGCGGCAGCCGAACGAGGCGTCGAGCCCCGACGAAGACCAGCGCGCCGCCGGCCAGCCAGGTGACCGTCCCGGTGGCCACGCCGGCCTCGTACGCGAAGTAGGCGAGCGTGGGCGGCACGCTCTGGAGCAGCGCGAGCCCACCGACCACCCCGGTGATGACCTGGTCGGCCCGCTCGGGGGCCAACCCGGGCACCGTGGCCAGCGACAGCAGGCCGATCGCCGTGGCCACGACGAAGATCAGCCCGAACGTCTGCGAGCTGCCCGTCGTGAGCCCGGCGCCGGCGACGACCGCCAGCGTGCCGACGCCCTCGGTCAGCAACGGCAGCGGCGTGCGGCGCCGCAACCCGAGCGCGACGTACGTCGCCCCGATCGCCCACACCGCCAGCCCGACGGCCGCGTCAGGTGCGAGCAGGGCCACGAGGGCGCCCACGAACACGGCCACGCCGCCCAGGCAGGTCAGCTGCTGGAGCGGCCGCGGGCGCCACCACCACAGCAGCCCGCTCTCGACGGCCACCGCACCGGCGCAGACCACCACGACCGACTCGACGCCGAGGCCCAGCGCGCCGGCGCTCAGGACGCCGGCGAACAGGCCGGTGGCGGCCGTCGCCGCCAGCCACAGGAACCAGCGCAGGCGCGCCAGCGCGGGATCGGACTGCTCGCGCACGAGCGCCCCGCCGGCGAGCAGGGCGACGGCACCGGCGCCGCTCAGCGCCAGCCGGCCGGCCGTCGCCATGTCGGGCCAGTACCGGGCCACGACGAGGCCGACGCCGATGATCGTGAGCATCCCGCCCAGGTACCCCAACGACTCGGCGACCACGGGGATGCGCCGAGGGCGCGCAGGGGTGGCCGGCGCGGACGGCACCGGACGCGGCACCGGCACCGGCACCGGCTCCTGACGCGCCCGCTCGTGGGCCTCGATGGCCGACGACTGCTCCTGCGACAGCAACCCGGCGGCGACCCAGCGCGACAGCTCCTCGCGGAGCCCCGGGCCGGGCGGCGCCTCGGGATCCGCCCGCGCCCCCGACGAGGTCGACGCCGCAGCGCCGACACCGGTCGCGCCGCCTTCCGAGGGCGCTCCGGGCCTCGACCGGCCCAGGGCGTACACGACCGCCACGACCAACGCGACGACGACCAAGACCACGGGACCCAACACCATCGTCGGCCCCCTCTCGGTAGAACGCTCCAACTCGAGTGTACGGCCGCGCCGTCTCGCGTCACAGAGGCGCGTTCGTCGTTCGAGCGCTGGGTGCTCGGCCACCCGTCGCGCCGTTAGCCTGCTCGGATGGACGACGCGGAGCGGATGCACTTCCGGCGGATGGACGAGGGTTCCGACGCCGACTTCGCGGTGCTGGCACGGGTCCACGAGCAGAACGTGGCGGCACTGCCGGACCTGCTCATGGGGATGCTCACCGATCTCGAGGCCGACACCGCCTACCCCGTCGACCGTTGCCAGCACAGCCTGCAGGCCGCCACCCGAGCGCTGCGCGACGGGCGCGACGAGGAGTACGTCGTCTGCGCGCTCCTCCATGACATCGGCGAGTCACTCGGGCCGTTCAACCACGGCGAGGTCGTCGCGGCGATCCTGCACCCCTTCATCTCCGAGGCCAACCACTGGATGCTCGCCCACCACCCGGTGTTCCAGGTGTACTTCTACGGCCAGCACCTCGGGATCGACCCGAACGAGCGCGACGCCTACCGCGACAGCCCCCACTTCGAGCGAACCGCCGAGTTCTGCGCCCTCTACGACGAGGTGTCCTTCGACCCCGACTACCCGAGCGAGCCGATGTCGACCTTCGAGCCGATGGTCCGCCGGGTCCTCCACAAGGAGTGGACCCCGCCCAGCTGAGGGCCCATGGGCCGGCCCGGCGATCGCAGCGGCCCGGTGCCAGACTGCAGCCGATGCGGCACCGGCTGCGGGCCTCCTGGCTCCGCCACGACCCCGATGCCATGGCGGCGCGGCGCGCGCTGCGCGCCATGCTCGTCACCACGCCCCTCTTCGCCCTGGGCGGCCTCGTGCTCGACGAGCCCGGCTTCGCCCTGGCAGCCTCGTTCGGCTCGTTCTCGCTGCTCGTGATGGCCGACTTCCAGGGCCCCTACCGCTCGCGCGCCGCGGCCTGCGTCGGCTTCACCGCCGTCGGCGCCGCCCTCATGGCCGGCGGCACCGTGGTGAGCGAGCACCGATGGGCGGCGGTGGCGTCGGCCGTGGTGGTCGGCTTCGTGCTCCGGTTCGCCGCCGTGCTCGGGGGTCGCATCAGCGCGGCATCCACGCCGCTGCTCATCCTCTTCGCCCTCGGCGTGCTCACCCCCGGCGGCACCGACGAGGTGACCCCCCGGGTGCTCGGCGTGGTTGCCGCCGGTGCCCTGGGGGCGGTGGCGCTGATGCTGGTGTTCCCCGCCCACGAGCAGCGCGCCCTGCGCCGGCGCATGGCCCTGGTGTGTCGCGAGGTCAGCGCTCTGCTCGCCGAGGGCGACCACGGCGGCCGCGTGGATCGGCTCCAGGGCGACCTGCGCGAGATGCAGGCCCTGTACGCCCGCATCCCCAACCGCTCCAACGGGCCCAGCGAAGGCGGGCAGGCGCTCAGCTCGATAATCGACGAGCTGTCGCTCGCCTTCCACTTCGTGGTCGGAGCGATGCGGCGCACCGACCCCGACTCGCGGCGGCTCCGCACCCTGCTGGCCGGTCAGTACGCCGCCTGCGCGGCCGCCCTCGAGCGCAGCGGCCCCGGCCCGGACCTGGCCGAGCTGGACGAGGCCCGCGAGGCGTACCGCGTCGCGGTCCAGGGCGACGAGGTGGACGGCCTCTGTCGTGGCGTCGATCCGGTACGGGTCGTGAGGGACATGCACGGGCGCCTGCCCCTCCGCGGCCTCAGCATCCTCACCGTCTCGATCGCCGCCAACGCCCGCCGGATCGGAGGCCTCCACGTGCCCGACGGCCTGGCCGTGCCGCCGGACGGGCCGGTCGGCGGGCCGGGACCCGCCGCCTCGCTGCGGCGGGCGTGGGAGATCCTCGGCGCCCACGTGGCGGGCGGATCGGTGTGGCTGCGCACGAGCGTGCAGACCTCGCTGGCCCTCACGCTCGCCGTGGTCGCCGCCCAGCTCACCGACATGCCCCACGGCTTCTGGATCGCCCTCGGCACGATCGGCGCCCTGCGCTCGAACGCCATCGACACCGGGAGCATCGCCGTCCAGGCCGTGATCGGCACGGTCCTCGGCGTGCTCCTCGCCGGGGGTGTGGTCGTCGTGCTCCAACCAGGCTCGGTCGGCCTCTGGATCGTGCTCCCGCTGGTCATCGGGTTGGCGGCCACCGCCCCGGTGTTCGGCGGGGCCGTGGCCGGGCAGGCCGCCTTCGCCCTGTTCGTGGTCGTGCTCGTGAACCTGCTCGACCCGGCCGGCTGGGAGGTGGGGGTGATCCGCCTCGAGGCCGTCGCCCTCGGCGTGTCGATCGCGGTGGTGGCCAGCCTCCTGCTGTGGCCCCGCGGCGCCGCCACCGCCTTCGCCAGGACGGTCGCCGAGCTCTGCCGGGCCGCCAGCGCCGACATGGCGAGCATCCCCCCGCCGGGCGGTCGCAGCCGCTCCACCCGCGCCCTCGTCACCCGGGCCCGGCGCCGGGCGGACGTGGCTTACGAAGACCTCCTCCGCTCGCGCCGGGGCAAGGCGCTCTCCGGCAACGCGGGTGCCGGGCTGCTCGCCGCGGCGGGCACGGCGCGGATGGGAGCCGACCTGCTGAACGCCTTCTCGCCCGAGCAGGACGCAGCTCGCCTGCGGGGAGGGCTCGCCGTGCTCGTGCAAGCGCGGATGTCGGCCTCGGCGAGCCTCGGCGCGGTGGCGGACACGGTGAGCCGCGAGGCGGTCCGCTTCGTCCTCCCGCTCCCCACGATCCCCGAGGCCGCCGACGTGCTGGCCGGGGCCACCCAGCGCGGGCGGGACGAGACCGCCGCCGCGGTGCGGACCCTCTGGGCCGTGGACTGGCTGCGCGAGGTCGAGCAGGCCGGCGATCGCGCCAGGCCGGCCGCGCACGAGGTGGCGCTCCTCGCCGCGCAGCCGTGGTGGCGGTGGCACGGCCCCCCCGAGGCCGCCGAGCCCAGCGCCCCGGCCCCCTGAACGCAGCCGAGCCGGCCCGTCCAGTCGCCGCCCCTCCCGCGATCCCCAGGTCGTCGGAACGGGTCAGCGGGGCTCCAGGACGACGACCGGGGTCGGCGTCGCCCGCCGCTGCGCGTACTGGTCGAGACCCTCGTCGACCTGGGCGAAGCGGGCCCACAGCCTGTCTCGTTCCTCGCCCTGGGCCTCCCGGGCGCGGACCGGACGCTCACCCTCCACCGTGCGCACGGTGGCGTCGGGGTGCGCCTGCAGGTTGAGCCACCAGGCGGGATCACCCTCGCCCCAGCCGTTCATCGCGAGGGTGAACATCGTGGGGCCTTCCTCGAGGTAGCCGAGGATGACGCTGCGTGGTTCGCCCGACCGACGTCCGGTCGACGTCAGCCGCAGGGCTCCCCAGCCGCGCTTGCCGCCGGGTGGCCACAGGAACCTCGTGCCGCCGCCGAGCCGGTACAGGCCGCGGTGCACCTTCCACGCCGTCGTCACGAACCAGCGCGGGGGAACCCGCGGGGCCTTCGGCTTCCCGGTCATGTGCGCCTCCTCGTCTGCGGTTCGAGCGGTGCTGCTCGCTCGTCACCGGTCCCCCACGTCTTGTCGGCGCCACGGTCCGCGGCTCGGACGGCGATCACGACCTTGCCTCTGGCGTGGCCCTGCCCGTAGTAGCCGAGCGCCTCTGCCGTCCGGCTGAGCGCGTAGGTCCGGTCGATCACCGGAGTCACCTTCCCGGCCTCGACGAGCTCGGTCAGGGTGGCCAGGTCCTCGCCCTTGCCGCTCGCCGAGAAGGGGCGGAGCCGTTGGCGCACGAACGGCGACACCACGAGCGCGTGGGTGGCCCGCCGGACGTAGCCGCCGATCCAGCGACCGCCCCTGTTGCTGTTGGGGATGAGCATCCCGCCGGGGACCAGCGCCCGCCTGAGCTCCGACAGGGAACGGTTGCCCACGTTGTCGAGGATGAGGTCGTAGGTCTGTCCGCCGCGGGTGAAGTCCTGGCGGGTGTAGTCGACGACGTGATCGGCGCCGATCGATTCGACCAGGTCCGCACTGGCGGTGCTGCACACGCCGGTCACCTCGGCGCCGAGGGTCTTGGCGACCTGCACGGCGAACGTGCCGACACCCCCGGACGCCCCCGTGATCAGGACCTGCTGGCCGGGTTGCACCTGAGCGACGTCGCGCAGCGCCTGCAG
This sequence comes from Acidimicrobiales bacterium, assembly GCA_016716005.1. NCBI lineage: Bacteria > Bacillati > Actinomycetota > Acidimicrobiia > Acidimicrobiales > Acidimicrobiales bacterium. Next base: position 324,149 of record JADJXE010000001.1, read on the forward strand.
GGCGGTGACGCCGACGACGGGGACCGCCGCCGCCTGCTCGAAGCCCACGTTGGCCGGCGTGGGCGCGGCGGCGTCGACCGGCACCCGCGCGTACTCGGCGAAGCCACCACGGGGCACTTCGGCGTAGACCTCGTCACCCGGCCGGAACCGGCTCACGTCACGGCCGACCGACTCGACCGTGCCGGCCACGGCCAGTCCCAACACCTGGTGTCTCGGTCTCACCAGCCCACTCGCCGCGCGCAGGACGTAGGGCGTGCCCCACAGCACGTACCAGTCACCGGGGTTCACCCCTGCGGCGTGGACCCGCAGCAGCAGCTCGTCGCGCTCGACGGCCGGCTCGTCGACGTCCTGCAATGCCAGCACCTCATCCGGCGGCCCGTACGCGTGGTGGACGATCGCCTTCATCCCGTGTCCCCTCTGGTCAACGCGAGCCCCGTCCTGGCTGCTCCGTGCGCCGCCGGAGGCTGTCGAACTGGCGCCGCTGCATGATCAGGTGCGCCGGTTCCCACATCACCAGGTTCGAGAGCCGCAACAACGTCGCCGGTCGACCGGTCGACCGGGTCCGCACCACCAGTCGGGTCCACCCATCGGGGCGCTCCACGAGGTGGAAGCCCCAGGTGGAGCGGATGTGCCAGCGGGGCGGGGCCTCGTCGGGCTCGAAGGGCGTCCCACCGGGAAGGTGCATGTCGGCGCGCAGCACGAGGGTGTGCGGCGGCTCGACGATCGCCGCCGTGAACCAGCTCGACCCGCTCGGGGTGGACATGAGCCGGGCGCCTTCGCCGATCTCCTGCCACTCGGGGACGATCCGCTCGCTGCTGGGCCGGCGCGCGTTGTCCAGCCAGTCCCAGCTGTACCACCCGGCCCGATCACAGCCCATCTGCGCCAACCACGGCCACACCTGCGCAGGGGCAGCGTGCAGGGTCACGGCCATGGTCGACTGGGCATCCGCGACCGGGAGCAGCCCGTCACCCGGCTGTTCGGCCGCCACCTCCTCGTCCGTCGCCCCGCACCGCAGCAGCCGCGGCCGCAACCAGGTGAGATAGGCCACACCAGCCGCCGATGCGGCCGCCACCGACGACGTCGCCAACCGCCCCACAGGTGCCATCGTCGCGCGACACGCTCGACGCGGGATCCCCGGGGCGGCACCCAGGGCGGGGAACGACGCCGGCAGGCGGCCGATCGACGACGGCCTGGCCCGGCGCCCACCTGTACGCGTGCGTCCCTCCAGCGAGCGCTCCGGGGTCGACCCGGCCGGGGTGATCGTTCCCGACGTGACGGCCCGCGAGTACCTCACCCTCATCGAGGTCGGTCGCCGGGCCGGGGCTGCGGCCGACGGGTGCAGGATCCGGCGCGGGTCCGATGCGGACGATTCTCGGGACTGGTCCCAGCCGCCGAGCAGGAGCCAGGCTGGAGCACCAGCCCGCGAGGAGGTCGTCGGATGGTCAAGCGGTTGTTGATGGCGCTGGGCGCCCTGCTCGTCGGGGTGGTCCTCCTGCTGGTCGTCTTCCTGGTCGGGATGCGCACCAAGTCGCCGGCGGTGCAGACCGCGGTCCGCAAGCTCAACCGGCGGTACATGAACCCGAGGCAGATGAAGACGGCCGGGACGCCGGGTGCCTACGCCGGCATCATCCGCCACGTCGGACGACGGTCGGGCAGCGAGTACGAGACCCCGGTCGGGCCCTTCGCCACCGAAGGGGGGTTCGTGATCGCGCTCCCCTACGGCACCAGCCCCGACTGGCTGAAGAACGTGCTCGCCGCCGGGTCCGCGACGCTCGTCACCGACGGCCGGACCTACGAGGTCCACCGGCCCGAGATCATCCCGCTCACCGAGGTCGCCGATGCGCTCCCCGACAAGGAGCGCCGCAACCTCCGCACCTTCCGCGTCGAGCAGTGCCTGCGGGTTCGCAGGGTCGAGCCCGACGAGGCCGCCGAGGCGTCGGCCGACGCCGGGCACGGCGCCGACCGGCCGTCGCCGCCCTCCGAGGAGTGACGGGCACGGAACGGTTCAGCCGCTGGCGACCAACGAGGCACCCCACGCGCGGGCCCGGTCCTCCTCACTCTCGACGAGGTGGTTGTCGTCGTCGATGGAGAAGCTCTCCGGCTCGGCCACGAGGACCGCGCCGTGGTGACGCAGGCGGCGCGCGATGCCCTTCGACGCTTGCCCTGACATCACAAGCGCGACCGAAGCCAGCCGGGTGTCGAACGCCGCCCCACGCACGCCCTCGAGCTTCGGGAGGTGGTGGAACCAGTCGCGGAGGCCCTCACCCTCGGCGTCGGGGTCCAGCTCGAGGTCGCTGTCCGGTTCGGCCGCCATGTCGACGGCCATCGAGCGGCTCCGGTGGCTGCTCATCCCGTGCATGTGGGTCGGGCCACCCACGACCAACAGGTCGATGCCGACGAGCACCTCGGCGGTGGCGTCGCCGACGGGGACCACCAGTACCTCATGGGTCTCCCGCAGGCCCTCGGCGATCCGGTCGGCCACCACGTGGGTGCTGCCGAACATCGACTCGTACACGACGACCGCCCGCATGCCCATCTCCTCCCGCCCAGCTCCCCGCACCGGCAACCGGCAGCGAGACCCATCATCCCAGGATCAGCGCGGGAGACTCCGGTGATGGCGGCCGGAACGTGCTGACGATCTGGGTGCTGGGCGACCAGCTCCAACGTGGACTGGGCGCCCTCGGCTCCGCCCGTCCCGACACCCACCGGGTGCTCCTGGTGGAGAGCCGGGCAAAGCTGGCGTCGCGGCGCTGGCACCGCCAGCGGGCTCACCTGGTGATCACCGCGATGCGCCGGTTCGCCGCCGAGCTGGCCGCAGAGGGCTTCGAGGTGGATCACCGGCGCGCCGACACGCTGGCCGCCGGGCTGGTCGCCCACCGGGCCGACCATCGGCCAGTGCGCGTGCTGGCGACGGAGCCCGCTTCGTGGGACGGTCGGGAGCTGCTTCGACGCTTGGACGTCGAGCTCGTCCGCACCGACCAGTTTCTCTGCCACCCCGACGACTTCGCCGCGTGGGCGGGCACGCGCCGATCCCTGAAGATGGAGGACTTCTACCGGTGGCAGCGCCGCCGGCTCGGCTTCTTGATGGACGGCGACGAGCCGGCCGGGGGTCGGTGGAACTTCGACACGGAGAACCGTGAGCGCCCGCCCCGAGATGGCCGGTCCTGGCCCGAGCCGGTACGGAACGAGTTGGACGACCTCGACCGCCACGTGCTGGCCGAGCTGCCCGGTGCGTGCTGGGGCGCCGATCCCGACGGCACCTGGGCCACGACGCGCGTCGAGGCGCGGCGCCGCTTGCGCCACGCCATCGACGAGGTGCTCCCCCGCTTCGGGCCCCACGAGGATGCGATGCTCAGCTCCAGCTGGCACCTCGCCCACACCCTGCTCTCCCCGTACCTCAACCTGGGGCTGCTCCACCCACGGGAGGTGTGCGACGAGGTGGAGGCCGCCTACCGCGCCGGCGCGGTGCCCATCGCCTCGGCCGAGGGGCTGCTCCGCCAGATCATCGGCTGGCGGGAGTACGTGTGGGGCGTCTACTGGCTGTGGATGCCCGCCTACCGCGACCTCAACGAGCTGGCCGCCATCCGGCCGCTCCCACCGGTGTTCCTCGGGGCGCCCACGCGGATGCGCTGTGTCGCGCACGCGCTGGCCAGCGTGCACGACCACGGCTGGGCCCACCACATCCAACGGCTCATGGTGCTGGGGAACCTCTGCCTGCTGGCCGGGGTGCGCCCCCGCGAGCTGGTGGAGTGGATGTGGAGCAGCTTCGTCGACGGGGCCGAGTGGGTGATGCTCCCCAACGTGGTGGGCATGGCCCTCCACGCCGACGGGGGACGAATGGCCACCAAGCCCTACGCGGCCGGAGGGGCGTACATCGACCGCATGAGCGACTACTGCGCCGGGTGCGCCTACGACCGCAAGCGCCGCACCGGTGCCGACGCCTGCCCGTTCACCACCCTGTACTGGGACTTCCTGGCCCGCCACGCCGAGCGCTTGGCCCGCAACCCGCGAGTGGTGCGACAAGTACGGGCCTCGCAGCGCCTCACCGACCTCGACGCGGTGCGCGCCCAGGCCGCAGAGGTACTGGAGCGGCTCGATCGGGCGGGCCTTTGACGTCGAGCCGACCGCCATCGGTGCCGTCAGACGCACAGGGGCTCTCGGCGACGGGCCCTGTCACTGCTCGGATTCAGTGGGCGGAACCGAGCTCACGGTCTCACGGTCGACCCGTGGGCCGATCGCATCGTTCTCCTTGACCTCGAGACGGGTGAGGGCCAGCCCGCCCGCCATCACGCTGCCGTAGACAGTGATGGCGAAGATGACCGCTCCGATGACGAAGATGATGATCTCGCTCATGAGGTCACCTGTGCCCGGTGGTCGGACGCCGAGTCATCGACCGGCGCCAGCAAGAGGGTTCCGAGCGAATGGATCGAGGGGACCCAGAGCCCGACGAAGATGCCTGCGGTCTGCTCGTCTGCCACGAAGTAGAGGTAGACGGAGAAGAGGAACGAGAAGAAGCCTGCCGCCAGGAACGGCAGTCTGAGGCGGAGGGAAGGGGTGAGCGCTCGCAACGGAAGTCCTTTCGTCACAACCAGGAGGCACTGTTGGCTGCAACCGGCTTTAGTGCTAAATATTCCTCAGCACTCGAACCCGCGGATGCCGGCCCGCGCTGATGAGCCGGCGGCGACCGGCAACGACGAGTCTCCCCAGCGACCCCGGTCACCATCGAATCGCTTCTCATCCGGAGGTTCCATGGACATCACGGCCGTGATCGAGGCTGCGATTGCAGCGCAGGGTCGTGCCTATGCGCCCTATTCCGGGTTTCTCATGGGAGCGGCGGTGTTGACCACCGACGACACCATCGTGACCGGTGCGCTCGTCGAGAACGTGTCATTGGGGTTGGCGATGTGCGCCGAGCGAGTGGCGCTGTTCACATCGATTGCTCTGGGCGAGCGTCCAAAGGCCCTGGTGCTCGCCTCACCCCGCACGAATGGCTCGATCACCTTCCCTTGTGGCGCCTGTCTTCAGGTCGCGCTCGAGCTGGGGGGCCGCGAGATGACGGTGGCCGCAGTTGCGCCCGATGGCTTCGTCGAGCAGGCCGAGCTCGGCGTGCTGTTGCCGCGAGGCCCCTACAAGGGTTGATCACCGATGGTCGGCCGGCCGAGGAGCCGAAGCTGAACGGCCTCCAGGGCGCGACGCAGGGCCGAACCCGCTTGGAGAGCACGGGAGAGCAGACCGACATGAGCCAAGACAGTCCAGAAGCCGACCACGTCGAGGGCGTGCTGGTCGTCGGCGGCGGGTACGCCGGGCTCCACGCAGCCCGAGCCGTTCGTCGGTCTCACGTACCGGTCACCGTCGTGGATCGCACCGGGCGGCACGATTTCGTGACTCGACTCGCCGCCGTGGCCGGGGGGACCGCCCCGATCGAGGACGCCTCCCAACCCCTTCGGTCATTCGTGGATCGGGTCGAGGTGGGCTCCGTTGTCGAGATCGGGGACGGCTCGGTCACCCTGGCGGGCGGACGCACGATCGGAGCCGACGCAGTCGTCGTCACCGCCGGGTCTTCCCCGTCGAGGCCGCGTGTCGAAGGCATCGAGTTCGCCCACGACCTCCGGTCCGCCGAAGATGCCTTGGCGCTCCGTCGATCGATCGGAAGCGCACCGTCGGTGGTGATCATCGGCGGCGGCGCCACGGGGGTCCAGCTCGCAGGCGCGGCCGCCGTTGCGCACCCGTCGCTCACGATCCACCTGGTGGAGGCCACGTGCCGACTCCTCGCCGGGCTGCCCAGGGCATTCGGCCCCGGCGCGAAGCGGATCCTCCAAAGCCGCAACGTCCAGATCCACCTGGGCCACAGCGTCGAACGGATCACCGAGCACGGCGCCGTCGTCGACGCCACTCACCTCGAAGGTCTGGTGGTCTGGGCCGGTGGCTTCTCAGCACTCGCCCAGCGATACGGCGTGCCGACAGCCGAAGATGGTCGCATCCTCGTGGACGAGACCTTGTGCGTACTCGGCCGCGAGCGCACCTTTGCCGCCGGTGACATCGCCGCCCATCGCGATGTCAACGGTGACCCCCTGCCCATGTCCGCGCAGATCGCCGTCCGGGCCGGCACCGCCGCCGGCCGCAATGCGGTCAGGACGGTGCAGGGCGAGCCGGCCGAAGCGGTCGACCTCCGCCAGATCGGTTGGGTGCTCGACCTCGGTGGACATCGCGGGCTTGCCCAGGTCGGTCCGATCGACCTGACCGTCGGGGGCGCCGATCTGATCCCCCCGCTGCTCCACGAGGCCATCGACATCAAGCACCTCCTGGAGATCGGCGGCGTGCAAGCGTTGCAGTACGCCTCCGCATCAGTCCGTTCGTTGCTCACCTGCCCGCTCCCCTTCCAGCCGTGGCGCAAGCCGGCATCGGTTGTGCCGGCGGCCGGTTGAGCGTGGTCGACGCGAACCTGCACGTGAGCGCCCGGCGCCATCGATCGTGCTGCTCTGCCTGGGCGTCGCCGGCTTGGCGCCCTGATGGCGGCAGGCCACGGTCTCGAGGCGCCGGCCTGTCCGGCTCACCGAGCAGGCCGTCGAGCAACCGGATGCGGTCCCCGTGGTGCCAGGATGCGCGCCGTGAGGGTCGGCTCGTGGCGCTGGTGGTTCGAGAACCGGGAGACCCACGAGATCACCATCGCCCAGTTCCCGAACTGGCCGCTCTTCGCGATCGGGATCGGGTGGCTGGCGGAGCGGCTGACCAACGAGGGGTCGACGTTGCACCAGGTCATCGCGGTCGCCACGACCGGGCTCTGGCTCTACTGGGGATTCGACGAGCTGATCCGCGGTGTCAACCCCTGGCGCCGCGCGCTGGGCCTCGGCGTGATCGCATGGCAGTCGCTCCGCCTGATCGGTTGACGGCCGCCCCCGCGCACGGGACCCGATCGGCGAACCGCAGGTGACCGCCATCGCCGTCCTCGACGTCGGCATCACCTTCGACGCCGACGGCACCGCCTACCCGACCGTCGTGCTCGACGTGGTCGAGCGCCCCGACGTCGCCGACCTGGCCCGCGTGCACGCCATCGAGGGCATCGGCGACCTCTCCACCACGCTGGAAGTGACCGACGTCGGGCTCATCCTCACCGTCCGGCTCACCAGGCCGGTGCGGGCCCGGTTCTCCATCGAGTTCGGCCTCCCCGACCATCTCGAGGTGCTCGAGCACGCCGCTCTCACCGGGAACCTGCTGCTGGCAACGACGACGCCGGCATCGTGCGACGGCGGCGCCCCGCTCTGGCTGGCCATAGACCTCGACGGCTCCCGGCTCGCCGGACTGCTCGCCGCCCTCGAACGGCCGCCGGACGAGCGGCTCGAGCCGTGATCGGGTCGAGCGCTCCACGATGCTGTGCCGCCCGTTCGACACCGCTGGCGCCACATCGCATGCGCTGGCGCCAGACTGGCGGTACTCTTGGGGCGTGCCGAGCATCCAGGTGAAAGACGTGCCCGACGACGTGCACGCGACGCTGCGCAGACGAGCCGCCGCAGCTGGGCAATCCCTCCAGGAGTACCTCCTCGCGCAGCTCATCGAGCAGGCGAGAGCTCCCACGCTCGACGAAGTGCTCGAGCGCGCCGGCGCGCGAGCCGGCGGCCGAGCAGGCTTCGCCTCAGCCGTGCGCGCGATCCGGGCCGAGCGTGACGCCCGGTGATCGTCGTTGACGCCAGCGTCATCGTGACGGCCTTGGCCGACGACGGTCCCGACGGAGACACCGCCAGGACCCGGCTGATGCACGAACGCTTGATCGCCCCCCACCTCATCGACCTCGAGGTCACGTCGGCGTGGCGGCGACTGGCATCGGCCGGCGATCTCGACCAGCGACGCGCCAACCTGGCACTGGCGGACCTCCGAGCCCTGCGGATCGAGCGTGTCCCACACACGCCACTGCTCGACCGGTGCTGGGAGCTGCGCACCGGCCTCACCATCTACGACGCCGCCTATGTCGCACTCGCCGAAGCACTGGATGCCGTGCTGATCACCCTCGACCGCCGCCTCGCCAACGCCCCCGGCCCTCGCTGCCCCATCGAGATCCTGGAGTAGCACCCGATTGCGATGCCGCGGAGATCGACGTCTTCCGCAGGCTCGACGACATGCACCTCCCCCGCCTCGTGCCGGGTGCGGGGGACCGACCGGCAGCGAGTCGCAGCCAGCGGGGCAGGTCCACTGGCCGCGACTCGGCCGATCGTGCCGGAAGGGCGCCGTCAGGCGAGGAGGCTGCCGAGCATCCAGGCGGTCTTCTCGTGGACCTGCATGCGTTGGGTGAGCAGGTCGGCGGTGGGTTCGTCGTGGGCCTGCTCGACGACGGGGAACACCGAGCGGGCGGTGCGCACGACGGTCTCCTGGCTCTTGACGAGGCGCCGGATCATCTCGGTCGCGTCCGGTCGGTCGGTGTCTTCGGTGATCGACGACAGGGCGCCGAACTCGCGGTAGCTGCCGGGGGCGGGGGCGCCGAGGGCGCGGATGCGTTCGGCGATGAGGTCGACGGCGAGGGCGAGCTCGTTGTACTGCGTCTCGAACATGAGGTGCAGGGTCTGGAACATCGGCCCGGTGACGTTCCAGTGGTAGTTGTGGGTCTTCAGGTAGAGGGTGTCTCAGGCGTGCGGGTCGGTGGTCGGCGCGGCGACTCGGTCGCCGTCGGCTGGGCGGGCGTCGCGGCCGGGGCTGATCGAGAGCCGGTCGTCGGTCGCCAGGTGGTTCAGTTCGCGCCGGGCGGGTGCGGCGAGCCGACGGGCCAGGCGGCGCCAGATGACGCGGTGGACGGGGAGCAGCCCCCACCAGTAGAGCCGCCCGGCGATGCCGCGGGTGGAAGCGGGCGAGCTGGCACAGCGTCGTGGTCCTTCGGCCGTCGTCGGTGGTGATGGTCCACTCGAGCCAGGCGTCGCCGGGCACCTTCATCTCGGCGCGCAGACGCAGCAGCGTCGGCGGGTCGTAGGCCTCGACGCGGAAGAAGTCGAGCGCGTCACCGACCCGAAGGTTGTCGGGGTGCCGCCGGCCGCGTCGCATGCCGACGCCGCCGATGAGCTTGTCGATCCAGCCTCGTAGCGTCCACAGCCAGTTGGCGACGTACCAGCCCCGCTCGCCGCCGATGCCCGACACGGCGGCGAACACGGCGTCGGCGGTGGCCGCGGTGGTCACGACCTGGCGGTCCTCGAAGACCTTGCCGCCCGCCCAGTCGGGGTCCTGGGGCATCGGCGCCGCCGGGCTCCGGTTGGGGGCGCTGTCGATCCAGCTCGTCGTCACGGCGAGGCCCTGCACCCGGTCCAGTGCGCGCCGGACTGCCTCGTCGAAGCTGAGGGGCTGGTGCGGGATCAGCCGGCGGATGTCCCGGTCGGGATGGACCACCACGTCGTTGACGAGGCTCTCCACGAGGGGCTTGGCCAGCTGGTACGGAAGGGGTGTCACCAGGTTGATCCAGTGCGACGACAACCGCGGCGACAGCACGTTCACCGGGATGATGACCCGCCGGCGCAGGCCGGCGACGGCGGCGTAGCGGTCCATCATCTCCCGATAGGTCAAGACGTCGGGTCCGCCGATCTCGAGCACCTGGCCAGCCGTCTGCGGGCTGGCGAGGACGGCAACGAGGTAGTGCAGCACGTCCGCGATGCCGATCGGCTGGCACCTCGTCCGGGTGACCCAGCGGGGGCACACCATGATCGGCAGCACCTCGGAGAGGTGGCGCAGCATCTCGAACGACACGCTGCCCGACCCGATGATCACCGCGGCGCGGAGCTCCGTGACCGGCACGGTGCCGGCCGCCAGCACGGCGCCGACCTCGTGGCGGCTGGCCAGGTGCGGTGAGAGCTGCTCGGCATCGTCGCGGCCGAGGCCGCCGAGGTAGACGATCCGCGACACCCCGCAGGCTTCGCCGGCCGTCCGGGTGTTCTCTGCGCCGATGCGGTCCTGCTGCTCGAAGTCACCGGACTGACCCATGGCGTGGACGAGGTAGAACACGGCGTCGATCCCGACGAAGGCCCGCTCGAGGGAGTCGCGGTCGAGCACGTCGCCGGCCACGACCTCCACCTGGTCCCGCCACGCCACCCGGTCGAGTCGCTCCGGGCTGCGGGCCAGGCAGCGCACCGCGTGGCCAGCGGAGAGGAGCTGGGGCACCAGCCGCCCGCCGACATAGCCCGTCGCCCCGATCACTGCGACCCTCACGGTCCGATCTCCTGCACGGCCAACCGCTCGAGGCGCCGCAGCGCCACCGCGCAGACACCGAGGTAGGGCGCCGCAACCCACGGCACACCGAAGCTCACCCGGGTGCCCGTGGCGGTGGTCTCCACGGCGTGGTCGGTCGCCTGCACGCCCCGGACCGACCACGACCACGATCTGTCGGGTTCGAAGCGGGTGACCTCGAACGGGAGCCGGACGCCGACCACGGTCTCGACCACGCCACGGCTCCCGAGCGTGATCCGCTCGGTGTCGAGCTCGACGGCACGCACCGACGGACCCCACCTGGGCCAACGCGCCACGGTCACGAGCAGGTCCCACACGAGGGCTTGCGGCGCCGCGACCAGACGGCTCGCTCGAAGCCTCCGCATGCCGGCAGGCTCGACCGGCGCCAGATGCGACCGCTCGCCTTCGGGGGTCCGGATCTCGACCGGGGCCATCAGTGGCTCCTCGGGAGGCGGGTGGGCCGGCCGACCCGGACGTCCACGCCGGGAGCCCACAGCACGTGAGGACGGTCGCTCGGAGCGGGCAGGCCGGCGGCGCCGACCAGGTGGTCGTCGAGATGGTGGACGTGGGCTTCATGCAGCGACCACGCCGGATGCTCGACGGGCGCATACCAGAGACGGCCCCGGCGAGAGGCCGACAGCAGACCCCACCGAGCGGTGAGGAAGGTGACGAAGGAGTCGGACTGGTCGACGCGTCGACCGGTCTGCACGGCCACGCCCGTCGTCGCACCAGCATGCTTGCGCGGCCAGCACCGCTGCACCCGGCTCGTCACGATGTCGCCGACGCGGCCATGGTCGGCTCGGGCCAGGCAGTACGGCAGGTGGTCGTCGACCGGGCCACAGCCACCGGCAGCACCCGGTCGACGTCGAGGGAGAAGAACCACACGCCCCGGCGCCCACCGGCGTGGGACACCAAGCGGAGCAGTCGCTGCACCACGTCCGGACGGAACGGCCGATGGAGGAACACGACGTCGGTCCATCGCTGCACCATCACCGGTCGGCGCACGGGTTCGGGCAGGTGGCCCCGCGTGGCCGGGCTCGGTGCCGTGGACGAGGTCGGTGGAGCGCAGCGGGACGTCCTCGGGGGTCGTGGAGTGGGATCTGTTGTCTCGTGCCAGATCGAGAACCTCCTGCTGAGCAAGCGCATTCCCTCATCACGCCCGGTTCGACCCCCCCAGCGTCTCGCCGTATGGTCCGACCATGAGCGAGCGACTCTTGGCCGGAGCCGTGGTGGCCGTCGTCGGTGCCAGCGGTGGTCTCGGCACGCCGATCGCTCGCACCCTGGCCCAACGGGGCGCGCACCTCGTGCTGGCCGGGCCACACATCGACCGCCTGGACGCATTGGCCATCCCCGGTGCCGTCGCCGTCCACGTCGATCTCCGCGACACCGCCGCGGGCGACCGGGTGGCCGCGATCGCCCTCGAACGCCATGGCCGGCTCGACGGCGTCGTCAATGCCGCCGGAGTCGTCGCGTTCGGCGCGCTCGCCGACACGGACGACGTGACCATCGAGGAGCTGTTCCTCACCAACGTCATCGGCCCGCTGTGGCTGCTCCGCCGGCTCGTGCCCTTGCTCGCGGCGTCGCAAGGCTTCGTGCTCAACATCAGCGCCGTCGTCGCCGAACAGCCCCTGGCGAACATGGCGGTCTACTCCGCCACGAAGGCGGCGTTGACCGCAGCCGACCGGGCCCTCGCCCGAGAGCTCCGCCGCTCGGGCATCCACGTGTGCGATGCGCGGCCGCCGCACACCGAGACGGGTCTCGCCAGCAGGCCGCTCGCCGGCCAGTCGCCGCCACTGCGCACGGGCCTGCACCCCGACCTCGTCGCTGCCCGCATCGTCACGGCGATCGAGCAGGGCGAGACCGAGGTCGCCTCGGAGCAGTTCGCGGCGAGCCCCTGACCGTCGGCGAACCATGGGGTTGAACGGCGTGCGAGTGTCGGCATCCTGGAGCTCCTTCCCGCCAGGCCAGAACCCCCCTCGAGGAGACCGCTCATGGCCCGCTACATCACCAAGGTGCGCACCGGCCGTCCCGCCGACGACGTGTTCGCCTACCTCGCTGACCTGCGCAACTTCGCCGAGTGGGACCCGGGCATCCGTCGCGTCGCCCAAGTCGAAGGCGACGGCGCCGGACCGGGTGCCGTCTTCGACGTGACCGTCGCCGGCGTCGGTCGTGACCTCACCTTGCGCTACCGCACGGTGGAGTACGCCCCGCCCGGGAACCTCCTCGTGCTCGCCGCGAGCACCCTGTTCACCTCGGAGGACCGCATCACCGTCGAGACCGACGGCGCGGGCACGGTGGTCACCTACGACGCCGACCTCCGGCTCAACGGTGTGCTCCGTCTGGCCGACCCCGGGCTGCGTCTGGTGTTCGGGCGTATCGGTGACCGTGCCGCGGCCGGTCTGCGCGAGGCACTCGACGGCAAGCCAGTGCGGTAGTGGACGTGTCCGAGGTGATCGACACGCTCATCGAGATGCCGGTGGTCACGAGCGTCACCCGCGTGGGCTGTGACGTCCGGTCCCGTCTCGTTCGGCTGCGCGCCTCGGCACCCACCCGTGTGCTCACGATGTCGTCCGGCGGCATCTGCGCGACCGGGCTCGAGGTCGACCACTTGGAGATGACCGACGACGACCGCGGCGCCGAGCAGTACGCCCGGGCCCACCACCCGCGGCACCGACACCCCGAGCGGCGGGCGAAGCTGTAGCCGTGGTGCCTCCGACGCGCGATCTCGACCCCCGAACGCTGCAGCCCTGAGGGGCTCACAGCGACGACAGCACCCCCAGGACGTTGTCGTTCGAGGGGATCTCCCACTGCTGGGTGCCGATCGAGTCGAAGCGCACGATCCCGGCCCGGTCGACGACGAACACTGCGGGACGCTGGCCGAGGCTCACCAGCTTGCTGACCACGTCGTAGGAGTCGAAGACGGTGTGGTCGGCGTCGGGCAACAGAGAGAAGGGGTAGTCGCTGTCCCGTACGAACCGAGCGACTCCCTCAGCGCTGTCCGGCGCGATGGCCACCACGGACGCGCCGGCCTGGCGGAACCTGTCGATGTCGTCTCGCAACTGCGAGAGGTGCCGTCGGCAGAACGGTCAGCCGAACCCTCGCAGGAACACCACGACGACCGGACCGCTCTCGACGGCATGGGCCAAGCGGAACTCGGCACCGTGCTGGTCGGTGAGGGTGAAGTCGGGGGCGGGCTGACCCACCGTCGCTGTGCGGCTGCTGACGCTCATCGGGCCACTCCTCGACGGTCATCATGCCACGACTGATCTGCAGCGGAGGAAGCCCGCGGGGGAGCCGTCCCGCTGGCCCGGTCAACCTTGTGACCTGGCCTCTTCGTGGTCGGGCTGCGGGGATTCGAACCCCGGACCTCTTGACCCCCAGTCAAGCGCGCTAACCAAGCTGCGCCACAGCCCGCGAGACCCGAGACCCTACCCGAGCCCGGCCCGGGCGCGGAACCGGGCAGCCCGACCCACCCCCCGTCTTCATCGCGCCGACGACGGCTCGCGCGTCGCCGCCGCGGACGGCATGGCGGTCGTGCCGTGTACGTCGCGACGGCGCCGGCCCACGCGTCGCGGGCGCGATGAAGACCCCGGGGGGGTGGGGGGTCGGGGCGACAGGAACGAGACGAGCGGGCTCAGCCCACGAGCCAGGCCACCAGCTGCCAGAGACGCCAGCCCAGGTACAGCGCCACCGCCACCACCAGCAGCGTGAAGTGCCACGGCACCTTGGGGCGCGGCTCGGCCTCACCCTCTCGGCGCTCCTCGGCCGCCGCGACCGCCGCCGGCTTGGTGGCCTCGAGCTCGCGGCCGCACGAGGGGCAGCGCCCGTCGGCCGGCAGGCTGTTCGGGCTCCAGAACTTGGAGCACTCGTCGCACCAGGGCATCGGCCCTACACCGGCGGGATGCCGTGGCGCTTGTCGACCAGATGGCGGTCGCGTCCCACCGCCAGCTCGAGGCGCTGCAGCAGCTCGCCCCGCAGGGCCTCGAACGGGATCACCGCGTCGATCACCAGCTCCGACGCCAGCCGGAGCAGGTCGACGTCGGCCTCGTAGACCGCCCGGCGCTCGGCCACGAAGTGCTCGCGCTCCTCGGGGTCGTCGATGGCGGCGATCTTGTTGGCGTAGACGGCGTTGACGGCGGCCTCGGGACCCATCACCGCGATCTTGGCCGTGGGGAGGGCGATGGTGGCCTCGGGGTCGAACGCCGGCCCGGCCATGGCGTACAGGCCGGCCCCGTACGCCTTGCGCACGATCACCGACACCTTGGGCACGGTGGCCTCGGTGACCGCCGTGATCATCTTGGCCCCGTGGCGGATGATCCCCTGTCGCTCCACCTGGGTGCCGACCATGAACCCCGGCACGTCGGCCAGGAAGACCAGCGGGACGTTGAACGCGTCGCAGAGCCAGATGAACCGGGCCGCCTTGTCGGCCGAGTCGACGAAGAGCACGCCACCCTTCTGCATCGGGTTGTTGGCCACGAAGCCCACGGTGCGGCCGTCGAGCCGGCCCAGCCCCACGATCAGCTCCGGCGCGAAGAGCGGCTTCAGCTCGAAGAACGACCCGGCGTCGACGATGCCGTCGATGACGTGGTGCATGTCGTACGCGCGCCGCTCCTCGTCGGGCACCACGCCTGCGTGCAGGGGCCGGGCCGGCTCCTCCGGCTGGTACTCGGGGGGCGGCTCCTGCCAGTGCGACGGCAGGTAGGAGAACCAGCGCCGGGCCTGATCGATGGCGTCCGCGTCGTCGACGGCCAGGTTGTCGCCGCACCCCGACACCGAGGCGTGCATCCGCGCCCCGCCCATCTCCTCCAGCGTGGCCTTCTCCCCGATCACCATCTCGGCCATCCGGGGCGAGCCCAGGTACATCGAGGCGTTGCCCTCCACCATGATCACCAGGTCGCAGAAGGCGGGGATGTACGCGCCGCCGGCGGCCGAGGGCCCGAAGAGGCAGCAGATCTGGGGCACCTTCCCCGACAGCCGCACCTGGTTGGCGAAGATCCGCCCCGCCCCCCGACGGCCGGGGAACAGCTCGACCTGGTCGGTGATGCGAGCGCCGGCCGAGTCGACCAGCCAGAACACCGGCAGCTCGTGTCGCAGGGCGTGCTCCGTCAGCCGCACGATCTTCTCCACCGTCCGGGCGCCCCACGAGCCGGCCTTCACGGTCGGGTCGTTGGCCATGACGCAGACGGCCCGCCCGTCGACACGCCCCACCCCGGTGACCACCCCGTCGGCCGGGAGGTCCGGTGCCGCGGCGTTGGCGAGCAGCCCGTCCTCGACGAAGCTCCCCGGATCGAGCAGCAGCGCCAGCCGGTCCCGCACGAAGAGCTTCTTCTGGCGGGCGAGCTTCTCGGCCTCCTTGGCCAGGTTGCCCGACCGGGCCCGCTCCAGCAGGAACTCCAGGTTCTCCACGCTCGCTCCTCGCTGCCCCGCCCTACGAGGAGCGGCGGCGCACCCGCAGCTTGATCGGCGTCGCACCGAACCCGAAGTGCTCACGGATCCGACGCTCCAGGTAGCGAAGGTACGTCGGCGGCAGCTCCCGGTTCGCGAACAGGGTGAACGTGGGCGGATCGGTGGCCCCCTGGGTGGCGTACAGCACCTTGGCGCCGCCCGGCGCGGGCTGGGCCGCCTGGGCCTCGGCCATCAGCTGGTTGACCGCCCGGGTGGGGACCCGCTTGCGGTACACCTCGATGGCGTCGGCCAGCAGCGGGAGGAGGCGATGGACGCCCTTGCCGCCGAGGGCGCTGATGCGCAGCACGGGGGCGTCACCGATGAAGCGCAGCCGGTCCCCCACCTGGCGGGCCACGTCCTCGCGCTGCTCGGTGTCGAGCAGCTCCCACTTGTTCAGCAGCACCACGACGGGGCAGCCGGCGGCATCGACCCGCTCGGCCAGACGCTGGTCCTGGTGGGTGACGCCCTCGGTGGCGTCGATCACCAGGAACGCCACGTCGGCACCGTCGACGGCCTGGAGCGCCCGCACCATCGAGTAGTACTCGGTGCCGTCGTCGATCCGGCTCTTGCGGCGCATGCCCGCCGTGTCGATGAAGCGGATGGGCCCGTCGGGCGTGTCCACCACCGTGTCGACCGTGTCGCGGGTGGTGCCCGGGAGATCGTGCACCACGGACCGCTCGTCACCGATGAGCCGGTTGAACAGGGTCGACTTGCCCACGTTCGGGCGCCCCACGATGGCCACCGCCGGAGTGTCGTCGGACCCGGCCGGCGCGGCCGCGGGCTCGCCACCGTGCTCCACGACCGGCTCCTCGGGGGGGAGGAGGGCGACCACCGAGTCGAGCAGGTCGCCCGCGCCCCGCCCGTGGAGCGCGCTCACCGGCTGCGGGTCGCCCAAACCCAGCCGCACGAAGTCCCAGATGTCGTGCTCGCGGCGGCCGGAGTCGACCTTGTTCACCACCACCAGCACCGGCCGCGCGGCCCGCCGCAGCCAGGCCGCCACCGCCGCGTCCTCCTCGGTGACGCCCACGGTGGCGTCGACCACCAGCAGCACGACGTCGGCCTCGGTGACGGCCCGCTCGCTCTGCCGGCTGACCTTGGCGTCCAGATCGGTGCCGCCCGGCAGCCAGCCACCGGTGTCGACCAGTCGGAACTCCCGACCCTCCCACTCGGCCACCACCGCCTTGCGGTCGCGGGTGACGCCGGGGCGCTCCTCGACGATCGCCTCGCGCCGACCGAGGATCCGGTTCAGCAGGGTCGACTTGCCCACGTTGGGCCGGCCGACGATGGCCACGGTGGGGAGCCCGCCGCCCACGTCAGGCCTCCAGCGCGGCGCGCAGGGCGACGCCGTCGGTGGCCACGATCTCCACCGGCCGTGGCAGGTCGGCCGGCGTGCGCCCGTCGAGGAAGCGGCCCTGCGACAGGCACACGTCGGGCAGCAGGTAGCGGTGCCCCTCCGGCTCGCGGGCGAGGGCTCGGGCCAGGTCCTCCCCCACGAGCAGCCCGCTGACGCCCGTGTTGCCGCCGAAGAAGTCGTTGCGGACCGCGACCACCCGCACGTCGTCGCGACCGAGGGTCCCGACCAGCGGTTCGAGCACCTGCGCACCGTAGGTGCCGGTGAGGATGCCGACCGGGGCCCGCCGGCCGGGGCGGAGCACCACCCGGCCGACACTGACCGGGACCCGGGCAGGGGCCGGCTGCGGCGCCGAGCGCGGAGCGCGGTATCCCTCGGCCGGAGCCCCGTCGACCCAGGCGAAGAACCCGGCCTGGGGTCCCGTCGGCGCCGTCACCGCCCCGGTGAACTCCAGCTCGAACGTGCGGGCCATCCCCACGCCGTCCTCGTGCATGGGGAACCCCTCGTAGGCCTCGGGGGGTGGGAACGGGCGACCGGCCAGCAGGTAGTACTCGTCGGCCGCGAAGGCCAGGCGGCGCCCGAGGGTGGCGAGGAGCTCGGCCTGCCACCGCTCGACGAGGTCGACCACCGCGGCCGCCTCCTGGATCGTGTGCGGCCGCATCGCCGGCTCGCGGTTGAGACGGCTCACGCCCAGCGGCACCACGCACAGCGAGGCCAGCTCCGGGTACTCGTCGAGCACGCCGCAGAGGGTGTCGTCGAGCACGGCGCCGTCGTTGACCCCGGGGCACACCACGACCTGGCCGTGCACCACCACCCCGTGGTCGAGCAGGGCGCGCAGCCAGCGCAGGCTGGTGGCGCCCCGCCGGTTGCGCAGCAGACGCGACCGCACGTCGGGGTCGGTGGCGTGGATGCTCACGTGCAGCGGCGACAGCCCCTCGGTCACCACCCGCTCCAGGTCGGCCTCGGTGAACCGGGTGAGCGTCGTGAAGTTCCCGTACAGGAACGACAGGCGGTAGTCGTCGTCCTTCAGGTAGAGGCTCTCGCGGAGGCCCGGCGGCAGCTGGTGGATGAAGCAGAACTCGCAGTGGTTGTCGCAGGTGCGCACCTGGTCGAACAGCGCCGAGTGGACCTCCACCCCGAGGGGCTCGCCCTCGGCCTTCTCGACCCGCAGCGAGACCTCCAGGCCGCCACGTGCGACCTCGAGCTCCACCTCGGCCTCGTCGGCCAGCAAGCGGTACTGGATGACGTCCCTCGGGACCCGCCCGTTCATGGCGAGGATCTCGTCGCCCACCGAGACGCCGGCCCGCTGGGCCGCCGACGCGGGCGCGACGGCGACCACCCGGGGCGAGGACATGGACCCAGGATACGGCCGGCACCTGGGTAGCCTTGACCCGTGCCCGTCGACAAGGTGCTGCTGGCCGCCCCCCGCGGCTTCTGCGCCGGCGTGGAGATGGCGATCAAGGCCCTCGGGTGGATGGTCCGGGCCTTCGAGCCACCCGTGTACTGCTACCACGAGATCGTCCACAACAAGTTGGTGGTCGACCGCTTCCGCGAGCTCGGGGTGGTGTTCGTCGACGACGTCGCCGACGTGCCCCCCGGGGCGCCGCTCATGCTGTCGGCCCACGGCTCGGCCCCCGAGGTCGTGGCCGAGGCCCGGGCCGGCGGCGGCTACGTCGTCGACGCCGTCTGCCCGCTGGTGACCAAGGTGCACCACGAGGTGAAGGTGCGGGCGGCCAAGGGCTACCGCATCGTCTACGTGGGCCACGAGGGCCACGAGGAGGCCATCGGCACCATGGCCGTGGCCCCCCGGGCCATCCACCGGGTCGAGACCGTGGAGGAG
The DNA here is from genome assembly GCA_016716005.1 of Acidimicrobiales bacterium. Taxonomy (NCBI): domain Bacteria; kingdom Bacillati; phylum Actinomycetota; class Acidimicrobiia; order Acidimicrobiales; species Acidimicrobiales bacterium. The sequence goes on from JADJXE010000001.1 coordinate 342,979, forward strand.
GTCGAGGCCCTGCCCGACCTGCACGAGCCGGTGGCCCTGCTCGCCCAGACCACGCTCTCGCACCGCGACTGGCAGGGTGTGCTCGAGGCCACCCGCCACCGGTTCCCCGATCTGTGGACCCCCGGCCGCAGCGACCTGTGCTTCGCCACCACGAACCGCCAGGCCGCCCTGGCCGAGATCGCGCCGCTGGTCGACGCCATGGTGGTGATCGGATCGGCCAACTCCTCCAACACCCGGGCCCTCGAGAAGCTGGCTCGCGACCACGGGTGCGCGCAGGTGTTCCGGGTCAACACCGCCGACGAGCTCCCCGAGGGCCTGTCCGGCGTCGTCGGCGTCACCGCCGGCGCCTCCGCTCCCGAGGAGATCGTCGACGCGGTGCTCGCCCGCCTGGACCCCGTCGACGGGGTCGAGGAGGTGCGGGTCACCGACGAGGACGAGTACTTCCCCCCGCCGCGCGAGCTGCGCGACCTGGTGGCCGCCATCGGCCTGGCCGCCACCGTCTCGCTGGGAGGGGTGGCCGGCGACGCACCCGCCCTCGACGACCGTCGGGTTGCGGCCAGCGACGTGCTGGCCGTGCTCCACGGCTGATTCCCGGGCCCGGCTCACCGCCGCCCGGCCGGCCCCGTCGGCCCACTACCGTCCTGGGGTGCTCAGCCCCGACCTCACGACCGTCCGGCTGTTCCTGCACATCCTCGGCGCAGCGGTGTGGGTCGGTGGCCAGCTCACCCTGGCCGGCCTGGTGCCGGGCCTGCGTGCCGCCGCTCCCGACGCACCCCGCGTCGCGGCTCGGCACTTCAACCTGATCGCATGGCCGGCCTTCGCCCTGCTGCTCGTCACCGGCGTGTGGAGCCTGGCCGCCGTCGATCTGGCCGACGTGGGCACCGCCTACCAGGCCACCGTGGCGGTGAAGCTGGCGGTCGTGGCGATCTCGGGGGCCGCTGCGGCGATCCACACCCTCACCAGCTCGCGGGTGGTGCTGGCGGTGGCCGGGGCGCTCGCCGCCCTGAGCGGCCTGGCGGCGCTGTTCGTCGGTGTCCTGCTGAGCTCGTAGCCGCCGGGCCCGCGAGGGCCGGTGCCGCTCAGTCTCCGGCTCGGACCCGGGCGACGTCGAAGAGCACCTGGATCTCCTCGTGGAGGCGGTCGCTGAGCTCCCGCACCGCTCGCCGCGGCACCCGGCCGCTCGGGCCGGGTGCGGGTGGCGGCACCGGTTCGCCCACGATCACGTGGATCTTCACCGGGCGGATCAGCGGCGAGCCCTTGGTCATGGCCCGCTCGGAGCCGCCGATCCCCACCGGCACGATCGGCACCCGGCAGCGCCCGGCCAGGTACGCGGCCCCGTCGAAGAAGGGCTGCACGAGCGGCCCCGCCTGGCGGGTGCCCTCCGGGTAGACCACCAGGGGCTCACCCCGCTCCAGCACCTCGATCGAGGTCCGCAGCGCCTCGCGGTCGGCCGAGCCGCGCTTCACCGGGAACCCGCCGAAGGTGCCGACGAGCCAGCCGAGCCAGGGGTGCTTCCACAGGCTGTCCTTGGCCAGGTAGCGCAGCCGGCCCGGGTAGGCGACGCCCACCACGAAGGTGTCGAGGTTCGAGCGGTGCACCGGGGCCACGATGAACGCGCCCGAGGCCGGGAAGCGGTCCCGCCCCTCGATCGACAGCCGGAACCACAGCCGGCACAGCACGGCCAGCGTGCCCCGGACCACCCGGTAGAGGATCCGGGCGCCCGGCCCGAGCTCGTGCGAGTGCTCGCTGCTCATCGGAGCCACCCCAGCAGCTCGCCCACGATCTCGTCGACGGTCCGGTCGGTGGTGTCGACCACCACCGCCCCGTCCGGCGTGACCAGGGGTGCATGCTCGCGCCCCTGGTCGCGGGCGTCCCGCTCGGCGATGGAGGCCGCCACCTCCTCGTAGGCGAGGTCGGACACCTCCTTGTGCCGGCGCGACGCCCGCACGTCGGTGCTGGCCGTCAGGTACACCTTCAGCTCGGCGTCGGGGAAGACCACCGAGCCGATGTCGCGCCCCTCGATGACCCCGCCGCCGCGCGCCTCGGCCCACTCGACCTGTCGGCGGCGCAGCTCGTCGCGCACGGCCGGGTTGGCGGCCACGATGCTCACCGCCCGCGTGACCTCGGGCCCGCGGATCTCGATGGTGGCGTCGGCGCCGTCGACGACCACCGCCTGGTCGTCCACCACCAGGTCGAGGTCGCGCACCAGCCGGGCGACGACCTCGCCGTCCTCCGGGTCGACGCCCCGGCGGAGGGCGGCGAAGGCGACGGCTCGGTACATGGCCCCGGTGTCGAGGTACGCCAGGCCGAGGCGCTCGGCGAGGGCCCGAGCGATGGTGGACTTGCCGGCGCCGGCGGGCCCGTCGATCGCGATCACTCTCATGGTGGCCGGAACCCTACCGGTGCCGGGGGAGGGTCCTCAGACCATCCAGGCGCTCGAAGAAGTCGGGGAAGGTCTTGGCCACGCAGCCGGGGTCGAGGATCTCGATGCCCGGGACCACCAGGCCGAGCAGCGAGAAGCTCATCGCCATGCGGTGATCGTCGTACGTCTCGATCCGGGCGGCGCGGGGCCGGCCCGGCCGCACGAGGAAGCCGTCGGGCTCCTCATCGGCCTCGATGCCGCACCGGCGCAGCTCGCGCACCACCGCGGCGATCCGGTCGGTCTCCTTGCGCCGGATGAAGCCGATGCCGGTGACCCGTGTGGGGGTCGACGCGAACACCGCCACCGCCGCGATCGTCTGCGCCGTGTCGGAGAGGTCGGCCAGGTCGACGTCGACGCCCTGCAGCACGGCCGGGCCGACGACCTCGATGGCGTCACGCTCACGGACCACGGTGGCGCCCATGGCCTCGAGGACGTCGACGACGCGCACGTCGCCCTGCACCGCCCCGCGACCGAGGCCCTCCACGCGGATCCGCCCGCCCGTGATCGCCGCCGCGGCGAAGAAGTACGACGCGGCGGAGGCGTCGGGCTCGATGCCGTACGAGCGGGCCCGGTAGCGCTGGGGAGCCACCGAGAAGGAGTGGTGCGCGTCGACCACCACCTCCACCCCGAACGCGGCCATGGTCGCCACGGTGATGTCGACGTAGGGCCGGGACACGAGCGGGGTGGTGAGCTCGACCCGGAGCCCCTGCCGCATCGCCGGCGCGCACAGCAGGAGCCCCGACAGGAACTGGCTCGACTGGTCGCCGGGCAGCTCCAGGGGACCGCCGTGCAGGCCACCGGCCTCGATCGTGAACGGCAGGTGACCGGGCGTCTCGTCGTCGTGGACCACCGCCCCGAGCCGTCGCAGGGCGTCGATGACGGGCCCCATCGGGCGGGACCGCATCGGGGGCAGCCCGTCCAGGCGGTACGCGCCGAGCCCCAGCGCGGCGAGCGGGGCGACGAAGCGAGCCGTGGTCCCCGACAGGCGCACCCCTAGCTCGGCCGGACCCGGAGGCACCAGCCCGCCCTTCCCCTGCACGCGGATCGCGGCGGACCCGGCGTCGGCCTCGACCGTGAAGCCCAGACGTCGGAGGCAGTCGAGCATGGCCTCGGTGTCGTCGGCGAACAGCGCGCCCTCCAGCAGGCTCTCGCCGTCGGCCAGCGCGGCCACCACCAGGGCCCGGTTGGTGAAGCTCTTCGACCCGGGCACGGTGACCGTGGCCTGCGGGGGCGCGGAGAGCGGCTCGATCAGCCGGCCGGTCACTCGAGGTTCCGGACCGAGGGGCGGTAGCCGCGCGCCACGAGCCCGCCCCGGAAGCGCTCGGCCGCCGCCTGGTCGACGAGCAGGATCGCCACGCCGCGGTCCCCCTCGGCCGAGTGGGCGATCTCCATGTCGGAGATGTTCGCGGCCAGCTCGGCCGCCAGGGTGGTGATCTCGGCGAGCACGCCCGGCCGGTCGGGCACCGGCACCCGCACCTCGGCCAGCTCGGGCGGGCGGGCACCCCGGGCGGGCAGGTTCAGCCGGCCGGCCCGGGCCCGTTCGAGGACGGCCAGGAGGCCGGCCCGGTCGCCCTTGTCGACGAGGTCCCGGAGGTCGGCGAGCCCCTCGATCAGGGCGTCGAGGCTGTCGACGATGGCCGTGCGGTTCTCGGCGCAGATGTCGGGCCAGATGCCCGGGTGGCCCGACGCCACCCGGGTCATGTCGCGGAACCCCCCGGCCGCCAGCCGCAGCAGGGCGGCATGCTCCTCGGCGCGCTGATCCGCCAAGGCCATGAGGGTGGCGGCCGTCAGGTGGGGGACGTGCGACACCACCGCGACCAGGGCATCGTGACGGGCCGGCGCCAGCACCACCACCTCCGCACCCATCGACGCCACCACGGCGCCCACGGCCGCGAGGGTCGCGTCGGGCGTGGTCGCGGTGGGCGTGAGCACCCACACCGCGCCTTCGAACAGCGTCGGGTCGGCCCCGTCGAGGCCCTCCTGCTCGGAGCCGGCCATCGGGTGGCCGCCCACGAACCGGGGATCCCCCACGGCCTCGACCAACCCGGCCTTCACGCTGCCCACGTCGGTGACCAGGCCGGGGCCCGCGGCCAGGGCGGCACGCACCGCCGCCGGCACCTCTTGCACCGGCGTGGCCACGAACGTGATCTCGGCCCCCGGATCCGACCCGATGGCGTCGAGCACCCCCTCGGCCAGGGCCCGGCGCTCGCGCTCGGGATCTCGGTCGCGACCGGCCACCCGCCAGCCGCGGGCCCGCAGCGCCAGCCCGACCGAGCCGCCGATCAGGCCGAGCCCGACGACGGCCGCCCGGCGGGGCTCAGCCAGGAAGGTCATCGCGCAGCCCCCGGGCCCCCTCGAGGTACACGTGGCGGAGCTCGGCCCGGCTCCGCTCGGTGTAGAGGTGGAGCAGCACCCGCACGCACCGGGGCACGGCACCGGTCACGTCGACCTCCTGGGCCGACAGCAGCGGCACGTCGCCCAGGCCGAAGGAGCGGGCCGCCGTGGCCGGGAACGCCGCGTGCAGATCGGGGGTGGCCGTCAGGACCACGCTGATAACGTCGTCGTGCTCGATGCCGTTGCGCTCGAACAGCGCCGCGAGCAGGGCGGTCACCCGCTGGTGCATCTGCTCCTCGGTGTCCTCGTCGACGGTGGTGGCACCCCGGAGGGCACGGACGACGGCCGGCACGGTGGGCGATGCTACCGCCCGCCCGGTTCGCGACCGGGCGCCGGGACCTCCGCCGGCGCGGCCGCGGCCTGCTCGAGGGCCCGCACCTCGTCGTGGCTCAGCAGCCGCCACGAGCCCGGGCGGAGCCGGCGCTCCGCGATCGGACCGATGCGGGTGCGCACCAGCCGCACGACGGGGTGGCCGACGGCCTCGCACATCCGGCGGACCTGGCGGTTGCGCCCCTCGTGGATCGTGATGCGGAGCTGGCTCGGAGCAACGAGCGAGGCCCGGGCGGGAGCGGTCCGACCGTCGTCGAGCTCGACACCCTGGCGAAGCGCCCGGAGCGCGGCCGCCGACGGCCGGCCGACCACCTCGGCCAGGTACTCCTTCTCCACGCCGAAGCGGGGATGGGTGAGCCGGTGGGCCAGCTCGCCGTCGTTGGTGAGCAGCAGCAGGCCCTCGGTGTCGTAGTCGAGACGCCCCACCGGGAACACGCGGGGCTCGGCCGGCACCAGGTCGAGGACCGTCGGGCGACCCTGCGGGTCGCTGGCGGTGGTGACCACCCCCCGCGGCTTGTTCAGCAGGTAGTGGACGAGACCGGGCCGCACCGAGACCGGGACCCCGTCGACCGCGACCCGGTCGCGCTCGGGGTCGACGCGCCGGCCCGGCTCGGCCTTCTCGCCGTCCACCGTCACGCGCCCGTCGGCCACGAGCTCGTCACACACCCGACGGCTGCCGAACCCGGCCCGGGCCAGCACCTTCTGGAGCCGCTCGCCGTCGGCCGGCCGGCCCTCGGCCATCCTCAGGCCGGGTCGTCGAGGCCGTCGGCGCCAGGCTCGGGCTCGTGCTCCGCCACCGGCACCGGCTCGGTCGGCTCCGGCACGCGCAGCCCGTGCTCCAACGCCTCCACGACGTCGGCCCCCGGGACGAACTCGCCCAGCGGGGGCAGGTCGGCGAGCGAGTCGAGGCCCAGCCGCTCGAGGAAGAGCGTCGTGGTGCCGTACAGCACCGCCTGGCCCGGGCCGGGATCACGGCCGACGGGCTCCACGTAGCCCCGCTGCTGCAGGGTCCGCATCACGCCCTCCACGTCGACGCCGCGGATCGCCCCCACCTGCGCACGGGAGATCGGCTGCTTGTAGGCGACGATGGCGAGGGTCTCCAGGGCCGCCGCCGACAGCCGGGCCGACTGGCCCTCGAGCACGAAGCGCTCGACGTAGGCGGCCTGGTCGGGATGGCTCTGGAACCGGTAGCCGCCGGCCACCCGCACCAGCTGGAAGCCCCGGCCCTCGGCCCGGTACTCCGCGGCCAGCACCTCGCACAGCCGCTCGACCCGGGCCGGGGCCAGCTCGAGCAGCTGGGCGAGCAGGTGGGGGTCGACGGGCTGGTCGGCGACCATCGCGATGGCCTCGACGGCCCGTCGCTGCTCCGGCGTGAAGGTGGCGTCGGGCGGGGGGGCGGCCTCCACGTCAGCCCTCGTACACGTCGACCGCGGCGAGGACGGAGGCATCCTCGAGCCCGTCGCGCCCCAGCCACACCACGTGGAGCTCGGCGAAGGTGGTGGCCTGGTCCAGCTCGACGAGTCCCTGCTTGAACAGCTCGAGGACGGCCAGGAAGCGCACGATCACCTCGAGCCGCTCGACGAGCCCGGTCGTCAGCTCGCGGAAGGTGGCCCGGCCGATCCGGGGCAGCTCGTCGACGAGCTCCTCGACCGCGTCGGTCACGCTCGCCCGGATGGGTGCCACGTGGTCGAGGTCGACCCTCGGCACCGGCCTCGGCGTGCTGGCCGCCAGGAAGGCCGCCCGCAGGCGCTCGGGCGTGACCCCGGCGAGCAGGTCGGGCGTGAGCCCGAGGAACCGCTCCTCCAGGCCGGCCGTGCGGGCCACGGAGCGGCTGGCGTCGTGGGCCAGCCGCGACAGGGCCCGGGCCGCGTCCTTGAAGGTCTTGCACTCGACCAGCCGGGCCAGGAGCAGGTCGCGCTCCTCCCACAGGGCGAGCTCCTCGTCGAGGTCGACGTCGTCGCGACCGGGCAGCAGCCGCCGCGTCTTCAGCTCGACCAGGGTGGCGGCGATCAGGAGGAACTCGGTGGCGATCTCCAGGTCGAGGCTGGCGACGCCAGACGTGAGCCGGTCGAGCTCGGCGAGGTAGCCGTCGACGATGGCGCTGAGGGACACCTCGTAGAGGTCCACCTGCTCGCGCAGGATCAGATGGAGGAGCAGGTCGAAGGGCCCCTCGAACACGGGCGTCTGGACCTCGTAGGCCACCCGTCGAGCGTACCGAGCCGTCACCGCCGGGCCGCGCACCCCCGCCGGAGCAGGCCGGTGGGCAGGGCGGGGGCCGCTACCCTCACCCGGCGTGACCCGCGTGTTCTCCGGCATCCAGCCCAGCGGTGACATCCACCTGGGCAACTACCTGGGAGCCCTGCGCGCCTGGGTGGCCGACCAGCGCGAGTTCGACGCCCTGTACTGCGTGGTCGACCTCCACGCCATCACCGTGCCCCAGGATCCGGCCGAGCTCCGGGCCAAGACGCTGGAGGTCGCCTCGCTGCTGCTGGCGGTCGGCCTCGACCCCGACGTCTGCACGCTGTTCGTGCAGAGCCACGTGCCCGAGCACACCGAGCTGGCCTGGCTCATCCAGTGCACGGCCAGCGTGGGCGAGCTGCGGCGGATGACCCAGTTCAAGGACAAGTCCGCCAAGCAGGGCCAGGACTTCGTGTCGGCCGGCCTGCTCACGTACCCCACGCTCATGGCCGCGGACATCCTCGCCTACGACGCCGAGCGGGTGCCGGTGGGCGACGATCAGCGCCAGCACCTCGAGCTCACCCGGGACGTGGCGGCCCGCTTCAACTCCCGGTACGGGCCCACGTTCGTGGTGCCCCAGGCCGCCATCCCGCCGGCCGGGGCGCGCGTGATGGACCTGCAGGAACCCACCTCCAAGATGTCGAAGTCGGCGCCGTCGCCGCAGGGCACCGTGCTGCTGCTCGACCCGCCCGACGTGATCGCCAGGAAGATCAAGCGGGCGGTCACCGACCCCGGGTCCGAGGTGGTGTTCGACCCGGACGCCAAGCCCGGCGTCTCGAACCTGCTGTCGATCCTGGCCGCGGCGACCGGCCGCAGCGTCGACGAGGCCGCCGCCGGCTACCAGCAGTACGGGCCGCTCAAGTCCGACACGGCGGAGGCGGTGGTGGAGCTGCTCCGCCCCGTCCAGGCCCGCTACGCCGAGCTGGCGGCCGACCCCGAGGGCACGGCGCGCCTGCTCAACCAGGGGGCCGACAAGGCCCAGGCCATCGCCTCGGCCACCCTCGAACGAGCCCGCACCGCGATCGGCCTCCTCCCCCGCCGGTTCTCCTAGCACGCCGGCGCGACAGGTCGCCTCAGTCGTCTCGCCAGTCGTCTCGCCAGTCGTCTCGCCTCAGTCGTCGTCGGCCGCCTTCAGGGACTCGCCGAGGTGGCGCGGCACGCTCCACCGCTCGTCCGGCAGGTGGTGCTCGCGCGCCCACGCCACGACCAGGGGGTCGCTGCCCGCCAGGGCCAGCAGGTCGCCGCCCAGCTCGTCGTGGCGCAGGTAGAGCCCGACCCGCCGGGTGAACCCCCGTCCGGTCGACCAGCTCTCGGCCGCGCCGTGCCCGGCCACCCGGGCCGACAGCGTGGCGACCACGCGGCCGTAGGTGCCCAGCCTCGACTCGACCTTGCCCACGTCGTGCAGGAGCGCGGCCACCAGCACCGGGTCGGTCGCCTCGGGGCCGAGCGCCCGCTCCACCCGGTGGGCGACGGCGACGGCGTGGCGCCGGTCGGGGCCGCTCATGCGGCGCCACAGGTGCTCCTCGGCCGGCGACAGCAGCCCCTCCACCCACGCCCGGTCGGCCGGGCCGGGGCCGCCCGGGCGCAGCGAGCCGACGAAGCGGCGGGTCAGGTGGGCCGCACCGGCCATGCCGGGCCGCTCAGCGTCGGCCGGCGCACTCGATGCAGCGTCGCGCCGTGGGCACGGCCTCGAGGCGGGCCTCGCCGATGTCCCGGCCACACTGCTCGCAGCGCCCGTACGCGCCGTCGGCCATGGCCTGCAGGGCGCGCTCCACGTCACCCAGCTGCTCCCGCAGCGACCCGGCGAGCATGCGGGCCTCGCCCTGCTCGGCCGCCACCTGCCCGGAGTCGGCGAAGTTCGGGTCGAGGTCGTGCGTGGCTCCCGGCTCGCCCAGCGCGTCGAGCTGGCGCGCCAGCGCAGCCCGCTCGTCCTCCAGCGTGGCGCGCAGCGCCTGCAGCACCGACTCGGTGACCATCACGGCAAGGGTACCCACCCGCCGGCCCTGTCGACCGCACCTTCAGGCACCACGCCGGCGCGCCCGTGGGTGCGCGGCGTCGTACGCGGCGCGCAACCGCTCGGGCGAGACGAGCGTGTACACCTGGGTCGTCGTGATGGACGCGTGACCGAGCAGCTCCTGGACGGCCCGCACGTCGGCCCCGTGGTCGAGCAGGTGGGTCGCACACGAGTGCCGGAGCACGTGAGGGGTGAGGCGGGCGCCCAGGCCCACGCGGTCGCCGTAGCGGCGCACGATCGCCCAGGCGCCCTGCCGTGAGAGCCGCCCGCCACGCGTGTTGAGGAACACCGCCTCGGCGTCGCCCCGGCGGGCCCACCGGGCGGGGACCAGCACCGGCCGACCGCCGGGGCCGAGCCACGAGGAGAGCGCGGCCCGGGCCGGCCGGCCGATGGGCACGATGCGTTCCTTGGCGCCCTTGCCGAACACCCGCAGGAGCCCGGCCCCGAGGTCGACGTCGGCGAGCGAGAGCCCCACCAGCTCGGAGATCCGCAGACCGCCGGCGTACAGGACCTCGAGCATGGCCCGGTCGCGGCGGGCCGTCGGCCCGTCGCCCACCACCGCTGCCAGCAGCGACGTGACCTCGTCCTCGGACAGGGCCTTGGGAAGGCCCAGCGGCACGCGGGGCGCAGCCAGGTCGGCGGCCGGATCGGTGCCCAGGTGCCCCTCGGCGACCAGGAAGCGGTGGAACGAGCGCACCGCCACCAGGGCCCGGGCCACCGACGCGGGGGCTCGGCCGGCGGCCCGCAGCTCGGCGACGTACGTCGCGAGCAGGGCCTCGTCGACGCCCGCGAGGGGCACGCCCCGCCGGGCGAGGAACACGCAGTACACCCGCAGGTCGCGCCGGTAGGCGGCCAGCGTGTTGGCGGCGCGCCCCCGCTCCACCGCCAGCCACGACAAGTACTCCTCGGCTTCGAGGGGCAGGGACCGAGGGTCGGCCACGGGGTCGACCGGGCCGGCGGACGGGTCGTTCACGGCAGCTCGCGCAGGCGCCGGAGCGCGGCGGTGAGGCCGATGATCGTCTTGGCGTCGAGCAGCCCGCCCCCCGCCAGCAGGGCGGGCACGTCGGCCACGGCGACCTCCTCGACCGTCAGGTGCTGCTCCTCGGGCCCGTGGGCCGTCGCCGTCGCCGGCTCGAGGTCGCGCCCGAGGTACAGGTGCACCTCCATGTCGGTGAAGCCGGCGGAGCTGAAGAACGAGCACAGGTGCTCGATCCGCCGGGCGCGCACGCCCACCTCCTCGACCAGCTCCCGGGCCGCCGTCTGCTCGGGGGGCTCGCCGGCCACGTCTCGCAGGCCGGCGGGGATCTCCAGCAGCTCGCGCTCGATCGCAGGCCGGTACTGGCGGATCAGCAGCACCGACGCATCGGTGCCGGCGCCCCGCACCGGCACGATGCCGACGGCGCCGGGCGTGTGCACCACGTCGCGCTCGAAGCGCTGGCCGTCGGGGGCCTCGAAGGTGGAGCGGACGACGCGGATCACGTGGCCGCGGTGGAGCTCCTCCTCGCCCAGCTTGCGGAAGGCGGTCACCACCGCCTACCGGCGGGCGACGTCGACCTCGAGGTCGAGCAGGTGCGGGTTGCGCCCCTCGGCCCGGGCCAGGGCGGCGCCCAGCAGCTCGCGGAACAGCGGTGCCGGGCGGTCGGGACGGCTCTTGAACTCCGGGTGGGCCTGCGTCCCGACCCAGAACGGGTGCCCGACGAGCTCGACGAACTCGACCAGCCGCCCGTCGGGCGACGTGCCGCACGGCACCAGCCCGCTGCTCTCGACGCGCGACCGGTACTTGGGGTTGAACTCGTAGCGGTGTCGGTGGCGCTCCGAGACCACCTGTTGGCCGTAGGCCTGCTCGACCTGGGAGCCGGCCGTGAGCACGGCGATGTAGGCGCCCAGGCGCATGGTGCCCCCCAGGTCGACGACCTTGCGCTGGCTGTCCATCAGGTCGATCACCCGGTGCGGCGAGTGAGGGTCGAACTCGCTCGAGTGGGCCCCGGCGAGGCCGAGCACGTTGCGCGCGAACTCGATGACCATCACCTGCATCCCGAGGCACAGCCCGAGGCACGGCACCCCGTGCTCGCGGGCGTAGCCGGCCGCGGCGATCTTGCCCTCGATCCCCCGCTCGCCGAACCCGCCCGGGATCACGATGCCGTCGAGGTCGGCGCAGGCGCCCGCTGGCCAGCAGCCCCTCGACGTCCTCCGCCTGGATCCAGTCGATCTCGACCTTGGCGCCGTGGTGGAACCCGGCGTGCTTGAGCGCCTCCACGACGGACAGGTACGCATCGGGGAGGCTGACGTACTTGCCGATGAGCCCGATGCGCACCGGGCGGGTGGCGGCCTCGACCCTGGCCACCAGCCCCTCCCACGCCGACAGGTCGACGGCCCGGTCGCCGAACCCGAGCAGCGAGCAGACGCAGCCGTCGAGCCCCTCGTCGTGGAGCACCAGGGGGATCTCGTACAGGTTCGCGGCGTCAGGGGCGTTCACGACGGCCTCGAGGGGCACGTCGCACAGGTTGGAGATCTTGCGCTTCAGGGCTTCGGAGATGGGCGCCTCGCTCCGGCACACGATGGCGTCGGGCTGGATGCCGCGGCTGCGCAGCTCGGTAACGGAGTGCTGCGTGGGCTTGGTCTTCTGCTCGCCCGACGGGCCGATGAACGGCACCAGGGTGACGTGCACGTAGCACACGTTCTCGCGCCCCACATCCTTGCGGAACTGCCGGATGGCCTCGAGGAACGGCAGGATCTCGATGTCGCCCACCGTGCCGCCGACCTCGGTGATGACCACGTCGACGTCGTCGGTGGCGAGCAGCCGGATACGGCGCTTGATCTCGTCGGTGATGTGGGGGATCACCTGGACGGTCTTGCCCAGGTAGTCGCCGCGGCGCTCGGCGGCCAGGACCGCCTGGTAGATCGAGCCGGTCGTGGCGTTGGAGTCGCGCGACAGGCTCTCGTCGATGAACCGCTCGTAGTGGCCGAGGTCGAGGTCGGTCTCGCCGCCGTCGTCGGTGACGAAGACCTCGCCGTGCTCGAACGGGTTCATCGTGCCCGGGTCGACGTTGATGTACGGGTCGAGCTTCTGCATGGTGACCCGCAGGCCCCGGGCCTTGAGCAGCCGCCCGAGCGACGAGGCGGTGAGGCCCTTGCCGAGCGAGCTGGCCACGCCTCCGGTCACGAAGATGTGCTTCGTCACAGGGGCGCCCTCCTCGCGGCTCGACCGACCGCAGGAGGGTAGCGCGGCGACCGCCGGCGGCTGGCGGACCCGCGGCCGGCGGCTGGCGGACCCGCGGCCGCCGGACCCGCCGGCCCGGCCCCGACCGGTCAGGGCCGGCGGCCCAGGCGGTCGAGGAAGCGCAGCGGGGGCACCCGGTCGATGATCCGGCTGAAGCTCACCCGCTCGCTGAGCAGGTTCAGCCCGCCCACGGCGACCAGGGCCCCGAGCCGCACCCCGGGCGAGCCCACCAGCACCACCCCCAGCCCCAGGACGCCGCCGACCGGGTTGGCTCCGGCGTCCCCCAGCATCAGCCGCTCCCGCAGGTCGGGCAGCAGGAGCCCGGCCGCGCCACCCACCACGGCCGCGACCATGGCCAGCTGCGGCTGGGCCCCCGCCACCGCGAGGAGCACCACCAGGCAGAGCAGCGCGACCTTGGTCGTCCGCCCCGGCGCCCGATCGAGGAGGTTGGCGAGGTTGGCGGCCAGGGCCACCAGGGCGGCGTCGACCAGCAGCCAGCCGGGCTGGCCCTCCCGCAGGGGCGCCACGGCCACCACCGCCAGGGCGGCTCCGCCGACCAGCTTCACCGCGCCGGTGGTGAGGTGCCCGTGGGCCAGGGCCCGCAGGTGACCACCGAAGCCCCGCGCGTCGGCGCCGCCGGCGACGTCGTCGAGCAGCCCGAGCAGCGAGAGGCCCAGGGCCACCAGCAGGGTCAGCCAGCGCCCGAACCCGCCGTCGAGGTCGACGGCCCGGGTGAGGGCGTCGAAGAACCCCAGCACGGCCTCCACCGCCAGCGCCGCCAGCACCACGAGCACGCCCGCCCCGGCCGGCACCAGGCTGCCGCGCACGTTCGGGCGCAGGAACGTCGGCTGCTCGAAGGCGGGGCCCAGGAGCCTCCAGCCGAAGGCGGCGAGCAGCGCGGCCGAGACCCCCGCCAGGACGGTCGTCACGACGGCAGGCTCCGCACGGCGAGCACCGAGAGGTACGGCAGGAGGACCACGAGCATCATCGCCGGCACCGCCACCCCTGAGTCGTTCAGCGCGAAGCCCAGCAGCCCCGCCACCAGGGCACCCACCAGGCAGGCCCGCAGCCCGGGGACGCGCTCCTGGAGCAGGCCGAGCCGGCCCGTGGGTCGCCAGGTGAGGAAGGCCAGGAAGGCCAGGCCCACGGGGATGAGGTACGCCCACACGGACGACGTGAGGATGGAGAGGTTCGCCTCGAGCTTGCGCTGCAGGATCGGGCCGGCGCCGCCCTCGGTGAGCCGCTCGACGAAGCGCCCCAGGTGGGTCCGCTGGTCGGTCGGCCGGCCGAGGTCGATCGCCGCGAACAGCCCCAGGGTGAGCACCGTGGCCAGCACCACCGCCGCGACCCGGAGCCAGCCGAGGCGCCACCCCGCGAGGATCGCGAGCACGGCGACGAACGCCGGGAACGTGGCCAGCACCCCGCCGACGTCGGACCCCATCCACGGGAGGCCGTCGACCACGAGGGTGACGCCGAGCACCGCCGCCGCGACCCCGAGCGGCCCGGCGGCCCGCTCGGGGCGGTCCCGGGCGGGCGGGCTGCCGTCGGGGGCGGGGGCCACCCGGCCGAGCATCGCCCACGCCATGGTGGCGGTGGCGATGGCGGCCATGGCGAGGAGGGCGAAGGCGAGGTTGCCGAAGCCGGCGAAGCGACCGGCGATGATCGGTGAGTAGCCGAACACCGTGTCGATCTGCAGGCGGGAACCGGTGGCGACGTCGACGACCAGGATCACTACGACCAGCCCGGTGAGGGCGAGGGGCGGCCCGAGCAGCCCGGCCCGGCCGAGGGGCAGCGACGCCGCGGCCAGCGCGCACGCAGCCGCCAGCGCGGCGATCGTGTAGCCGGCCACGCCCAGGCGGTCGTAGGGCACGAGCCCGGACAGGAAGGCCACCGAGGGGAAGGCCAGCACGGCCAGGGCGGCGACGGCGAGGGCCGGCCGCCAGCGCACCCACCCCCGGAACAGGGCGAGGATCACGGCCAGGTAGACGAGCACTTGGAGCACGATGAACACGACCGTCACCGGCCCCACCGCCCGGTCGCGGAACACCGCCAGCTCGTTGGCCCGCACCAGGTCGGCGACCGTCGACGCGTCGGGCGCGCGGCCGCCGGCCGACGTGACCGCCGTGCCGTTCATGGCGTCGGGGACGTCGACCCCGAGGGCGTCGAGCACCGTGGGCGCGATGTCGGGGAGGGTCACGTACCCGCCCCGGCGGGTCGTGGCGCTGCGGGCCAGCCCGGGCTCGACGCCGGGGCCCGCGAGGGCGAACACCGTGAGCTGCTCCTCGGCACGGGGCGAGGCCGGGCCGACCAGCATCACCACGTCGCGCGCCGGGTCGACGAGCTCCAGCGCGCCGGCGAGGAGGCGGTCCGAGTCGCGCATGGCGGCCGCTTCGAGCGCGTCGCGGGCGCCCGGTGCGCTCACGGCCCGGTACGTGTCCGTCCGCTCCAGGTCGCTGGCCTCGAGCACGAGCAGGTCGGTGTCGTCCCACGCGTCCCGCGCCGCCGCGAGGGCTGCGTCGACGTCGAGGCGGATGCCGTAGGGCGCGGCCGGATCGGCCACGAGGAGGCCGCGATCCACCGACCCTCCCGCCGCCGCGCCCCGCCGATCCACGACCGCCAGCGCAACCTCCCGATGCCACTCCTCGACGCCCGCCGGCGTGACCACGTCGGCGTTGCCGACGGCTGCGGCCCGCAGGCCGGCCCCGGCGAGGGCCTCGCCCAGCGCGCCGGGCTCGGCCCCGTAGCTCAGCCGGTCGTTGCGCGCCGTCAGCTCGGCGATACCGGGGAACAGGATCGCACCGTCGGCGACGGCACCGGTGCGGCGCTCGTAGGCCTCGGCCACGTCGCCGTCCTCGAACGGCGCGGACGGCCCCCCGGCC
Source organism: Acidimicrobiales bacterium (assembly GCA_016716005.1). NCBI lineage: Bacteria > Bacillati > Actinomycetota > Acidimicrobiia > Acidimicrobiales > Acidimicrobiales bacterium. The sequence goes on from JADJXE010000001.1 coordinate 358,476, forward strand.
AGCCCGACCTGCACGGGCTCGGCCGCCGCCCGGTTGCCGGCGCTCAGGGTGGCGTAGCCCTCGCCCAGCGAGGTCTTGGGCCCGATGGTGCGGACGCTGAGCGAGGCGACCGCACTCCGCTCCAGCAACCCGAGCAACGCCGGCGGGCGGTACCGCTCCACCATCGCCCAGGTCACGCGGGGAAGGCTCACCACGAGCACCCGCCCGGCCGAGCGCTCCCCGTCGCCGGGTGTGGCACCGGCCGCCGGCGCGGCGCCGGCCAGCACGCCCAGTGCCATCACCATCCCGGCCAGGGCCGCCATCCGCCGCAGTGCGCTCATGTCCACCCCAGCGTCGCGCGGTACACGGCCGCCACCGCGTCCACCAGCCGACCGCGGTCGAGGTGGTCCGCGGCGCGGGTGCGGGCGGCGGCCACCCGCCGCGCCCCCTCGGAGGGGTTCGTGAGCGCGTCCTGCAGCGCGGCGGCGAGGGCCGGCGCGTCGCCGATCGGCACCAGCCAGCCCGACACCCCGTCCTCGACGAGCTCCGGCACGAAGCCGACGGGCGTGGAGACCACCGGCCGGCCGAGCTCCAGCGCCTCGGCCACGACCAGGGGGCCCGACTCCCACAGCGACGGCACGGCCACCACGTCGGCCGCCGCCAGCTGGTCGGCCGCGTTCGGCGTGGCGCCGGCGAACACCACCACCCCGCCCAGGCCCAGGCGCACGGCCCGGTCGCGCAGCTCCTGCTCGAGCGGCCCCTGCCCCACCAGGGCCAGCCGTACGAGCGGCAACCGCTCCCGGAGGGCCGCGGTGGCGTCGAGCAGCACGTCGAGCCCCTTCTGGGGGTGGAGCCTGGCGACCGTGACCACCAGCGGCGCCGCGGGGTCGACGCCCAGCGCCCGGCGAGTCTCCGCCGGGGTGTGGGTCGGCTGCGGGCCGGGGCCGACCGGGGGCACGACCGTGATCCGCCCGGCCGCCCGCGACCCGGCGAACCGCTCGGCGATGCCGGGGGACACCGCGATCACGGCGTCGGCACGGCCCGGCAGCATCCCCTCCATGACCCGCAGCACCGGCGCCGCCGGCCCCGCGGCCTCGTCGAGCACCAGGTTGTGCACGGTGACGACCAGCGGTGGGCGCGAGCGCAGGCTGCCCGCCACCCACCCGGCCTTGAGGCCGTGGGCGTGCACCAGGTCGGCACCCCTGAGGAGCGGCGCGAGCTGCCGGCGGGCCCGGAGGGCCTGGACCGCCGAGCTGCCCGCGGGTACGTCGACGACCGCGTCGAGCTCGCCCACCCCGTCGAGCACCCCGGCCGGCCCGGCCACCGCCACCTCCCAGCCGCGGCGGCGCAGCTCGGCGGTGAGGGTGACCACGTGGCGCCGGATGCCGCCGGTCGAGGGTCCGAGCAGCTGGAGCACCCGGCCCGTCCGCTCAGGGGCCATGGGCCACCTCCGGCGCCGCCAGCACCGCCACCGGGCCGGGACCGCCGGTCAGCCGCTGGATCGCCAGGTAGAGCGCCAGGGCGATCGAGGCTCCCAGCGCCACGGTCACCAGAGCGTCCCACCGGCTGACGCCTCCCACGGCTCGGTCGACGAGGGCCGCCGCCGCCGTGGCGACCGCGGCCGCCAGGAGCGATCGCAGGAGCCCCGTGGCGGGATGCGGGCGCGCCCCGGCAGGCAGGCGCCGCACCATCAGGGAGAACAGGGCGACGGCGCCGGCGAGGTACGCGGCCGAGTGCGCTGCGGCCAGGCCGGCGACGCGGTCGGCCGGGTCGAGCGCCACGGCGGCCAGCACCATGAGGGTCGCGCCGGCCGCCACCACACCCACGTTCACGAGTGCCGGGAGCCGGGCGTCGCCGTCGGCGTAGAAGGCACGCGTGAGCAGCAGGACGACGCCGTAGCCGAGCAGGCCCGGCGCGAACCACCGGAGCGCCGCGGCGACCTGCTCGGTTCCGGCCCCGGCGGCCGCCCCGAACAGAGTCAGCCTGGCCACCGGCAGGGCCAGTGCCGCGAGCAGGCCGGTGGCGGGCAGCAGGTACCACCCGATGGCGTTCACGCCGTGCTGCACGGAGCCCGCGTACGCGGGCCAGTCGCCGTCCCTCGCCTCCCGGGACAGCCGCGGGAACAGCGTGGTGTACACGGGCACCGCGAAGAGCGCGACGGGCAGCAGGAAGAAGGTGAAGGCCACCTGGTAGGCCACCACCCCTCCCTCCACGCCGTTGGCGAGGATCAGCACCACGAGCAGGAGCACCTGGGTGAGGGCGAGGAACAGCGCCGCCCAGGCCCCCTGGCGCCCGAGCAGCCGCACGAGGGGATGGCGGTGGTCGAATCGGGGCCGGAGCGAGAACCCGGTGCGCATCACCCCCAGCACCGGCACGGCCGTCATCCCGACCACCCCGAGCGTGGTGCCACCCGCGAGCACGAGCTTCTGGGCGAGGGTGATGTCGAGCGAGGGTGCGGCGCCGTCGCGCATCCACCAGAACGCGAGGTACGTGGCGATGACGATGACGTTGTTCACCACCGGTGCGAACACGGGCAGTGCGAAGCGGCTCTCGGCGTTCAGCACGCCGGTGGCCACGAGCCCGGCCGCGTAGAGCACCACCTGGGGGAGGAAGAACCACAGGAAGAACGTGCCGAGACGCACCTGCGCCTCGCGGATCGCGGGGTCGTCGACCCCCGACACCAGCACCTCCATGATCCACGGCGCGGCCAGCATGCCGAGGGCGGCCACGGCGGCCAGCACCAGGCCCAGCAGGCCGAGCACCGATCCGGCCACGTGCTCGGCCTCCCCCCGCAGGTGCCGGTCGAGCAGGTGCACCAGCGTCGGGACCAGCACCGCCTGGAGGGCGCCCGCCGCGAACAGCTCGAACAGCAGGTTCGGGACGCTGTTGGCCGACTGGTAGGTGTTGCCCAGGTACGTCGTGCCCAGCACCGCCGCCACCACCAGGATGCGCACGAACCCGGTGACCCGCGACAGGGCGGTGAGCGCGGACATGCTCGCCGTCGCCCGGACCAGGCTCCGACCCCGCGACGCGGCAGCGGTCACGGGAGCGGTGCAGGAAGGAGGCGTTGGGCGTCGCCGGCGGTCCCGTACTGGCCGACCACCCCGTCGGGCAGCTGCTCGAGGGCGATCACCACCGCGGCCTGGCCCGCGAAGCGCTGGAGATCGTCCACGGTGGACACCCGCCGGGCCAGGGCCTCGTCGCTCCGGATCCACGACACGAAGACGTCGACGGGACCGTCCTCGCTCGGTTCCGAGGACTCGGCCGCGACCGCGGGCGCCGGGTCGGCGGTGGCGAGCACCCGCACGAGCGGATCCATCAGGTCGCCGTCGGGCAGCACGGCCCCCGCGCCGGACACCAGCACCACGCGGGTGCCGGGCAGCGGCACCGAGGCGGGGTCCGCCCCCTCCGGCGCCACCAGCTCGCCGTCGAGGAAGCCAGCGTCGAGCAGCTCCCGCAGCAGGGTGCCGGCAGAGGACGTGCCGTCGGCCGGCGGGACGGACGTGGTGGGCGCGCCGGTGGTGCCCGGGGCCGGTTCGGGTGAGGTGCCCGCCGTCGCCTCCGGGCCCGGGGCGGGCTCCGACGGCACACCGGCACCGGCACCGGCACCGGCATCGACATCGGCGCTGGCCGTGGCCAGGAGGGCCGTGCCGAGGCGCGCCGCCAGGACGTCGCGCACCCGGCGGGGATCGGTGCTCGGCGTGCCCACGATGGCGGCCAGCTCGGCCACGTCGTCGGGGTCGGCCAGCGCGAGCCGCTCGGTGAACCGGAGCGCTCCCTGGTACCGGGCGCCGGCCGAGCCCAACGAGACGGCCAGCTCGTCGACGGGCTCCTGGGCGACCCCCTGCATGCTCAGGACGAGCAGCGGTACGTCGGCCAGGCGGCCCGCCAGCAGCAGCGAGCCCTCGTCGGCCAGGGCGTCGCGCTCGGCCTCGAGCCGATCGACCTCGCCGCGGAGGCGGTCGTTCTCGGCCTGGGTGTCCTCGAGGCGCCCCTCGAGGGAGTCGAGGCGATCCTCCAGGGCACCGACGATGGCACGGTCTACGATGGTCGACCCCACCGTCACCCCGATCCCGAGGGCGAGGAAGACGGCCACGATGCTGACGATGTGATACCGCAGGTTGACCACGGGCTGCCTACCGGAACGTGAGCCACAGGCTGCGGACGAACAGCCGGAGGGGCTCGCTGACGATGGTGATGACGACCAGGGTGAACAGGGCCGACACCACCAGCAGGGTGAGGTCGCGCTTGCGGATCCGCCCCTGGTAGAGCCGGTTCACGCCCTTGGCGTCCACGAGGATCGGCCCGACCTTCAGCCGGACGAGGAACGTCGACGCCATGCCGGCGCGGCCCTTGTCGAGGAAGTCGACCATCGAGGAGTGGGTCCCGACCGCCACGATGAGCTCGGCTCCCCGCTCGTAGGCCAGCAGCATGGCGATGTCCTCGCTGGTGCCGGCCGCCTCGAACACCTGGTACGGAAGGCCGAGCGCCTCCAGCCGCTCGGCGCCCGGGGCCCTGCCACCCGGGTACGCGTGGACCACCAGGCGGGCCCCGCAGCGCAGGGCCGGCTCGGAGACGGAGTCGAAGTCGCCGATGATCACGTCGGGTCGCTCCCCCAGCTCGAGGAGCGCGTCGGCGCCGCCGTCGACCCCGATGAGCACCGGGCGGAGGTCGTGGAGGTAGCCCCCCCGCCGGAGGGCGCCCAGGTCCTCCCGGTAGTCGTGGCCGCGCACCACGATGAGCGCCTGCCGGTCCCGGAAGTCGATCCCGACGTCGGGGACGGTGACGTCGTCCGTCGCCAGGTGGCTCTCCCGGCGGACGTACTCGAGGGTGTTGGCCGCGAACCGCTCCAGCTCGGCACCCAGGTTGTCGCGCGCCAGGTCGATCCTCGCCTCCACCGACGCCACGTCCTGGCGCACACCCGAGGCGACCACCTGCCCACCCACCACCACGTCGGCCCCGTCGACGGTGACCGCCACGCCCTCGGTGACGGCGTCGAAGACCCCGACCCCCACCTCGTCCACGACGACCACGCCCGCTTGGACCAGCAGCAGGGGCCCCGGGTTGGGATAGCGACCCGACACCGACGCGGCCACGTTGACGACGGCGGCCGCACCCGCCGCGATCAGGCCCTCGGCCGCGACGCGGTCGAGGTCCTGGTGGTCGATCACCGCCACGTCGCCGGGTTGCAGGCGCTTCACCAGGTCCTTGGTGCGCCGATCGACCCGTGCCGGTCCGGTGACGAGGCCAGCGCCCCGCTCGCGCAGCGCCATCAGCGCCGGGCCCCCCGCCGCCCGGTGCGCGGGTCCGCGACCCGGCCGCTCCGGCGCTGGCGCGCCTCGGCCAGCAGCTCCTCGGCGTGGTCGCGCCCCGTCCCGCTGTCGGGCAGCCCGGACAGCATCCGTGACAGCTCGACCACGCGCTCCTCGGGGCCGAGGCGGTGCGCCCTGGTCACGGCCCGGCCCCCCTCCTCCTGCTTGTGCAGGCCGATCTGCTCGTCGGCGAAGGCGGCCACCTGCGGCAGGTGGGTCACGACCAGCACCTGATGCTCCTCGGCCACCACCGCCAGCGCCCGACCCACGGCGAGCGCGGCCTGGCCGCCCACACCCGCGTCGACCTCGTCGAACACCAGCGTCGGCGGGGCCTCGCTCAGCACCAGCCGCAGGGCCAGCATGGCCCGGGCCAGCTCCCCGCCCGACGCCACCCGCGCCAGCGGCAGGAGGGGCTCGCCCGGGTTGGCGGCCAGGAGGAACGTCACGTCGTCGCCGGGGTCGGGCCCCGCCACCTGCACATGGAGGCGGGCCTTGGGCAGCGCCAGCTCCACCAGGTGGGCGCCGACGGCGGCGGCCAGCGCCGGGGCGGCCGCCCGCCGCGCCACCCCGACGGACGCGGCCGCGACCTGCTCGGCCTGCTCCACGCCGGCGCGCTCCCGTTCGAGGCCGGCCACCTGCTCGTCGTGCGCCAGGAGGACGGCGAGTCGGCGACCGGCCTCGTCGCGGTAGGCGAGCACCGCACCCAGGTCGTCGCCGTACTTCCGGCAGAGGTCATGCAGCAGCCGGCGTCGGCGGCGGACCTGATCGAGGCGCTCGGGGTCGTCGTCGATGCCCTCCCCGGCGGTCCGGAGGTCGACCGCGGCCTCGGCGATCTCGGCGGCCACCGCCCGGAGACGGGCCTCCAGCGCCGAGAACGGGGATCGTCCGGCGATGGTGGCCAGGGCCGTGCCGACGGCGTCGATCCCGCCGCCGTCGTCGACGAGGGCGGCGTGAGCCCGGCCGGCGGCATCGATGTGCTCCTGGGCGTGGGCGAGGCACTCCTCCTCGGCCTCCAGCGCCGCGTCCTCGTCCGGGTCGTCGAGGCCTGCCGCGGCCAGCTCGTCGAGCTGGAAGCGCAGCAGGTCGGCCTCGCGGGCGCGGGCGCGCGCGTCACCACCGAGGGCCGCCAGGGCGGACGCGAGCTCGAGGAGGCGCCGCCGCGCCTCGAGCAGCGGCACCAGGTCGACCCCTCCGAAGCGATCGAGGGCGTCCCGCTGCACGGCCGGGGCCAGGAGGGACTGGTGGGTGTGCTGGCCGTGCAGGTCGACCAGCAGACGACCCAGCTCGGCCAGGCTGGCCGCGGTGGCCATCCGCCCGTCGATGTAGGCACGGGACCGGCCGTCCCTGGGGACCACCCGCGCCAGCACCAGCTCCTGGCTGTCGACGACGAAGCGGCCCTCCACACGCGCCTCGGCGGCCCCCGGGCGGACGAGGACCGGGTCGGCCCGTCCCCCGACGAGCAGCTCGATGGCCTCGACCACCAGGGTCTTGCCGGCCCCGGTCTCACCGGTGAGCGCGGTCATGCCCCCGCCGAGCACGAGCGAGAGGTCGTCGATCACCCCTAGGTCGTGCACGGCCAGCTCGACGAGCACGGCGTCCTCAGCGGCCGACCCGCGCCGCCGGCCGGCGGTGGGCGGTGTGGGGGCACGTTCGGCGCAGGCGGGGTGGCATCACGTCGTCAACGATCGTTGAGGCCGAACTTGGCCTTCAGGATGCGATGGAAGTTCCGGGGACCGAACACGACGAGCCGGGCCGACGGCGCCGCCGCCGTGCACGAGACCACGTCCCCCTCGACGAGGGTGCCGAGGTTCCGACCGTCGACCGACAGGGTGGCCGGCCGGCCGCCCAGGACCTCGAGGCGCAGCACGGTCGTGGGCTCGAGCACCAGCGTCCGGTCGAAGAGCATGTGGGGCGAGACGGGCGTGAGCAGCAGGGCCCGGTGCTCCGGGGCGACGATCGGACCCCTGGCCGAGAACGCGTACGCGGTGGAGCCGGTGGGCGTGGCGACGATGAGGCCGTCGGCGGCGTAGGTCGTGAAGAACTCGCCGTCGATCGACACGCCGAGGCGCACGGTGTGGCCCATCGGGGTCTTCTCCAGGACCGCCTCGTTCAGCCCGGTTGCGGTGCTCGCCGGCTTGCCGGCCGGCTCGGCGGTCACCGAGAGCATCATCCGCTCCTCGATCGCGTAGTCGCCCCGCCCGAGGCGGACCAGGGCGGCATCGAGGGCGGCCGGCTCCACCTCGGTCAGGTAGCCGAGCTGGCCGACGTTGACGCCGAGCACGGGCACGCCCGCCGCCGCGACCAGGTCGACGGTGCGAAGCATCGTGCCGTCGCCCCCGAGGCTGAGGGCGACGTCGGCACCGGAGGCCAGCTCGGCGTCGGGAACGCCCAGCTCGCCCAGACCGGCCACCTCGGCGTCGGCGGCCGGGATGCGGATCTGGTGGCCGCCGTCGAGCAGCTCGCGTGCGACCAGCCGGGCCAGCTCGGCGGCACGGGGACGCTGGTGGTGCAGGACGACCACGAAGGTGCTCACCGGTCAGCCACCGGGGCCTCGCCGGCCGCTTCGGCGACGGCCCTCTCCCTCGTCGCGGCGGGGGCCGGGGCGTCGATGGCCCCGCCCGGTGCCCGGACGTGGACCAGGAACTCGGCGTTGCCGTCGGCGCCACGGATCGGAGAGGCCATCCACCCCATGATGGTCCCACCCCGGACCACGAGGGCGTCGTCCACCTCCGCGAGCACCCGGCTCCACACGGCCGGGTCCCGGATGACGCCCCCTCCCCGGTCCGCCTCGCGGCGGCCGGCCTCGAACTGCGGCTTCACGAGCAGGACCAGGTCGGCTCCCGGTCGGCACACGCCGAGGAGCGCGTCCAGGACCGCCCGGAGCGAGATGAACGACAGGTCGGCCACGACCAGGTCGACGGAACGATCGTCGAGCGCGGCGAGGTCGAGGTTGCGGATGTTGGTGCGCTCCCGCAGGTCGACGCGGGGATCCCGGCGGAGGCGTTCGTGCAGCTGACCGTGCCCCACGTCGACGGCCACCACCTGGCTCGCTCCCCGTTGCAGGAGGCAGTCGGTGAACCCACCGGTGGACGCACCGGCGTCGAGGGAGCGTCGGCCCGTCGGGTCGACCCCGAAGCGGTCGAGCGCGGCCTCGAGCTTGTGGCCGCCGCGGCCGACGAAGCGCGGCGCGGGGGAGGCCAACACCAACGCCTGCCCGGGGCCGACCAGCCGCGACGGCTTGCCGGCCGGCGCGCCGTCGACGAGGACGTGACCCCCCTCGATCTGCGCCCTGGCCTCCTCGCGGCTCACGACCAGGCCACGACGGACCAGTTCGACGTCGAGGCGCCGCCGCGGCCCCACGGGCGGCTCGACGCCGAGCGGATCAGCCGGCGGGCCGCTCGGCCGCCGGCTTCCTGGCGGTGGCCTTCTTGGCCGCCGGCTTCCTGGCGGTGGCCTTCTTGGCCGCCGGCTTCCGGGCGGTGGCCTTCTTGGTCGCCTCGGTGGCCTTCTTGGTGGCCTTGGTGGCCTTGGTGGCCTTCGTGGCCTTGGTCGCCTTGGTCGGGGCGGCCTTCGGGGCGCCGGGCCTGCCGGCCCTGGCGATGGCCTCGATGCGCTTCTCGATCCGGACGATGTCGGCCTTGGTGGCGACACCGAACCCGGACACCTGCGCCGTGACCTCCTTGCGGATCGCGGCCATCAGACGCTCGGAGTTCTTGCGGCTCCGCTCCACGAGCTCCTGGACGGCGGACTGCGCCTGATCCGCCTGCAGCTCACCGGTCCGCACGAGCCGGTTGACGATCGCCTCGGCCCGGGACTGGGTCATCTGCGTGAACTTCATGCCCTCGTCGAGATACCGCTTGAGCACGTCCGATTGCGCCATGAGGCCACCGTACCGACGGACCCTCCCCGGCGCAACGACCCCCCGTCCGCCGACGCGGCCGTCGGTAGGGTGCGCCCGTGATCCCGCTGCGAGACGCCAACCCCACCCGGCGCCTCCCCGTGGTCACGATCGCCCTCATCGTCGTGAACGTGGTGGTCTACCTGTTCGTGCAGGTACCGGCTCGCGGCACCGACGTCGTCGACGTCGACGGGAGCCAGGTCCGGATCGACGGCGAGCTGCGCTTCAACCTCGAGCACGCCGCGATCCCGTGCGAGGTGACGCAGGGCGAGCCACTGACGCTCACCGAGATCGGCCGGACGTTCGTCCAGGGTGACGACACCGCCTGCGAGCCCGACGCGACCGGGCCCGAGCTGTTCTCCGACAAGAACGTGTACCTGGCCCTCGTCGTGTCGATCTTCCTGCACGGCGGCCTGCTCCACCTGGCCGGGAACATGCTCTTCCTGTGGGTGTTCGGCGACAACATCGAGGATCACCTCGGGCCCGTCCGGTTCCTCGCCTTCTTCCTGCTGGCCGGCGTGGCCTCCTCGCTGGCCCACGTGGCGGTGCAGCCCGCCAGCACGGTTCCGGTGGTGGGGGCGTCGGGCGCCATCGCCGGGGTGATGGGCGCGTACCTCGTGTGGTTCCCGCGGGCCCCGATCCACACGCTGTTCTTCCTGATCATCGTGTTCTGGCGGCGCATCGAGGCCCGCTGGGTCCTGCTGTTCTGGTTCGTCTCCCAGTTCTTCCTGAACCCGAACACCGGGGTGGCGTGGGTGGCCCACGTCGGGGGCTTCGTCTTCGGGGTGGTCGTCGGCGTGGCCGCGCGCAGCAGCGAGGCGGTGAGGCGGCTCGTGTGGCGCTCCGAGTTCGTCACCTCCCGGGGCTGGGACGAGACCGGCGGCTACCCTTCCTCTCGCTGAGGAGGGCGGGGGTGCCCACCCGGGGGGAGGTGGTGCGTGGACGTCTCGTTCGACGAGCTGGCCGACGACTTCTTCGGTCGGATCGAGCGCATCGTGTGGTGCACGGTGGCCACGGTCGACGCACGGGGGCGGCCGCGGAGCCGGCTGCTCCACCCCATCTGGGAGCGCCCGGCCGGAGCCGCGGGGCCGGTCGGCTGGATCGCCACGGGTCGCGACTCGCACAAGGCGCGCCACCTCGCCGCCAACCCGTTCGTGTCCTGCACCTACTGGGATCCCCAGCACCAGCAGGTCTACGCCGACTGCGAGGCCCGGTGGGTCGACGACCCGGACGAGAAGCAGCGGCTGTGGGACCTCTACAACGGCACGCCGCCGCCCCTCGGCTACGACCTCGCCCTGTTCTGGCGCAACGGTCCGGGCGACCCCACGTACGGCCTGCTGCGGCTCGACCCGTGGCGGGTCGAGGTGTCGGCGCTGGCCGACATGATGACCGGCGCCCCACCGCGGGTGTGGCGCCCGCAGGGCTGAGCGGGCCGGCGCGCGGGCGGCGCGGGCCTCGGCGTCAGCGACCCAGACGGTCGGTGACCAGCGTGGCGAGATCGGCGGCGGTCGCGGCGGGGGTCGGCTCGACCGGGAGGTCGCCCGGCGTCGTCACGCCCGAGAGCACGAGCCCGAAGGGGCAGCCGAGGGCCTCCGCGAAGCGCCCGTCGGTGTCGGGCCGGTCGCCCACCATCATCGCCGGGGGGCCGCCGAGCAGGTCGAGGAGCAGCCCGGCCATGGCCGGGTACGGCTTGCCCGCCACCGTGGGCGCGGCGCCCGCGCCGGTCGCGACGGCCGCGAGGATCGAGCCGCACCCGGGGATCGGCCCGGCCGGGGTCGGGTACGTGGCGTCGTCGTTGGTGGCGAGCAGGCGGGCCCCCCGCCGCACCGCGGTGGCCGCGATCCGCAGCCGCTCGTAGTCGAAGCTGCGGTGGAAGCCGACCACGACCGCGTCGGCATCACCGTCGTGCACCGGATGGGCGCCCCGGCGCTCCAGCGCCTCGACCACGCCGGGCCCTCCGCACACCAGGACGCGCTCGCCCGGGGAGACGAGCGTGGCTGCCGCAGCCGCCGAGGTGATCACGTCCTCGGCCGCCGGGATGCCGAACGCCGCCAGCTTGGCCTCCACGTCGCCGACCGGCGAGAACGAGTTGTTCGTCACGAACAGCACCCGCTCGCCGGCCGCCCGCAGCCGCTCCACCGCCCCGGCCGCGCCCGGCAGGACCTGGTCGGCCAGCCACACCACCCCGTCGAGGTCCAGCACCCAGGCCACGGGGCGGCATCCTGGCACGCCCGGCCCGACCCGGGCCCCGCGTCTGCTACGAAAGGAGCCCGTGCCCCGGTTCGAGCCCTTCTCCGGTATCCGCTACGACACCGAGCGGGTCTCGCTGGCCGACGTGACCGCCCCTCCCTACGACGTGATCAGCGCCGACGAGCGCGCGCGGCTGGCCGCGCGCTCACCCGTGAACGTGGTGCGGATCGACCTGCCCGAGGACGACGGCACCGGTGACCGCTACCAGGCGGCGGCCCGAACCCTCGAACGGTGGCGCCGTGAGGGGGTCCTCGTCGCCGACGAGGAGCCGTCGTTCTACGTGCACCGCATGGGGTACCACGACTCCCGCGGGCGGGCCCGCCAGACCGCCGGGGTGATCGGCGCCCTCGAGCTCGTCCGGCCGGGCGCGGGTGGCGTGCTCCCCCACGAGCGCACCACCCCGAAGGCCCGCACCGACCGCCTGCAGCTGCTGCGCGCGTGCCGGGCGAACCTGTCGGCGGTGTGGGGGCTCTCGCTGGCCCCCGGCCTGGTGTCGCTGTGCGAGCTCCCCGGCGCGCCGGTGGGTCGCTTCACCGACGACGCCGGCGTCCACCACCGCCTCTACCGGATCTCCGAGCCGGCGGTGGTCGAGGCCCTCGCCGACACCGTGTCGTCCGCCCCCGTGATCATCGCCGACGGCCACCACCGGTTCGAGACCTCGCTCGCGTACCGCGACGAGCGCCGCGACGGGGCCGGCGGGAACCCCGGGCCGTACGACCTGGTCATGACGTACGTGGTCGAGCTCACCGAGAGCCAGCTCGACGTGCTGCCCATCCACCGCCTCGTCGACGGGCTGCCTCGTGCGATCGACGTGCTCGAGGCCCTGGCGCCGTTCTTCGATGCGGGCAGCTCGACCCCGCTCGACGACGCGGCGCTGGCCACCATCACCGACCGGATGGCCGAGGCCGGCGCGCTGGCGCTGGTGCTGCCCGAGGGCCTGTGGCTGCTCCATCCCCGCGCCGAGGCCTTCGGCGGGGTGGACGACCTCGACTCGGCGCGCCTCGACCTCGCGCTGGCCGCCCTGCCCCCCCACGGCCTCGCCTATCAGCACGGCGTCGACAACGTGGTCCGCGAGGTCCGGGCCGGGCACGCCGACGCCGGGGTGCTGCTGCGGCCGGCCAGCGTCTCCCAGATCGCCGCGACCGCGCACGATCACCGGCTGATGCCGCCGAAGAGCACCTTCTTCGCCCCGAAGCCCTGCACCGGGCTCGTGCTGCGCGACCTCTCCTGAGCCGGCCCGGCCCCGTCGACGGCGCCGTCAGCCCCCGGGGCCGGTGACGAGGGCCAGCACCTCGTCGAAGCCCTCGCGCATGCACGCCGTCAGCACGGCCCCGTCGGGGATGGCGGCCGCGTCGCTGGTCACGCCCATGCAGCACAGGTCGCCGTGGGACAGCAGGGTGACGTTGGTCGCCGCCCCCTCGGTCGGGCCCAGCGCGTACCAGCGCCGCACCCGCGAGCCGGCGAGGTACACCGTTGCACCCGGGATCCCGGGCACGTTGCTGGTCAGGAAGTCGACGTGCTTGAGCATGCCCCCGAACAGGGCCGTCATGGCCGTCGTGGGCAGGCGGTTGAGCACCCCGGCGATGGCGGGCGTGGCCTCGACGGCCGGCTCGGCTCGCCAGGTGCGCGAGATCTCGCCGATCAGCTCGATCCGCCGGCGTGGATCGGCCTCGCCCACCGGCATGCGCATGCGCAGCGGCGAGATCCGGTTGCCCCCGAGCGGGTCGCCCTCGTCCCGCAGGCTCACGGGCATGGTCATCCGCAGCTCGTCGACGCTGGTGCCGTGGCGCTCGTGATAGCGGCGGAGCCCGCCGCACACGGCGGCGATGAAGGCGTCGTTGAGGCTGCCCCCGGCCGCCTTGCCCGCCAGCTTCAGCTCGTCGAGCGGCACGTCGAACACGTCGTAGCGCCAGCGGGCACTGCGCTCCCGCATCACCGGCGACAGCATGGTGGTGGCCGGTGCCAGGAGCTTCACCACGGATCGGCCCATCCGCACGGCCTCCGCGGTCGTGCCGATCGGGTCCCGCAGCGCCCGGACGGCCAGCCGCCCGAGCACGCCCGGCAGGCGCCGGGCGGTGCCGGCGGCGTCGCCGATCGCCATCCCCAGGGCGTCGCGCACCAGGTCCGCGGGTCCGATCGGCTCGCCCTCGGGCACCGGCGGGGCCGACGGCGGCTCGGCCGGCATCCGCTCCGCGTCGAGCATGCGAAGGGCGAGCTCGATCCCCCCGACGCCGTCGATGACCGAGTGGTGGACCTTCATCACGAGGGCCGCTCCCCCGTCGGCCATGCCCTCCACCAGCGTGAACTCCCACAGCGGCCGGGCCCGGTCGAGGCCGCTCATCCCCCAGGCCTGGGCGAGCTCGAGCACGGCGTCGAGGTCGCCGGGCGGGGGCGCCGAGACCCGCCGCACGTGGTACGCGAGATCGAAGTCGGGGTCGACCGCGTAGCGGGGCAGGCCGAGGCGCAGCGGCGGCATCATCACCCGCTGGCGGAGCCGGAGGACGAGGCGGCTGGCCAGGTCCATCCGCGAGCGGAACCGCTCCCAGTCGGGCGCGCGGTCGAGCACCATCACCGCCGTGATGGTCCCGCGGAGCATGGGGTCCTTCTCCATGTTCCACATGAGCGCGTCGGAGTCGCTCATGTGGACCTCGAACCGGTCGGCCATCGTGGTCTCCCCCCTCGGGTCTCCCGCGTCGGGCACCCGCTCGGCCGTCTCCGGCAGCGTCAGACCTCCCAGGTCGCACCCGAGCGCAGCAGGCCGGCCAGGTCGCCGGGGCCCTTCGACTCCCGGGCGGCCTCGAGCTGCTGGGCCGTGCGCGACGCGAACTCGGGTCGGACCACGTCGCGGAACACGCCCATCGGCGTGGGCGAGGTCGGTCCATGGCTGAGGCGCGACAGATCGAACGCGAGCGAGGGGTCGTCGACGTGCTCGTCGTGCACCACCAGGGCGGCCTCGCCCACGTCGGCCACGTCGACGAGGCGGAGGTGCCCGGCCGAGTCGCGGGCCACGCCCTTCCCGCCGCCGGCGCCGAAGCGGATCGGCTCGCCGTGGTGGAGGGGGATCAGCATCTCGTCGCGGGTGGCCTTGCTGGTGACCTGCTCGAAGGCACCGTCGTTGAAGACGTTGCAGTTCTGGTAGATCTCGACGAAGGCCGCTCCGTCGTGGGCGTGGGCGCGCCGGAACGTCTCCATCATGTGCTGGCGGTCCATGTCGTGGGTGCGGGCCACGAACGTGGCCTCGGCCCCGATGGCCACGCTGATGGGGTTGAAGGGGTGGTCGAGCGAGCCGAACGGCGTGCTCTTGGTCACCTTCCCGAGCTCGCTGGTGGGCGAGTACTGGCCCTTGGTGAGGCCGTAGATCTGGTTGTTGAACAGCAGGATCTTCACCTTCACGTTGCGGCGGAGCGCGTGGATCAGGTGGTTGCCGCCGATCGAGAGCCCGTCGCCGTCGCCGGTGATCACCCAGACGTCGAGGTCGGGCCGGGCCAGCGCGATCCCGGTGGCCACCGCCGGAGCCCGGCCGTGGATGGAGTGCATCCCGTAGGTGTTCATGTAGTACGGGAAGCGGCTCGAGCAGCCGATGCCGGAGATGAACACGGTGCGCTCGGGGCGGACGCCCAGCTCGGGCAGCACCAGCTGCATGGCCGCGAGGATCGAGTAGTCGCCGCAGCCCGGGCACCACCGCACCTCCTGGTCGCTCGACCAGTCCCTGCGGGTCGTGGTGGTCGTGGCGGTGTCAGCCATCGATCGCCTCCTGGATCGCCGTCTCCAGCTCTCCGGCCGTGAAGGGGGTGCCCTGCACCTTGCTGACGGCGCGGGCGTTCACCAGGAACTCGGCCCGGACGAGCCGGGACAGCTGCCCGAGGTTCATCTCGGGAACGAGGATCGTCGGGTGGCGCCGCAGTACCTCACCCAGGTTGGCCGGGAAGGGGTTGAGGTGCTCGAGGTGGGCCCTCGCCACCTTCCCGCCGCGGAGGCGGACGCGATCGACGGCCGCGCCGATCAGCCCCCACGTCGAGCCCCACCCCAGCACCAGCACCTCGGCGTCGGGGTCGCCCTCGACCTCCACGTCCGGGATGTCGCGCACGACGCCGGCCACCTTGGCGGCGCGCAGGTGGACCATCCGCTCGTGGTTGAGGGGGTCGTAGGAGATGTTGCCGTCGCCGTCGCTCTTCTCGATGCCCCCGATGCGGTGCATGAGCCCCGGCGTCCCCGGGAGGGCCCAGGGGCGAGCGAGGGTCTCCGGGTCGCGCAGGTAGGGCCAGAAGTGCTCGGACCCGTCGTCGGCCACGTGGTTCGGCGCCGTGGCGAACTCCACCCGGATCGGCGCCAGGTCGGCGACGTCGGGCAGCCGCCACGGCTCGGAGCCGTTGGCGATGTACCCGTCGGAGAGCAGGATCACGGGCGTGCGGTACGTGAGCGCGATCCGTGCCGCCTCGATCGCGGCGAAGAAGCAGTGCGACGGGCTCCTGGCCGCGATCACCGGCAGGGGGGCCTCGCCGTGGCGCCCGTACATGGCCTGGAGCAGGTCGGCCTGCTCGGTCTTGGTGGGGAGCCCGGTGGACGGCCCGCCGCGCTGGATGTCGACGATCACCATCGGCAGCTCCATGCTCACCGCCAGACCGATCGTCTCCGCCTTGAGCGACAGGCCGGGCCCGCTGGTGGTGGTGACCGCGAGGTGGCCGGCGAACGCAGCCCCGAGGGCCGAGCCGATCGCGGCGATCTCGTCCTCGGCCTGGAAGGTGCGCACGTCGAAGCGCTTGTGCTTCGACAGCTCGTGCAGGATGTCGGACGCCGGCGTGATCGGGTACGACCCGAGGAACACCGGCAGCCCGGCCAGCTGGCCGGCGGCCACCAACCCCCACGCCAGGGCGGTGTTGCCGGTGATGTTGGTGTAGGTGCCCGACGGCAAGGGGGCCGGGTTGACCCGGTAGGCGTGGTCGAACAGCTCGGCCGTCTCGCCGAAGTGGTACCCGGCCTTGAACGCCGCGGTGTTGGCCCCGGCCACCTGCCGCGACTTGCCGAAGCGGTGCTGGATCCAGTCCAGGGTGGGCTCGACCGGGCGCGTGTACATCCAGGTGATGAGCCCGAGCGCGAAGAAGTTCTTCGACCGCTCGGCGTCACGCGGCTTCACCCCGAGCTCGGTGGTCGCCTCACGGGTCAGCGACGTCATCGGCACCCGGTACACGGTGAAGCCCTCGAGCGACCCGTCGTCGAGCGGGTTGGCGGCGTAGCCGGCCTTGGCCAGGTTCCGGTCGTCGAAGCCGTCCTCGTTGACGATGAGGGTGCCCCCGGGCTCCAGGTGGGTCAGCTCGGCCTGGAGCGCCGCCGGGTTCATGGCGACGAGCACGTTGGCCTGGTCACCGGGGGTCGTGATGCGGTGATCCGAGATGTGCACCTGGAACGCGGACACCCCGGCGAGCGTCCCCGCAGGGGCGCGGATCTCAGCGGGGAACTCGGGCAGGGTCGCCAGGTCGTTGCCCAGCACCGCGCTCACGCTGGTGAAGCGATCGCCCGTCAGCTGCATCCCGTCGCCGGAGTCGCCGGCGAAGCGGATGACGACCTCGTCGAGGTCCTTGGTGGGCGCCTCGTGCCCCAGGGTGTCGGCCACGGTGTGTCCCTTCGCGGTGGGGCGACAGGTTCGGCCGTGGATCGTACCGGGGGCGGCGGCGCGAGTCCGGTACCCCTCTTCTCACCTGGAGCCCGTCGGGGCCGGACCCGCCGCCGGCACCGACGAGCCGACGGATCAGGCGATCGTCACCGAGGCGTCGAGGTAGACGTCCTGGATGGCGTTGAGCAGCTCGACACCGTCCTTCATGGGCCGCTGGAAGGCCTTGCGCCCGCTGATGAGGCCCATGCCCCCGGCCCGCTTGTTGATCACCGCGGTGCGCACCGCGGCGGCCAGGTCGCCGGCGCCCTTCGACTCGCCACCCGAGTTGATGAGCCCGATCCGGCCCATGTAGCAGTTCACCACCTGCCAGCGGGTGAGGTCGATCGGGTTGTCGGTGGTGAGCTCGTCGTAGACGAGCTTGCTGGTCTTGCCGAAGTTCAACGCCGGGTACCCGCCGTTGTTCTCCGGCTGCTTCTGCTTGATGATGTCGGCCTCGATGGTGACGCCGAGGTGGTTGGCCTGCCCGGTGAGGTCGGCGGACACCGCGTAGTCGACGCCGTCCTTCTTGAACCCCGAGTTGCGCAGGTAGCACCACAGCACCGTGAACATGCCCAGGCGGTGGGCCTCGGCGAATGCCTCCGTGACCTCCTGGATCTGGCGGGTGGCCTCGTCGGAGCCGAAGTAGATGGTGGCGCCCACGCCCACCGCGCCCAGGTCGTGGGCCTGGCGGACCGAGGCGAACATGATCTGGTCGAACTTGTTGGGGAGCGTGAGCAGCTCGTTGTGGTTGAGCTTCAGGATGAACGGGATCCGATGGGCATAGCGCCGCGACACCACGCCGAGCACCCCGAGCGTGCTGGCGACGCCGTTGCAGCCGCCCTCGACGGCCAGCTCGCAGATGTTCTTCGGGTCGAAGTAGGCCGGGTTGGGGGCGAAGGACGCCGCCGCCGAGTGCTCGATGCCCTGGTCGACCGGCAGGATCGACACGTAGCCCGTGCCGGCCATCCGCCCGGTGTTGAACAGGGAGGCCAGGTTGCGGAGCACCGCCGGGGAGCGGTCGCTCTCGACCAGCACCTCGTCGAGGTACTGGGGACCCGGGAGGATCAGATCCTCTCGGGGGACGGTCTTGCACTCATGGCTGAGCAGGCTCTCGGCCTCCTCGCCAAGCAGACCTTGGACGTCCACGGATGCCTCCTCCGCTCGGGCCCGTGGGCCACTGCCGACGGTGCCCACCCTACCCCTCCTGCTGCTCCCGCCTCACATGGCCGCGGCCGGGCACGGGATCGATCGTGATCCGGGCCCGCGCCCGGTCGAGCAGCGCGATCACCCGGCGGCCGCGGCCGGCCGCGACCACCGAGTCGGCGACCACCTCGGTCCGGCTGGCGGTGGCTCCGCCGGCCCGGAAGTACCGCCGCCGGACCCGGCCGGTCACGACGACCTCGGTGCCGGCGGCGAGGGTGCGGGCCCGGGCCGGCGGCCGCGGCCACACCACGGGCACCGTGTCGGTGGGGCCCACCTCCGGCCGGACGGTGACCTCGAGGGCGACCAGCTCGTCACCCGACGGCAGGCGACGCACCGCGGCAGGCCGCGAGAGCGTGCCCTGGAGCACGACCACGTTCATGACAGGACCCTCCGAGCGAGGAACCGGGCGACGGAGGGGGAAGCGACCTGATGGTAGCGAGGGGGTGTGTCAGCCGGCGCGCTCTCAGCGCAGCGTGCGGAGGCGCTCGCTCACGTCGGCGAAGCCCGGATCGTCGGCCGCGACCCGACGGAACAGGGCCCGGGCGCGGGGCAGGTCGCCCGCGCGCTCGTACAGCGCGGCCAGCGCGTACCACTGCCGGAGGTGGTGCTCCTCGGGCCGCTTGGTGGGCCGCATGGCCCGCTCCAGCAGGCGGACCCCATCGGCGAGCCGGCCGGTGTCGGCGAGGGTGCCGGCCATCACGATCCGGCCCTCGGCCACCAGCCCTGCCCCGGGGGACGCCGCTCGCAGCTCCTCCCACAGGGCCTCGACCCGGTCGGGCCGACCCAGCGCCCGGTAGCAGTCGGCCAGCACCGGGTGCTGCTCGGTCGAGCCCGTGAGGGTGCGGAACGCCTCGAGCTCGCGGGCCGCCTCCTGCCACCGACCGAGCCGGTACAGCGTAAGTCCGAGCAGCTCGCGGACGGCGGGGGCGGCGGGCGCCTCGACGGCCAGGGGCTTCAGCATGCGCCGGGCGTCGAGGTAACGCTCACGATCGAAGGCACGCGCGGCGTCGCCCAGGCGTTCGCGGAGCCGGGGCGCCCGGCTCGGCCCGACCACCCGCTCGAGCTCGACCCCCACCTCGTCGGGGATGCCAGCCGCCGCCTCGCCGCCGCGCCGGGGGCGTCCCGGTGCCCGGGCGCCGGGGCTGGCCGCGGCCCGGCCGACGGCCTCCTCGGCCGCCGACCGCACGGGCCCCTCGTCGATCCACTGCTCGCTCGGCGGCGGGACCACCCCGGGCCGCCCACGCTCCGCGGCCCCTCGCGCCGCCGCCGAGGCCGACGGGGGGCGCCCATCGCCCAGCGCACCCGCACCGCGGCGCGCCACGCCGCCCCAGCCGGCGCGCCGCGCTCGGTCGCTGCGCTCGTCCCGCTGCCGTCGCCGCTCGTCCTCGGCGCTGCCCCGTCCGCCCGCCGGGCCGCGCGGGCCACCCCTGGCCGCACCCCGACGATCGTCGGCACGCCCCGACGCGGCACCCTCGCCTCGCCCCGCGGCCCGCCCCGCACCCCGGGCCGTCGCAGCACGACGCCCGTCGCGCGCGCCGGCGTCGCCCCGGCCGGCCCCGCCCCGGCCGCCGCGAGGCCCGGACCGCTCGCCTCGTGGCGCACCGTCGGGGCGGCCACCCCCGGCCCGCGATCGATCACCCGCGCCGCTGCGGCCACCGGACCGTCCCGCCTGCGGCCCCCCGTCGGTGCGGCCGCCGCCGCGGCCGCTGCCCGAGCCGCTTCGGGCCCGGCCACCCCCACGACCCGCGCCGCCCCCCGAACCAGGGCGCGCGCCGCGGGCAGGATCGGTGGGCATGCCCGCAGCGTACCGACCGGGCCCCCCGCCGTCCCACTCGACCGGCGCCCGGACGCGACAGGAGCCCCACCAGCAGGTGGGGCTCCTTCGAGAGAACTCCGGCGGCGTCCTACTCTCCCAGGGGGCTTGCCCCCAAGTACCATCGGCGCTGGCGGGCTTAACTGCCGTGTTCGGAATGGGAACGGGTGTGACCCCGCCGCCATGGCCACCGGAAACCTTTGCTGTCAACGAGCGCGCCGAGACGGCGCTGCCCCCTGCAGAACTCCAGAGCGAGCACGAGCAGCAATAACCAAGCCCTCGGCCGATTAGTACCGGTCGGCTGAACACGTTGCCGTGCGTACACCTCCGGCCTATCAACGTGGTCATCTGGCCACGGGCCTTACCCGGTTAACCCGGTGGGAGACCTCATCTCGGAACGGGTTTCCCACTTAGATGCTTTCAGCGGTTATCCCTTCCGCAGGTCGCTAACCAGCCGTGCCCCTGGCGGGACAACTGGCACACGAGAGCTGCGTCCGTCCCGGTCCTCTCGTACTAGGGACAGCTTTCCTCAAGTCTCCTGCGGCTGCGGCGGATAGGGACCGAACTGTCTCACGACGTTCTAAACCCAGCTCGCGTACCGCTTTAATGGGCGAACAGCCCAACCCTTGGGACCTGCTTCAGCCCCAGGATGCGATGAGCCGACATCGAGGTGCCAAACCTTCCCGTCGATATGGACTCTTGGGGAAGATGAGCCTGTTATCCCCGGGGTACCTTTTATCCGTTGAGCGACGGCGCTTCCACACGCAACCGCCGGATCACTATGCCCTGCTTTCGCACCTGCTTGACGTGTCTGTCTCGCAGTCAAGCTCCCTTGTGCCATTGCACTCGACGCCTGATTGCCAACCAGGCTGAGGGAACCTTTGGGCGCCTCCGTTACTCTTTAGGAGGCGACCGCCCCAGTCAAACTACCCGCCTGACGCTGTTCCCGACCCGGATAACGGGCCTGGGTTAGAGTCCCGGCATGAGCAGGGTGGTATTTCAACGATGACTCCACAGAAGCTGGCGCCCCTGCTTCCCAGTCTCCCACCTATGCTACACAACACATACCAAAACCCAACATCAAGTTGTAGTAAAGGTCCACGGGGTCTTTCCGTCCTGCCGCAGCTAACGAGCATCTTTACTCGTACTTCAATTTCGCCGGGTCTGTGGTTGAGACAGTAGGAAAGTCGTTACGCCATTCGTGCAGGTCGGAACTTACCCGACAAGGAATTTCGCTACCTTAGGACCGTTATAGTTACGGCCGCCGTTTACCGGGGCTTAGGTTCAGAGCTTCGCCTTGCGGCTAACCCTTCCCCGTAACCTTCCGGCACCGGGCAGGCGTCACAGCGTATACGTCGTCTTACGACTTAGCACGCTGCTGTGTTTTTAGTAAACAGTCGCTTTCCCCTGGTCTCTGCGA
>JADJXE010000001.1:3385000-3633663 GCA_016716005.1 Acidimicrobiales bacterium
CGACGCGTCGGCGGTCGGCCGTCGACACGGCGACACGGCGGCGACGGCAAGACCCACCACCGGAACGGGATCGATTCGGACGCCGCTGAGCCGCACCGTTCCGGTTGCGCTCGCCGCGTGGGCCCGCTGGGCAGAATCGTTCACGTTGGCCAGATGAAGACCAGTCGATGCAGCGGTTCGTGCTCGCACTCGTGACGTCGCCGCAGCGAACCCTTCGGCCAGGGACGATGCCGGTCGGTTGACTAGCATCGGTGGTCGTGGCTCCCGACACCCTCGTCCTGTCGCTCACCAGCGACCTGCCCGAGGTCGACTACGGACCCGGCGAGGTGGTGATCAGCGAAGGGTCGCGCACGAACTCGATCTGGATCCTGGTGTCGGGCAGCGTGGAGGTGCGCCGGGGCGGTCAGCACATCAGCACGCTCGACCGTTCGGGCACGACGTTCGGGGAGATCTCGCTGCTGCTCGACCAGCCCCATGGCGCAACGGTCGTCGCCCTCACGCCGACTCGCATGCGCTATGCGGTGGACGGTGCGCTCCTCTTCGACCAGCACGCGGAGATCGCTCGGCTCGTGGCGACGGGCCTGGCGAGACGGCTCGACGCCCTCTCGGTCTACCTCGCCGACCTGCAGCGCCAGTACGGCGTGGCACCAGGGTTGTCGATGGTGGCCGATGTGCTGCGCTATGTCAGCGAGCAACCGCCCGAGGGGGAGCGTCCCGTCTCGTCCCGTGATCCCGACCCCGAGTACTGACCGCCGCGAGCCCGAGCGACCAGGTCAGAAGACGGTCCGCGGGGGCGGGGTGGGCGACGAGAGGTCGGCGTGCTCGATGCCGATCTGCGACAGCCAGGTCGCGGTGCCGTCGTCGAGATCGATCTCGATGCGGGTGGGTAGGGGGCCGCGTTGGTTGCCCGCATTGAACACCCAGGTGGCGCCGATGCGATCGACCCAACTGCCGTCGGGCTTGAACGGCGGTCCGTGCACATGGCCGCTCAACACCATGTCGGGCCGATGCTCGGCGATCCACCCGGCCAGGTCGGCGTCGCCGTAGTGACGCCGACCCGTCCACGAGGTGGGCGAGTCGGTCGGTGGCCAGTGGTAGACCCACAGCCACCGCTCCGGACGGCGAGCGGCATCCGCCGCGAGGTGTCGCGCGACGCGCTCGCGGCCGAGCGGGCCGTCCCACCAGGGGCAGATCGTGAACAGGGTGTCATCGATCAGGAGCGAATCACCGTCCGTAGGAACTCCGGTGGCACGAAGGCCCTCCAACCAGAGGGCGGCGTTCTCGCCGTGATCGTCGGGCCCCGTGAGGTCGTGGTTGCCGGATGTGAGGATCACCTGGGTGCGTTCACGCAGCATCGCGACATAGTTGGAGACCACGAACGCCTGCGTGGCGAGCGCGACGTGCGAGGCGATGTCGAGGTGGTCGCCGGCGAGGACAACCAGGTCGACGTCGGCCGATGCCTCGACCACCCAGTCGAACTGAGGCAGGGAGTAGTGGAGGTCTGACACCAGGAGGATTCGCACGCGGCCTCAGTGCTCGGGGCTGTTCCGGGCAACGGTGGGGTGCCCGGAAGGGATCGACATGCGCAAGTTAGTTTGGCGGCTGCGCTGATCCTGGTGTTCATCGATGAACCGGATCACGTCTTCGACTGGCGGTCGATCTCCGCCCCGAGGGAACTGGCCGTCGCCTTCAACAGGTCGTCGGCACGGCGCAGCTCGGCGTTCTCACACTCCCAGCCGCTTCAGCTCCTCCAACTCGGCCGTCGTGGCGCCGGAACGGCGGCCCAGAGCGGGCAACCCCGGTCGGTACGTTCGGGCCGAACGTGGCCGTGACCTGCACATCCGGCCACCGAGCACAGCGTCGGGGCCGGAGCACCTCATGATCGCTGGGTCGTGGGTTCGATCCCCACCGGGCCCACCACCGGCGGAGACGCCGGATGGTCGCGTAGGCCCTTGCCGTCGAGGATCCTCGGGACGCACTTCTCGACCCGTGCGACCCGAGTCGTGGCCTGCTTCGCGCCGGCGACGTAGAGGTGGTACTCCCGCCGGCGGCCGGGGGTGAGGGTCTCGAAGGCGGCCCGGAGCGCCGGGTCCCGGTCGAGACGGTGCTCGAGCTCCTCGACGAGCACGAGCTCGGGTGGAGCGCCCACGGTCCCGCCGGCGTCCTCCACGTCGACGGCTTCAGCCACGTACGCCGTGACGGTGTCGGTCAGCCGGTCCACGTCGTCGGCCGACGTGAACCGGATCCGACGGGCCGACCGGGAGTTCGGGCCCTGGTCCTCCAGCACGTGGTCGGTGTCGTGCAGCAGCGCGCCCTTGAAGAACATCAGGGCGAGGAAGTCCTTCATCTCCTGGACGATGGCGATGTTCTTGCCTCGGTGCACGTAGCAGGGCTTGCCCCACTTGAGCTCTTCGGTCAGCCCGCAGCCCAGGAGGACCGCCCGCAGCCGCCGGATCTCGTCGGGCCACTGCGTCGACCGCTCGACGTAGGCGTCGACCTTCGCGTTCACGCGCGTCCTCCCGTCACAGATCGGCCACGACCGCGGCGGCTGCCAGCATGTCGCGGCCGACGGGTCCCCGCCGGTTCGGACGGCGACACGATCGGACCCGGTCTCACTTCGGAACCCCGCCGGACACGACCTGGTCGCGCTGGCCGGGCCCGTCGAGGCCGCGCAGGGTCGGCTGGAGGTCGACGACGACGGCGGTGATCACCATCAGGACGGCGACGGCTGCGATGACCGGCTCGACGCCGAACTGCGATGCGGCGGCACCGGCGACGAGCTGACCGAGGGGCGGCGTCGCGTAGAACACGGCCAGCTGCACGCCGTACACCCGCCCGTGCTGCTCGGCCGGGAATCGGTCCTGCACCAGGCTGTTCAGCAGCGGGTTGAGCGGCCCCCACGACAGCCCGAGCAGGAACGCTGCCGGCACCATCACCGCCACCGGCGGCAGGAACGCGATGGGCGCGTAGGCGAAGCAGGCCAGGGTGAGGAACACGGTCGCGATTCGGTGGCGCGACATCCTCGCTGCGATCCAGCCGTACCCGAAGGCGCTCACCATCGCCCCTGCGGCAATGGCACTCATGACGATGCCGAACGCCTCGGGTCGGTCGATGGCCTCGAAGTGCGTCGGCAGCAGCACCGACTCGGTCGGGGTGTAGATGCTGGCGACGACCGCGATCGCGATCGTCAGCAGCAGGACCGGGCGGTCGGCACGCAGCGCACGGAGCCCGGCGAGAGCGGTCGTCAGCGAGGAGGCCTCGTCGGCTGGCGGCCGGTCGTCGTGGTGCGCCCGGTTGGCCACCGGGAGCAGCCCCACGAGGAGCGCGGCGACCATGAAGGCGGCGAACGCGAACCACATCGTGGTCACGGGCCCGACGGCCGCGATGCCCAGCGCCCCGAGCGCTGGTCCGACGACCCATCCGGCCGCGAAGACCCCCTCATGGAGGCCGTTCACCTTGTCGACGCCGATGCCGCTCGCTGTCGCGACGTCGGGGATGAGCGACTTGCGGGCGGTGTAGCCGGCGGGGTCGAAGGCGGCCCCGAGCAGGGTCAGCGCCAGGATCATGGCGAGGCCGAGCGAACCGAGGGCGTCGGCGACCGGGAACAGGCCGACGGAGACCGCGCTCAGGACGTCCGACCCGACCGAGACGGTCTTGCGGCCGAGGCGGTCGACGAGCACCCCGACGACCGGTGCCACCACGATGCCGGGCAGCCCGGCGAGGGCGCCGGCGAGCCCGGCGGCCGCAGCCGAACCGGTGCGCTCGAGGATCAGCCACGGGATGGTGACGAGCACGAGCGCGTTCGACACGCCGCTCACCAGGTTGGCCACCTCGAGCAGCACGAGGGCGCGCCGTTGGCGGGTGCGGGATCGGAGCGTTCGAGCGGCGTTCACAGGTCACCTGCCGGACGTCCCTCGATCACGTCCTCGTCGGGGGGCGGGCCAGCGTGGGAGACCGTACCTGCCCTACCGCCGGGCGGCCCTCGAATAGCTCGGCCCGGCGCCGGACGCGCAGCGGGCGCTCGAGCTGGAGGCCGGGAACAGGGCGCCGGCTGGAGGGCGACCCCCGGTTCGGACCTATCCTCCGGAGGTGGACGTGTGAGCGACCGTCCGGAGGGCAGGCATGACGACCGCCAACGGTGCCGCTCGACCGAAGCCGCTCGCCGAGCGGGTCGTCGGTCCTGACCGCAGCCCGGACCTCGCCGTCGCGGCCGCCGAGGATTCCGCAGATGTCAATCGCCGCTTCTTCTCGGCCTACGTCACCTCGCTGCCCGACTCGGATCGGCTCCGAGTGCTCGACTTCGGCTGCGGTGGCGGCGCCGCGGTGCGGATGCTGCGAGCCGCGGGGGTCGACTGCTACGGCGCGGACACGTTCTACGACGGGGCCGAGTATCGCGGTGAGCTCTTCGAGCAGCTGCTCGACGCTGGGATCGTGCGGGCCATCGGCGCCGACGGCGTGCTGCCCTTCGAGGACGCCTTCTTCGACCTCGTGATCTCGGACCAGGTGTTCGAGCACGTGGAAGATCTCGAAGGGGTGCTCGACCAGCTCGACCGGGTGTTGCGGCCCGGTGGCCGCATGTACCACCACTTCCCGTCGCGGGAGGTGCTGCGGGAGGGCCACATCCACATCCCCCTCGCCCACCGCCTGCGGCCGGGTCGGTTCCGCACCGCGTACACCCTGGTGCTGCGAACAGCAGGGTTCGGTGACTGGAAGGAGGGGCGGACGCGCCGGGAGTGGGTCGACTGGCGCCTCGGCTGGATCGACCGCTACTGCGTCTACCGGCCCTACCGGGAGCTGCGGGCCTCCTTCGATCGTCGCTACGTGGTCCGCCACGTCGAGATCGAGTACTGCCGGTTCCGGGCCCGGGATCGGCCCGTCCTCGCACGGGCTCTGGCGGCTCGCTCGTTCCGGGCGCCGGCCGAGCGGCTCTTCCGGCGGCTGGCCTTCATGGCTGTCGAGCTGACGCCCCTGGCGCCAGCCGACGTCCCGAGCCGCCCGGGCGCCGCTCCCTCCACGCCGTAGGCACAGTCCGGAGGGCAATCCCGGTCGGCTCGTGTGCGAGGCGGACCCGGCAACGACGCCATCTTCGGAGAGGAGGGCGACGACCAGCTGTTCGGTGAGGACGGCAACGACACCCTGGGGGGCGGGGCCGGCGACGGGTGCTGGTCGGCGGACCCGGGGTCGACGAGATCTGGGGTGGCCCCGGCACCGACTGCTTCGCCCAGGCCGAGATCGACTCGGGCGAGGTGAGGGGCTTCACGCCCGGCCCACCCGACCTCGACGTCGCGGTCCCCTGAGCATCACGCGGCCGGCCATGAGCCGTTCGGGGAGTGGGAGCGTGCAGGTCCCCCCCGACCTGGCTCCCGACGAGGGTGGTCGGGCGCACTCGGCGACGCGCCGATAGGGTCCACGGGTCCCAACCCGGACGGAAGGTGACCGTCATGGCCCCGAAGCGCTCCGTCGCCCGCCGAGGCCTCGCCCTCGTGTTCGCAGGTGCCCTCGTCCTCGGAGGTCTGGTCGCGTGTGGCGACGATGGCGACGACGCCGGCGGCGGGTCCGAAGAGGAGTACTGCGCCCTGGCCGCGCAGGTGTCCGAGGTCGGCCGGCAGACGGTCGGCGCGGCCGACCCCGCCGAGGTCGAGCGCGTCCTGAAGGAGCAGTACGACCTGGTGCAGCAGGCGGCTGCGGTGGCGCCCGAGGAGATCCGCTCCGAGGTCGACGCCCTCGTCGCCCTGTACGGCGACCTGATCTCGGCCGGCGACGCCAGCGACTGGGACCCGGTCGCCATGCAGCCGGCCGCCCAGGACTTCCAGAGCGCGCTCGGCTCGGGCGAGTACGACGCGGTGAGCACCTACGCCGCGGAGCACTGCGACATCCCCTAGCACCAGCCGCCGGGGAGGCCGGGCTGGACCACGGCGGTCTCGGGAAGGCGGGCTCCAGCGGCGGGCGGCGTGACGGGGCAGGATGCAGCGCATGGCTCTCGAACTGGTACCGCTGTGCACCGCCACCGTCTCCCTCGCCGACGTCATCGTGGTCTCTCCTGGCCTGCTGATCGGGGAGGTGACGGCCGCTCGGTTCGAGGGCGAGCGGCTCGCCGGGTCGATGAAGGGCCGGGCCGCGGCCGACTGGCTGAAGGTCTCCCCCGAGGGGGTCGGGACCCTCGACGTGAAGATCACCCTGGAGACCGACGACGGCGCCGTCGTGCACGCCACCTACAGCGGCCGGCTCCTGCTCGAGACGATGACGGCGTACGCCACCCCGCTGTTCCACACCGGCGACGAGCGGTACCAGTGGCTGAACCGCATCCAAGCGGTGGCCAAGGGCACGTTCCCCAGCCCCACCTCGCTCGTCTACGAGATGTACGAGCTGCGCTGACCGCCTACGGGTGTGGCGGACGCGGAGCACGGATGTTCTGGGCCGCGAGGCGCACCGTCTCCTCGATCCGGTGTCGCCGCGTCTCGGCCCGCTTGGCGCTCTTGATCCAGTAGAGGATCGTCTTCTTGGCCGACGGCGGGAAGGCGTCGAAGCACCGCCGAGCCTGTTCGTCACGGGAGAGCGCGAGCGCGAGATCGTCCGGCACGACCAGGTCGTCGACGTCGTCGAGCATCGTCCACGACCCGTTGGCCCTGGCGCGGTCGACGGCCCGCAGACCGGCCTCGGTCATGCGTCCCTCGGCGATGAGCCTCTCGACCCGCTCCTTGTTCGAGCGGGCCCACACGCTCGCCGGCCTGCGCGGCGTCATCAGGGTCATCGAGCGCTCTTCGTCGAGCCTGTTCCCCCGGCTGTCGATCCAGCCGAAGCACAGGGCCTCCTCGACGACGTCGTCGTACGTCATCCGGCGCCGCCCGGTCGCTGTCCGCCACTGGACGAGCCAGATACCGGGGCTGGTGTCGTGGTGCGCGTCGAGCCACGCCCTCCACTCGGCCCGCGTCGCGGGATGGAAGCGCTCGTAGTCGCCCACCCGGAGCAGGCTACGGGCGTCCTGATGCGACCGGAGAAGCCGCGCCGCGACCAGCCGCCGACCTGGCGGACCTCCGACGCGATCAGAGCCCGGTGCCCGGGCCGAGCGGGCGCCCGCCGAGTAGAACCGTCGCCGTGAGCGAGCTCCCCACCTACCGCGACCCGTCCGCCAGCGTCGACGAGCGGGTCGCGGACCTGCTCGGCCGGATGACCCTCGACGAGAAGCTCGCCCAGCTCGGTGGGGTGTGGCTCACGTCGCTGGTGCGGGGAGATCGCCTCGACCCCGACTGGGTGGCGGAGCGGCTCCGGCACGGCGTCGGCCACGTCACCCGCATCGGCGCGTCCACGGGCCTGCGGCCGTCGGCCAGCGCCGCGCTGACGAACGAGATCCAGCGCGTCGCCGTGGAGCGCACGCGGCTGGGCATCCCCGTGGTGGTCCACGAGGAGTCGACCGGCGGCTTCTGCGCCCGGGACGCCACCGTCTTCCCCCAGGGCGCCGGCTTGGCCGCCACGTGGGACGAGGGCCTGGTCGAGGACGTCGCCGGCGTGATCCGCGACCAGCTCGTGGCCGTGGGGGCCCGCCAGACGCTGGCCCCGGTCCTCGACGTGGCCCGTGACCCGCGCTGGGGCCGGGTGGAGGAGACGTACGGCGAGGACCCGTACCTCGCCGGCCGGATCGGCACCGCCTACGTCCGCGGCCTCCAGACGGCCGACCTGCGGGGCGGCGTGCTGGCCACCGGCAAGCACTTCCTCGGCTACGGCCTGCCCGAGGGCGGGATGAACCACGCCCCCGTCCACCTCGGGCCCCGGGAGCTGCGCGAGGTCTACGCCGAGCCGTTCGCGGCCGCGATCCGCGACGCCGGGCTGGCCTCGGTCATGAACTCGTACAGCTCGGTCGACGGCCTGCCCTGTGCCGGGGCCCCCGAGATCCTGACCGGCCTGCTCCGCGACGAGCTGGGCTTCGACGGGGTGGTGGTCGCCGACTACTTCTCGGTCGTGCTGCTGCTGGTGCATCACCGCGTGGCCGCCGACCCGGGCCAGGCCGCGGCGCTGGCCCTCACCGCGGGGCTCGACCTCGAGCTGCCCGCCTCGAACTGCTACGGCGACCCGCTGCGGGCCGAGGTGGAGGCCGGCCGGGTCCCCCTCGAAGTGGTCGATCGGGCCTGCGGGCGGGTGCTGGCGTCGAAGCTGCGCCTCGGCCTGTTCGAGCGGCCCTACGTCGATGCCGCCCGGGCCGCCGAGGTGTTCGACACGCCCGGTCAGCGGGCCCTCGCCCGCCGGGCCGCGGCCCGGTCGCTCGTGCTGCTCCGGAACGAGGGTGGGCTGCTGCCGCTGCCCCCCACCGTGGGCACCATCGCGGTGGTCGGGCCCCTGGCCGACGACGAGCGCCTCCTCCAGGGCGACTACCACTACCCGGCCCACGTCGAGATCGTCTACCAGAGCGGGATCAGCCTCACGTCGGACGACGCACCCGCCGCGGGGGCGGGCGGGGTGGCCTTCCTGCCCGAGGCCGGTGGCGCCTTCGACGCGGGGCCGTACTTCACGCCCCACGTCACGCCCCTGGCCGGCATCCGCGCCGCGCTGGGGCCCGGCACCCGGGTGCTCCACGAGCGGGGCTGCGACGTGACCGACCCCGATCCCGGGGGCATCCCCGACGCCGTGGCGGCCGCCGCTCGGGCCGACGTGGCCGTGGTGTGCGTGGGCGGCCGCTCCGGGCTGCTGCCCGGATGCACCGTGGGAGAGGCCCGCGACGCGACCGACCTGGGCCTCACCGGCGCCCAGCAGCACCTGGTCGAGGAGGTGGTCGCCACCGGCACGCCCACCGTCGTCGTGGTGCTCAGCGGCCGGGTGCACGCGCTGCCCTGGGTCGCCGAGCACGTGCCGGCGGTGATCTTCGGCTTCCCTCCGGGCGAGGAGGGCGGCCACGCCCTCGCCGACGTGCTGTTCGGCGCCGTCGACCCGTCCGGGCGCCTGCCGGTGAGCCTGCCCCGCTCGGTGGGGCAGGTGCCGGTGCACCACGGCCACCGGGCCGGCGGTGGCCGCTCGGCCTTCCACGGCGACTACGTGGACTCGGCGACCACGCCGCTCTTCCCGTTCGGTCACGGGCTCTCGTACGCCAGCTTCGTCCACACCGGGCTGGTCGCCGAGGGCGCGAGCACCGAGGAGCCGGTGACCGTGTCGGTCGTCATCACCAACACCGGCACGCGGGCCGGCGTCGAGGTCGTCCAGCTCTACGGCCGCGACGACGTGGCGTCGGTGGCCCGTCCCGACCGGCTGCTGCTGGGCTTCGCGCGGGTGGCCCTCGATCCCGGCGAGAGCCGCCAGGTCGCGTTCACCGTGCACCCGAGCCGGCTCGCCTTCTACGACCCCTCGATGCGCTTCGTCGTCGAGCCGGGCACGTTCACGTTCTCGGTGGCCCGATCGGCGGCGGACGTGGTGGCGACGGCCGTGGTCGACCTGGCCGGGCCGGTCGTCGAGCACCGCCAGCGGGCCGTGGTCGCCACCGCCGTCGAGGTTCGCTGAGCTCGGTGTGCGGACGCCCGCTGAGCCTGGTGCGCCGATGGTCGCTGGGCGACCACGGGGGCACCCGCCGTCGGGCCCGCGGCGGGGTCAGCCCGACCGGGAGGGGAACCGCACCCCGGCGTGGTCACCGCCGAGATCCATGATCTCGGCGAACGACTCGCCCAGGCAGTCGAGCAGGGCGTCGGGATCCTCGACCGCACCGGTGTCGGTGGTGACCCCCATCGAGCAGGTGCCGCAGTACGACAGCAGGGTGACGTTGACGGCCGCACCGATCGTGGGGCCGAAGGGGTAGAAGGCGGTGAGCTTGGCGCCCCCGATGTACAGCGGGGTGGCCAAGCCGGGCACGTTGCTCGCCAGGAAGTCGACGTGCTTGAGCATGCCCCCCACCACCTGTGGCGGCAGCACGTTGAGGGCCGCGGCGATGGCGTTGCTGTGCGGGATGGCCGGTTCGGCCTGTGCGTCCGCGGCCAGGTCGTGCAGGCGCAGCATGCGCTCGGTCGGGTCGACGATGCCCGACGGCACCCCGAAGCGGATGAGCGTGATGCGGTTCCCGCCGGCCGGGTCGTCCTCGGTGCGGACGCTGATGGGCATGGTCACCCGCAGCTCGTCGATCACCGCCCCGTAGCGCTCGTGGAAGCGCCGCAGCCCGCCGGTGACGCCCCCGAGGAAGGCGTCGTTCAGGGTGCCCCCCGCAGCCTTGGCCGCGCGCCGGAGATCGTCGAGCGGCACGTCGAGCACGTCGTAGTGCCAGCCGAGGCGCCGCTCGGTCATCACCGGTGAGCGGGTCTCGTTGATCGGTGCCACGAAGCGGCCGACCGACGCCGCGGTGCGCATCGCGCTGCGGACCGTGCCCACCGGGTCGCGGACTGCGCTGCGAGCAGCGCCGGCCGCGCCGCCCAGCATCTGCCGGCCGACGCCGGCGGCCCGCCCCGCCTGGTAGCCGATGGCGTCGAGGAGGATCCCGGTCGCCGACGGCCGCTCGCCCTCGGGGGCGTCGGGCAGGGGGCCGCGGTCGGGGGCGTCGCGCTCGAGATCGAACAGCGAGGCCGCCAGCTGCATGCCGCCGATGCCGTCGGTGAGGGAGTGGTGCAGCTTGAGCACGAGAGCGGCACTGCCGTCGGCCAGCCCGTCGACGAGCGTCCACTCCCACAGCGGCCGGGCCGGGTCGAACGCCGCCATACCCACGTGGCGGGCGAGGTCGAGCACGGTGGCCAGGTCGTTCGGGGGTGGGGCCGCCACCTGGCGCAGGTGCCAGCTGAGATCGAAGTCGGGGTCGACCACCCAGCGGGGCGGCGCCAGCCGGTAGGGCGCCTCCACCACCTTGTGGCGCAGCCCGGGCACCGTGCGGCTGGCCCGGTCGGCCCGGTCCTCCAGCACGTCGAGGTCGGGCTCGCGGTCGAGCAGGGCCACCGACACCACGGTCGACCGGAGCAGCGGGTCGCGCTCCATGTACCAGGCGAAGGCGTCCGTGTCCCGCATGTGGTTCTCGGGTCGGTCGGTCATGGCGATCCCCCTCTGTCTCGACGCTACGCCGGTGGGCCGGGGCGGGCCAACGGGAGGTGGCGACGCACCCCGGTGGTGCGATGCTGGACCGGTGAGGACGGCCCAGGAGCTGGCCCGCACCCTCGCCGACGTGGGGCGCGCGGTTCGTGACGCGGTGCGGGCACCGACGGTGGCGGCCGCCGCCGATGCCCGCGTGCTGCGCCACGAGGGCGGCGACGACGTGTTCGGCATCGACGCGCGGGCCCACGACGCGCTCCTCGCCGCAGCCCGCCGGCTGGTCGCGCCCGGATGGCCGGGCACCTGGCTGGTCGAGGGCATCGCCGAGCCCGTGGTGCTGGGCGAGGGCCCGTGGCGCTACCTGGTCGACCCCCTCGACGGCACCAGGTCCTACCTCGCCGGCAAGCGCAGCGCGTGGGTGCTGATCGGTGCCGGACGGCTGGCGACGACGCTGGAGGACCTAGAGGTGGGGGCTGCGGTCGAGGTGCCCACGGGCCGGGCCGCCGTCGGCCTGGCCGCATGGGCGGCCCGGGGCGAGCGCCCCCTGGCCGAGGACGACGACCTGGTGAGCGGCCTGGCACCGTCGCCGGTGCGGCTGGTGCCGCGTCCGGGGCCGGAGGTCGACCGTGCCTTCGTCACCGTCGCCCGGTTCGCGCCCGGGGCCAAGGGGCCCATCGGCGCCTGGGAGGACGCCCTGCTGGCCGGCCTCGAGGTGTGGGAGGACTCCTATCCGTGCACCGGCGGGCAGCTGCTCGGCCTGGCCACCGGCGCCGACGCCGCGGTGCTCGACCCCCGGCCGCTCTTCGCGGGGGCGGGGTTCAGCGCCCACCCCTACGACCTGGCCGCCTTGGTGGTGGCGCGGGCGGCGGGGGTGGTCGTGGAGGCCCTGCCCCCCGGGCCGCTCGACGTGCCCCTCGACCTGACCACGCCGGTGGCGTGGGCCGGCTACGCCAACGAGGCGGTGGCCCGGCGGCTCCGGCCGGTCGACGTCCCCCGGCCGGATGGCGGGGGCTCGCGCTAGCTGCCCAACCAGACGGGGGCCCGCTCCAGGAGGAAGTGGCTCACGTCGGCGCAGCGGTCGAGCGTGCCGCACAGCAGCTCCTCGCCCTGGTACACGCGGCCCAGCGACACCTCCATCCGGGCGACGACGCTGAGGCTCCGCTCGGCCGGATCGGTGGGGCTCGGGATCGAGTCGATGGCCGAGACCTCGAGGGGCAGGTCGGCCCCGCCCACGCCGGCCAGCTCGGTGGCCAGCACCAGCAGGTCGGGGGGGTGGGGGAGCGGCGGCAGGGTCCACGTGAAGTGGAGCGGGAAGGCGAAGCCCTCGGGCGGCTCGGCGTCGTCGGGGAGGTCGACGACGGCGTCCTCGAAGGCGAGCAGCACCCGGGGGTCGACCTCGAGGGCCAGGTGGAGGTCGAGCGGGCCCCCGCAGGCCTCCTCGGGGTGCAGGTCGACCTCCCACGCCTGGCGGAGCGAGTACGTCTCGACGAAGTGGCGCTCGTCGTGCACGTGGAACCCGTGCTCGGCGGCGTGGTCCTTCAGATCGGCGACGAACCCGGCGACGTCGATGGCGGCCACCACTGCTCCTGGTCGGGCGGACGGACACCTCCAGCCTGCCACGGCGCGCTCCGGCTGCTCCCGTCGCCGGGCCGGGATCGGGGCCGGGGCGGCGGGGTCGGACCGCTACGGTGAGCGGTCGTGACCGACGACGACCTGCTCGCCGCGCTCCACGGGGCCGCCGACGCCGTCGCCGTGGTGCTGGGAGGGCTCGACGACTGGGGGCCGGCCGGCACCCGACCCGGGCAGTACCGCAGCGACCTCGTGGCCGACGAGGCCGCCGTGGGCGTGCTGGTCGACGCCGGTCTCGCGGTGATGAGCGAGGAGAGCGGGCACCGTCCGGGCCAGGGGGACGTGGTGGTGGTGCTCGACCCCGTCGACGGCTCGACCAACGCCAGCCGGGGCGTTCCCTGGTACGCCACCAGCCTCTGTGCCGTCGACGACCACGGCGCCCGCGCCGCGGTGGTGGTCGACCAGGCGTCGGGGGTGCGGTTCGAGGCGGTGCGGGGGGGCGGCGCCCGGCGCGACGGCCGACCGGTGCAGCCGAGCGGCTGCGACCGGCTCGCGGACGCCATCGTGGGGCTGTCCGGCCACGCCGCCGTCCACCTGGGCTGGAGGCAGTACCGGGCCCTGGGTGCCGCGGCGCTCGACCTGTGCGCGGTGGCCTGCGGCGTGCTCGACGCCTACGTCGACTGCAGCCCGGACGCGCACGGTCCGTGGGACTACCTCGGCGGGCTGCTCGTGTGCCGCGAGGCCGGCGCCGAGATCGTGGACGCCTTCGGCCGCGACCTGGTGGTGGTCGACCACGCCGCCCGTCGGACCCCGGTCGCCGCGGCCACACCCGACCTGCTCGCGGCGGCGGTGTCGGCCCGCCAGCGGCTCGCGTGAGCGTGCGCACGCCCGGGCGTTCGCCCGCCGGAGGCCCGTCGCGGTGGCTCCACCTCGGCCTGCTGGGGCTGTACCGCCGGCTGCCCCGACGGGCCCGGATCGCCGTCGTGCGCCTGCTCGGGCCCAGCTACACGGTGGGGGCCATGTGCATCGTGGAAGGCGACGGGAGCGCCCTGCTGCTGGTGCGGCACGCCTACCGCGACCGCTGGGGCGTGCCCGGGGGCCTGCTCGGCCGGGGGGAGTCGGCCCAGGCGGCAGCCCGGCGAGAGGTCCGCGAGGAGGTCGGTGTGGTGGTGGAGCTGCTGGGGGAGCCCGCCGTCGTCGTCGATCCCGGGCCCCGCCGGGTCGACCTGGTCTTCCGCGCCCGCCTGGCCCCGTCGGTCGACGCCGCTGACGCCGAGCCGCGCTCGCCCGAGATCGTCGAGGTCGGCTGGTTCCCGCCCGAGGCCCTGCCGCCGCTGCAGGCCGAGACGGCCGGCGCCCTGGCGGCCCTGGCCCGAGCCCACGCCCAGCCCCTCCCGCCCTCGTGGCCGGGTCGGTAGCACCGAGCGACGTGGCCGTCGACCCGGCGCCCCAGCCGCTCCCCGCCCTGTTGGTGTCGGCCTGCCTGCTCGGCGTGCGCTGCAACCACCGCGGCGAGGCCAACCCCTCGGACCCGGTTGCCGGCCTGGCGTCGCGCTACCGCCTGGTGCCCGTGTGCCCAGAGACGGCCGGCGGGCTGGCGACGCCCCGCGATCCGGCCGAGCTGGCGGCCGACGGGCGGGTCCGCACCCTCGACGGCACGGACGTGACCGGGGCCTACGAGCGTGGCGCCGGCCACGCCGTGGCGCTGGGCCGAGCGGTGGGTGCCCGCGCCGCGGTGCTCAAGGCCCGGTCGCCGTCGTGCGGGTGCCACGAGGTCTACGACGGCACCTTCTCCCGGCGGCTCGTGCCCGGCCTGGGCGTCACGGCTCGGGCCCTGGTCGACGCCGGTGTGGCGGTGTGCGCCGAGGACGACGTGGCCGCCGGGCTCGACCCCGGGGGTGGTGCGCCTGCACCACGCGCGCAGGACGAAGGTCCCGCTGACTGCTGACCGTCTGCCCTGGGGCGCCGGACGTCGCGCCGGTACGGTGGGGGGTATCCGGGCTCCCGCCCGGCCACGACAGGCGAGGAGGTCCGTGGTGGCCGAGAAGATGTCCTTCATCGTGTTCTCCGGCAGCGCCGACAAGCTGCAGGCGGCGGCCACCATGGTCTCCGGGGCGGCCGCAATGGGGGTCGAGACGCACCTGTTCCTCACCTTCTGGGGCCTCAACGCCTTCCGGAAGGACATGGTCGGCCAGCCCCTGCCCATGAGCTCGGAGGCCGGCGACATGGCCGAGATGATGGGCAAGCTCATGATGGAGAAGGGCGTGCCGCCCTGGAGCAGCGTGCTCGCCGACGCCATCGACATCGGTGACGTGCACGTGCACGCCTGCGCCATGACCATGGATCTCATGGACATGCCCAAGGAGGCCCTCGTCGACGTGGTCGAGGACGTCATCGGCGTCGGCCGGTTCATCGAGCTGTCCGCCGGCGGCTCGGTCGTCTTCATCTGAGCGAAGGAGCGCCGCACATGCCCACCGCCGCCACCAAGGAGATCGACGCCCGCGGCTCGTTCTGCCCGGGCCCCCTGATGGAGCTGATCCGTGCCATCCGCGACGCCGACGTGGGTGACACCATCGCCATCCTCTCCAAGGACCCCGGCTCCCGCACCGACATCCCGGCGTGGGTGGCCAAGGCCAAGCACGAGATGGTCGAGATCAGCGACGAGGACGGCTACAGCCGGTACGTCGTGAAGAAGGCCCGCTAGCCGTGCCCGCCGAGATCCTCGTCCTCGGGGGCGGGGTCGGCGGTTCGCGGACGGCCAACCTGCTGGCGCGCCAGCTCCCGGCGGGCTCGGCTCGGGTGAGGGTGGTCGACGCCACGGGCCTGCACGTCTACCAGCCCGGCTTCCTCTACCTTGCCTTCGGTCAGGCGAACGGTGGCTGGCTCGCCCGCGACCTCCGCTCGCTGCTGCGTCGCGACGTCGGTCTCATCGTCGACCGGGCCCGGCGCATCGACACCGACGCCAAGGTCGTCCACCTCGAGCAGGAGGGGCCGGTCGGCTACGACCACCTCGTGATCGCGACGGGCTCCCACCTCGACCACGCCTCGGTGCCCGGTCTGACCCAGGGCGCGCACGGGTTCTACTCGCTGAAGGACGCCGAGCGGCTCCGGGAGGAGCTGCGCGCGTTCCAGGGAGGCACGGTCATCGTCGGCATCGCGGGGATGCCCTACAAGTGCCCACCGGCGCCGGTCGAGTTCGTGCTGCTCCTCGAGGAGTACCTCCGCAAGCGGGGGGTCCGCGACCGCACCACGATCAAGTTCCTGTCGCCGCTCAACCGGGTGTTCACGATCGAGTCGGCCTCGCAGATGGTGGCCCCCATCTTCGAGCAGAAGGGGATCGAGCTCCACACCTTCGTGAACATCGAGTCGGTCGACCCCGACAAGCGCCAGGTGCTCTCGTTGGAGGGGGAGACGTTCGACTACGACCTCGCCGTCCTGGTCCCGCCCCACAGGGGTGCCGACGTCATCACCGCCTCCGGTCTCGGTGACCGCGGCGGCTGGCTGCCCACCGACCGCCACAGCCTGCGGGTGGAGGGCGTCGACGACGTGTACGCCATCGGCGACTGCACCGACCTGCCCATCTCGAAGAGCGGGTCGACGGCCCACTACGAGGCGCACCCGATCGTCGAGCAGATCGTCGCCGCCGTCGAGGGACGAGCGCCGGAGCCGAAGAAGGCCCGCTACGAGGGCCAGGTGATGTGCTTCTTCGAGATGGGTGACAGGAAGGCGACGATCATCCGCTTCGACTACGACCACCCGCCGGGCCCCCCCAAGCCCTCGGTGGTCTGGCACCTGGCCAAGTGGGGCTTCAACCGGGCCTACTGGTACTTCGTGCCACGCGGCATCTTCTGATCCGCCGACCGACGCAGGGCCGCCCCTGCGGCCGGCGCCGCTGCGGGGCGTAACCTGGCCGCCTCGGGCGCTTGGCGCAGCTGGCAGCGCACCTGGCTTACAACCAGGCGGTCACAGGTTCGAGTCCTGTAGCGCCCACCGGCCGTCATCCGGGGAAGAGGATCTCGCCGCCGACCGGCGTGAACCCCCCGGCCCGCAGCACCGCCCGCAGCGACGGCACGTTGCCCGGCGCGACCTGGACGAACACCGCCTCGCCGGCGGGAGCCAGGTCGAGCCCGGCCGACGCCAGCTGCCGGCCGAGGCCCCGGCCCCGAGCGGCCGGCCGCACCTCGAAGGCCACCTCCCGGCGGCCGGCCAGTCCCCGGCCGAGGATCACCAGGCCGGCGCCGTCGGTGGTCTCGAAGCAGCGCAGATCGGTGCGGTAGCGGCGCGCCCGCTGCACCCGCGGGTGATCGTCGTCGGGCTCGACGGGCACCAGGGGCAGGGGCGAGCGGCGCCCGCGTCCGTGACCGACCAGCACCACGTCGAGGTTGTCGGGCCGGCGGCCCAGCCGGTCGCCCAGGTCGCGGACGAACGCCGGGCCGAGAGGCGCGGCGTAGTCGCCCGTCGGCAGCCGGGCGTGGACCCACGCCGGGTCGACGTCGGCGGCCACCACGTGGTGGGCCGCGAACGCCAGGATGCCGGCCACGGGGCCGGGTGGCTGGGGCACGACCTCCACCCTGCCGTCCGGGGCCGGCGGGCTCCCTGCCGCCACCGCGGCCAGGAGCTCGGCGACGCGGTCCGTGGCGGGCACGGCCGGCGACCGTAGCCGGACCGGACCGCACCCGAATCCCTCCTTGTTGTGTCGCGTTTCCCGCCGGTACGGTGCGGCGGACGGAGCGGCCGACGCGTCCGTCGGTACCCGACGAGGAGGACGGATGCGCGCCTCGGGCATCGCATGGAAGCTGGCCGGGCTGACCCTCGCCGTGGCCCTGGTGGCGGCGGCCTGCGGCGGTGACGACGACGACGCCGGCAGCGCCACCACCGACGCCGCCGCGGCGTCGTGCGACAAGGCCGACCTCACCCTGGTGGAGGACGGCACGCTGACCATCGGCACCGACAGCCCGGCCTTCCCGCCGTGGTTCGAGGACGACGACCCGGCGAACGGGCAGGGCTTCGAGAGCGCCGTGGCCTACGCCGTCGCCGACGAGCTGGGCTTCACCGCCGACGAGGTCACCTGGACGGTGGTGCCGTTCAACAACGCCTTCGCCCCCGGCGAGAAGGACTTCGACTTCGACATCAACCAGGTGTCGATCACCGACGAGCGGGCCGAGGCGGTCGACTTCAGCGACGGCTACTACGACGTGAACCAGGCCATCGTCGGCTTCTCCGACTCGCCGGCGGCGTCGGCCACGTCGATCGAGGATCTGCAGGCCCTCAAGCTCGGCGCCCAGGTGGGCACCACCAGCCTCGACTTCATCAACGAGGTGATCCAGCCCGAGCAGGAGCCGTTCGTGTACAACGACAACAACGCGGCCAAGGCGGCGCTGGACGCCCAGCAGATCGATGCCGTCGTGCTCGACCTGCCGACCGCCTTCTACGTGAGCGCCGTGGAGATCGAGGGCACCGAGGTGATCGGCCAGTTCCCGCCGGCCGGCGACGCCCCGGAGCAGTTCGGCATGGTCTTCGAGAAGGGCAACCCCCTGCGCGACTGCGTGAACCAGGCCCTGGCCAGCCTCGAGGCCAGCGGCGACCTCGCCGCCATCCAGCAGGAGTGGCTGTCCGACGTGGTCGAGGCGCCCGTCATCCCCATCGACAACTAGCGTCTGCCCCTCGTGGCACCCGAGGGAGCAGGCCCGGTCGGCCCGGTCGGCCCGGTCGTCCCGGTCGTGGCTCCCGCAGGCCCGGCCGAGCGGCGGGGCCCGACCCGTCGCCAGCTCCTGGAGCGCCGGCGCAAGCGGCGCAGCGGCCTGATCGCCGCGGTCAGCACGGTGGTGCTGTTCACCGTGCTGACCGCGGTGATCGTCACCTCGGACGGCTGGCCCGAGGTGCGCGCCAGCTTCTTCTCGTGGGACAGCTTCACGGCCTCGTTCCCGGAGATCCTCCGGGCGTTCAAGCTGAACGTGCAGATCTTCGTGGTGGCCGAGGTCTGCATCCTGGTGTTCGCCATGCTGCTGGCCGTGGCCCGCAGCTCGCGGTCGCCGGTGCTGTTCCCCGTGCGGGTGCTCGCCACGGTCTACGTCGACCTGTTCCGTGGCGTCCCGATCCTGCTGGTGCTGTTCCTGCTCGGTTTCGGCGTGCCGGCCCTGCGCCTCGACGGCGTGCCCTCCAGCCCGGTGTTCTGGGCGACGACGTCGCTGGTGCTCGCCTACTCCGCCTACGTGTCGGAGGTGTACCGGGCCGGCATCGAGTCGGTGCACGAGAGCCAGCGGGCCGCGGCGCGCTCCCTCGGGCTGTCGAACGTGCAGGCGCTGCGGTTCGTGGTGCTGCCGCAGGCCGTCCGCCGCGTGATCCCACCCCTGCTGAACGACTTCATCAGCCTGCAGAAGGACACCGCCCTGGTCGGGGTGATCGGCCCCATCGAGGCGGCCCGCGAGGCCCAGATCTACGCGTCGCGGACCTTCAACTTCACGAGCTACGTGGCCGCGGCCGCGATCTTCCTGGCCATCACCATCCCCCTCACCCGCATGACCGACTGGCTCATCGGCCGCCAGCGGGAGCGCACCGGCGGGACGCGCGTGGCATGAGCGGGACCAAGCTCGTCATCGACCGGGTGTGGAAGGCCTTCGGCTCGCACACCGTCCTGGCCGACGTCAGCCTGGACGTGGGCGACCACGAGGTGATTTGCCTGATCGGCGCCTCCGGCTCGGGGAAGTCGACCCTGCTGCGGTGCGTGAACCTCCTGGAGCCGATCGACGACGGGCGGATCCTGCTCGACGGCGAGGAGATCAGCGACCCGCAGCTGCGAGCCGACCGGATCCGCCGCCGCATCGGCATGGTGTTCCAGTCGTTCAACCTGTTCCCGCACCTCTCGGTGGTGGACAACGTGGTGCTCGCCCCCCGGAAGGTGCTGGGCGTGCCCCGGGCGAGAGCGCGGGCCGAGGCCGAGGTCCTGCTCGAGCGCTTCGGCCTGGCGGCCAAGCGCGACGAGTTCCCCGACCGCCTCTCGGGGGGTCAGCAGCAGCGGGTGGCCATCGTCCGGGCCCTGGCCATGGGTCCGGAGCTGCTCCTCCTCGACGAGGTCACTTCGGCCCTCGACCCCGAGCTGGTCGGCGAGGTGCTGGTAGTGATCCGTGAGCTGAAGGACGCCGGGATGACGATGGTGCTCGCCACCCACGAGATGGGCTTCGCCCGCGAGATCGCCGACCGCGTGTGCTTCCTCGACGGCGGTCGCATCGTGGAGCAGGGCCCCCCGGTCCAGCTCTTCGAGGCGCCCGCCGAGGAGCGGACCCGGCGGTTCCTCCAGCGCATCACCGACTCCGGCCGTCTCTGACGGGCCGCGGCGTCCAGCGCGCCGCCGGCGGGTGGGCGCAGCGTCCAATGGGCGCGACCGCGCCCTGGCCGGGATCCTCCGTACACTCGCTGCCCGGTGCTCCCGCCCACCCCCGCTCGTTCGCCGTGGCATCGGCGCGCCCTGCTGGCCGCCGTCGCCGGCGCGGTGGCGATCGCCTTCGCCGACAGCTCCATCGTGGTGCTGGCCCTCCCCGAGCTCTACGGGCAGTTCGACACCACGGTCGTCGGGGTGTCCATGGTGGTCACCGTCTACAACGTGGCCCTCGCCGCGGTGGCCCTGGCCCTGGTGCCGCTGTTGCCGCGCGTCCGCCCGGCGCTGCTGCTCGGAGCCGGCTTCGCGGTCTTCTCGGTCGCGTCCCTCGCCTGCGGTCTGGCCGGCTCGCTCGACGCCCTGCTCGTGGCCCGCGTCGCCCAGGGCGTGGGCGCCGCCGGCGCGCTGACGGCGTCGGTCTCGCTGCTGGGCCGGCTGCTCTCGAGCGACGAGCGGGGCCGCTGGGCGTGGGCTCTGGCCGCCACGGTGGGCACGGCGGTGGGCCCCGCCCTCGGTGGCGTGCTCACCGAGCTGGCGACGTGGCGGTCGATCTTCCTGGTGCAGGCGCCGCTGGCCGCGATGGCGCTGCTCGCCCTGGCCGACCGCGGGGTCCGGGCCGCCCCGCCCGAGCCGGCTCGCCCGGTGGGGGGCCGGTCGGCGTGGGCCAACGCGGCCTACGTCTTCCTGTTCGGGGCGCTGGTCGGCGCGCTGTTCCTCGCGGTGCTGCTGGTGGTGGTGGTGTGGCGGTACCCGCCGGCCCAGGGGGCGCTGGTGGTGACCGCGCTCCCGGTGGCCACCCTGGCGGTGCGACCGCTGGCCCGCCGGCTGCCGGGCGAGGCGCTCGCGGTGGCCGGTCCGCTCCTGCTGGCCGGCGGGCTGCTCGGGCTGGCGTTCCTCCCCGCCCCGTCCGCGGCCTGGGCCATGCCCGCCCTGGCCCTGTGCGGTGCCGGGCTGGGCCTGGCCGCCGGCCTCCTGGGAACGGCGGCGGTGCCGGCCGGCGCGCCTCCCCTGCGGGCCGGGGCGCTCACCGTGGGCGCCCGCCACCTCGGGTTCGTGCTGGGCCTGCTCCTGGTGGCACCGCTGCTGGCCTCCAGCC
Source organism: Acidimicrobiales bacterium (assembly GCA_016716005.1). NCBI lineage: Bacteria > Bacillati > Actinomycetota > Acidimicrobiia > Acidimicrobiales > Acidimicrobiales bacterium. The sequence continues at coordinate 3,406,024 of JADJXE010000001.1, forward strand.
TCGACGCCGGCGCCCGCGAGGCCGCCCGGTCGGCGACCGCGACCGTGCTCGACGGGCGCGTCCCGCTGCTGAAGAAGGTGCCCCTGTCGCTCGACCTGGGGCGCACCGTGCTCGAGACGCCCCGCGGCGAGGTCCCCGACCTCAGCGGGCCGTTCGAGCGCAACGGCGCCGATGACGACGAGGGGGTGGCCGAGCTGCGCGACGACCTGCTCGGGGCCATGGATGCGGCGATCACCCGCGCCTTCCGCTCCTCGTTCACGCTGGCCGCGGGCCTGGCCCTGGCTGCGGTGGTGCCCGCCCTCGGCGTGGTCGTGGTGCGCCGGACGCGCTGGGTGGTGCTGCCGGCCGCGGCCCTCGCCGGGGTGCTCGTGCCCGGGGCGTTCCTGGTGGCCGAGCGCCAGGCCGGCGCGGCCGACTACGGGGTGCGGGCGTACGCAGAGCCGTGCTCGGCCGGCTCGCAGCCCTACCCGGAGCGGGGCTTCGACGCATGGCTGCAGCGGATCGCGCTGTCGGGCCTGAACGGGGCGGCCTGCGAGCTGGGCGTGAGCCGGGAGGAGCTCGTGCTGTCGCTGGCCGACGACACCGGGTTCGAGGATCTGGTCACGTGGGAACCGGAGACGCTCGAGGACGCCCTCCGCTCCGGCTTCCGGCGTGCCATCGACGACGGCGAGGATCGGGGGGGCATGCCCGGCTGGGTGGCTGCGGCGCTCCGCTTCGTGACCGACCGGGCGCCGATCGACTGGCTGCTCGGCCGGGTCGACCTGCCCTTCTACGACTAGCGCCCGGCCCCGGCGCGCCCTGCCGGACCGTTCCCGCGGATCAGCCCTCGGCCGCCTCGGCCTCGGCCAGCTTCCGCAGCGCTCCCACCTGCTCCTCGATGGCGTTGGCCAGCACGTCGATGTCGGGGGCGGCGTCGAAGTCGCCGGTCACGCCGAAGGCCAGGCGCCCGTGGTACGAGAGGATCGCCACGCCCACCCGGACCCCCTGGGCCAGCGGCACGAAGGGCAGGTAGTCGAGCATCTCCCGCCCGGCCGCGAACAGGCGGACCCTCGGCCCGGGCACGTTGGTGGTGACGGTGTTGGAGCCTCGCTGCGGGAACCGCTGCATCACCCGGGTGCCGAGCCGCAGCAGCGGGGCCGCCACGTCGGCGGGGGTCGCGGCGGCAAAGGCCGTGAGGGCCTTGCCGGCCTCGGTCTCGTGCGACCCCTTGAGGCGCTCCATGCGGGCCCGGATCTCCGCGAGGCGGTCGAGGGGGTCGGCCACCTCGATCGGGAGCTCGAGGAACAGGGCCGACACCCGGTTGTCCCGCTCGCCCATGGCCTCCTCGTCGCGCACCGAGACGGGCACGAGGCTACGCATGATCACCTCGTCGGGGTCCTCGCCGCGTGAGAGGACCAGCTCGCGGAAGCCGCCCGCGATCACCGACTGGACCACGTCGTTGACGGTGCCGCCGAACGCCCGGCGGATCACGCCGATGTCGTCCAGGGTGACCCGGGCGTACGTCCACCGTCGGTGCGGGCCGATGGGGCCGCTGAGCGTGGTGGCCGGCGCCGGCACGAGCAGCTCGCCGTACGAGCGGAAGCCACGCACCACGTCCAGCACCCGCTGCGGGGCCCGGGCGGCCGAGCGCAGCAGCCGCCACTGCTCGGAGGGGCTGCGGACCAGGTCGACGAGGGCCTGGCGCATCAGGTCGAGGTCGCTGGGCTCGGGCTCGGGCCGCCAGTCGTCGATCGGCGTGGGGTCGGGCGTGCGGTCCTTGTCGAGCACCACCGCCATCAGGTCGGCGCCGGCCACGCCGTCGACCATGCAGTGGTGGATCTTGCTGATCAGCGCCCAGCTGTCGCCGTCGAGCCCCTCGACGACCCAGGTCTCCCACAGGGGCCGGTTGCGGTCGAGCTCCTGGGACATCAACCGCGCCATCAGGTTCTTGAGGTCGGCTTCGGAGCCGGGGGACGGCAGGGCGGTGTGCCGCAGGTGGTACGTGATGGTGAAGTGGGGGTCGTCGACCCAGACCGGGCGCCCCAGGTCGAACGGGACGAACCGCACCCGCTGGCGGTAGCGGGGCACCAGCGGCAGCTTCGACTCGAAGAGCCGCACCAGCTCCTCGTAGGGCGGCGGCGGTCCCTCGAAGATCGCGCAGGAGGCGATGTGCATGTGGGTGGTGCCGTCCTCGACGTGGAGGAACGTGGCGTCGAGCGGGTTCATGCGATCCACGCGCCCCAGCCTGCGCCATCGGTCACGCTCCGGGACAGGGACCTAGGTCACAGCCTGGGGCGCGAGGGGGCCGGCGGCCGGCGGCCGGCCGGGGAGCAGCCGGGGCGCGCGCAGCAGGTCGGCGAGCAGGCCGGCCAGCCGGGGGACGGCGGCTCGGGCCGCGGCGAAGACGTCGTCGGCGCGGACGGGGGCCGGGGTCGTGCCCGCGGCCGGGTTGGTGACCAACGACAGGCCCAGGACCTCGACGCCGAGCTGGGCGGCGGCGATGGCCTCGAGCACGGTGGACATCCCGACCAGGTCGGCGCCCAGGGCCGCCAGCGCCCGGATCTCCGCCGGGGTCTCGAAGCTGGGGCCGAGCAGCCCCGCGTACACGCCCTCGGTGAGGGTGGGGTCCGCGTGCCGGGCGAGGGCGCGCAGGCGGGGGCTGTACACCGCGCTGAGATCCGGGAACCGCGGCGCCCCCGGCCGGTCGGCCAGGCCCACGATCGGGTTGCGGCCGGTGAGGTTGAGGTGGTCGGCGATGAGAACCGGTGTGCCCACCGCCACCGCCGGATCGATGCTGCCGGCGGCGTTGGTGAGCACGACCACCCGGCAGCCCGTCGCCGCCGCCGTGCGCACGCCGTGGACCACCTCCGCCGGGTCGCGCCCCTCGTAGAGGTGGACCCGGCCGGCCAGCACCAGCACCGAGCGCTCGCCCACGGCGAGGCTGTGGGCGGTGGCCCGGTGGTGCTCGACGGTCGGGTGCGGGAAGCCCGGCACCTGGCGCAGGTCGACGCGGGCGGGCGGGGCGCCGGCGACCTCCTCGAGCAGCTCGGCGGCGCTCGCCCATCCCGAGCCGAGCACCACGGCGACATCGTGGCGGGGGCGCCCGGTGCGCTCGGTGAGCGCGGCCGCGGCCGCGGCGGCGAGGGCGAAGGGGTCGTCGCGCACGTCGACGACCCTACGGCGCGCGAGCATCGGGGGATGGCGGTCGTGGTCAGGAACGCGTCACTCGAGGATGACCGGGTCGAGCTGGTGGCGGACGGCGGGAAGATCGTCGCGCTGGGGCCGGTCGGCAGCGTCTCCCTGCCAGCCGGGGCGGAGGAGATCGACGCCACCGGCCTGGCGCTCCTGCCCGGCCTGGTGAACGGCCACACCCACTCGGCCATGACCCTGTTCCGCGGGTTCGGTGACGACCTCCCCCTCGACGAGTGGCTGCGCTCGCGGATCTGGCCGGCCGAGGCCCGGCTCTCCGAGGACGACGTGTTCTGGGGCGCCAAGCTGGCCGGGCTCGAGATGCTCCGCACCGGCACCGTCGCGTTCTGGGACATGTACTGGCATCCCCGCGGGGTGGTGCGGGCGGTCGACGAGCTGGGGCTGCGGGCCACGGTGGCGGCGCCGCTGATCGACGGGCACGACCCGTCGCGCCTGCCCGAGCTGCAGGACGCGGTCGACGAGGCCACCGAGGCCGCGTCCGGCGCTTCCGACCGGGTCCGGGCCGCGCTGGGCCCGCACGCCATCTACACGGTGTCGACCGAGGGCCTGTCGTGGGTGGCGGAGCAGGCGGCCGACCGCGGGCTCCCCGTCCACATCCACTGCTCGGAGACCGAGCGCGAGGTGCACGACTGCGTGGCCGCCCACGGGGTCCGGCCGGTGATCTACCTCGACCGGCTCGGCCTGCTGGGGGAGCGCACCGTGCTCGCCCACGGGATCTGGCTCGACGACGAGGAGCGCGACGTGCTCGCGACGCGGGGGACCACGATCGTCACCACCCCCACCTCCAACCTCAAGCTGGCCGTGGGCGACGTGTTCCGGTACCAGGAGGCGCGGCGACGCGGGATCCCCGTCGGCCTCGGCACCGACGGGGTGGCCTCCAACAACGCCCTCGACCTGTTCCAGGAGGTCAAGCTCTTCGCCCTGCTGCAGAAGCACGTGGCCAAGGACCCGTCGGCCGTCCCGGCCGCCGAGGCGTGGGACGTCGCGGCCGGGCACCGGGCCCCCCTGCTGGGGCCGGGCGGGCGGCTGGCCGTGGGCGAGCCGGCCGACTTCCTGCTGGCCCGTCTCGACCAGCCCGAGCTGGCGCCCGCGCACGACCAGACCTCCAACCTCGTCTACGCCGCCACCGGCGCCTGCGTGGACACCGTCGTGATCGACGGGGTCGTGCGCATGCGCCACCGCGTGGTCCCGGGTCAGGACGACATCGTCGCCGAGGCGACGGCGCGGGCCCATCGCATCTGCCGCGACTAGACAGTCGGCGGCCCGTGCGGGCCGGGACGAGGAGGGGGCACGTGAGCGAGCCGGTCGTCGACCTGTTGGCCGAGGAGTGGGACGCGCTGGCCGGGCTGGGCGCGTCGCTGCCCGGGCACGCCTGGGATCTGCCGACCGACTGCCCGGGGTGGACGGTGCGTGACCAGTACGCGCACGTCATCGGCACCGAGCGCATGCTCCTCGGGGAGCAGCCGCCGGGCCCGCCGATCGAGGCACCCCACGTGAAGAACCCGATCGGGGCCGTGAACGAGGCGTGGGTCGAGGGGGTGCGCGGCCTCTCGGGCGACGCCGTGGTCGCCCAGCTGCGCCACGTCACCGGCCTGCGCCTGGAGGAGCTGCGCTCGATGCCGGCCGAGCGCTTCGACCAGCTGGGGCCGAGCCCGGTGGGAGAGGCGCCCTACCGCGAGTTCATGTCGGTCCGCGTCATGGACTGCTGGGTCCACGAGCAGGACGTGCGCCGAGCCGCCGCCGTGCCGGGGCACCTGACGGGCCCGGTGGTCGCGCTGGCCGTGGGACGCTTCGTGCGGGGCCTCCCCATGGTGGTGGGCAAGCGAGCGGGGGCGCCCGACGGCACCACCGTGGTGGTGGACGTCACCGGGCCGGAGGCGCGCACCGTCGCCGTGGGGGTGGTCGACGGGCGGGCCCGCCTGCTCGACGACGCACCGGCCGAGCCCACCGCCGTGCTCGCCCTCGACACCGAGGCGTTCTGCTGTCTGATGACCGGCCGTTGGGGCGCCGGCCGGCTCCGGGCCGAGGGGCGCGTCGCCGTGCGCGGCGACGAGGAGCTGGCCGGGCGGGTGCTGGACGGCGCCAACATCATGATCTGACGGGCCCGCCGGTCTGCTCGGCCCCCCGGGGTCAGGGAGGCGGCGGCAGGGTGAGGTCGGGCGGGATCGACACCGTCGTGGGCGGCGGCGCCGTGGCGGGGGGCGTCGTGGGCGGTGGCGCGGTGGTGGCGGGCGGCGCCGTGGTGGGCGGTGCCGCCGGCGGCGGGGAGGTCGTCGCGGGTGGCGCGGTGATGGCGGGCGGCGCCGTGGTGGGCGGCGGGGGCCCGGTGGGCTGCGGCTGGCCCGGCGGGGCGGGAGGCGGGCCGCCGTCGTTGCAGGTGCGGTTCTCGCCCCCCCGGTAGAGGGCCCGGACGGTGTCCGTCGCCTGCTCTCCGGTCTCCAGGTACGTGCGGGTCCGCTCGGTGGTCACGGCCGTGCACGAGCCCGAGGCCGACGTGGTCTGCCCGGTCTGCGCGGCCTCGATGTTCTTGGTCGAGTACAGGGTGACCGTGATCGAGGTGTCGCTGTAGGTGGGCCAGACGAGCACGCCGTAGGGCGTGTTGTTGACGATCTGCAGGTCGGGGTGCGGGTAGTTGATCGTGGCCTCCCGCCCGTACGGGTAGCGCGAGATGTAGATCGTGTGGGCCTGGTACTCGCCGTAGTCGAGCCCGGCGAAGAAGGCGGCGTTGAAGATCGTGGTCATGAACTGCGAGATGCCGCCGCCGACCTCGTCGGCGAACTCGCCGTTCACGATGGCGGGGGCGGCCACGAAGCCGTTCTCGGTGGTGCGCCGCCCCACGACGGTGTTCACGGACAGCATCTCGCCGGGCTCGATGATGTAGCCGCGCAGGATGTCGGCGATCCGGTGGATGTTCTGCACCCGCGGCGCGCAGCAGGCGTGGTTCGTGGTGAAGCTGGCGACGGGCTCGACGATCCCGAGCTCGGCGAGCCGGGCGTCGGTGCGGTCGGGTTCTCGGACGGTGAGGGGGAGCTCGATGGGCCCCCTGTCCGCGCGCTCCAGTGCGTTGAGGATCAGCCCCGTGGCCTCCGGCGCGCAGCAGCCGGTGCCGGACCTGGCCGGCGTCGCCACCACGGCGCCGCCCACGATGGTGGCGCCGGCGTCGACCGGGGCCTCGCCGGCGTCGGGCAGCAGCCCCGGGAGGGCCTCGCCCACGCGGGCCGGCTCGAAGGCCAGCACCAGACCGGCGTCGGCAGGGGTCACCGTGATCCACGAGCGCAGCGTCTCGGCCGGGATGGTGGTGGAGCTGTCGCCGGCGGTCACCTCGAGGCCCTGCCCGGTGAGCCGCTCGGCCTCGCCCAGCAGCACCTCGGCGTCGTCGCGGGTGTAGCGGGCCGGGACGTCGGTGAGGCCGGCCCGGACGCTGATCTCGCCCTCCCGGTAGGCGACCGAGCGGAGCGAGTCGGCCAGCTCGACGGGATCGATGCCGGAGCCGGGCACCGGCTCGACCACGCGCAGCTGGCCGGCCTCGTCCAGGGTCAGGCTGGGTTCGGACGGGGCCACGAAGTCGGCGGTGCCGAGGTGGAGGCTGGCGTTGAGCACCCGCTCGTCGTCGACGTCGAGCCGCACGTCGACGGCTCGTCCCGACGTGAGCGAGCGCAGCCACGAGAACGGCCGGCCCAGCACGAACCCCGACCGCCCGGCCGCCATCACCGCATCGACGGTCGCCTCCTCGTCGACCGTGAGGCCGAGCTCGTCGGCCGTGGTCTCGAAGCCGGTGCCCTCCGGCACCTCGACCGTCACCGGCGTGGCCGAGAACCCGCTGGCGAGGTCGGCGACGTGGGCCTCGACCTCGGCGCGGCTCTGGCCCCCCACCTGCTGGCCGGCGAGGGTGACGTTGCGTTCGGCCCGGCCGCGGTGCATCCAGCTGTCGACGAGGGAGCTGCCGACGAGGAGCACGAGCAGCCCGCCGACCACAGCGAGCGCGATCAGGCCGATCTTGGCGACACGGGGCACGGCCGGGAATCCTCGCACGCCTCGGACCGCTCGCGGTGGCAGGCCCCCGCTCAGCCCTCCGGCCGCCAGAGCTCCAGCGGGGTGCGGTCGCGGGGGCCCTCGAAGGGGAGGGGCACGGCCGCTCCCCCGGCCGCGGCCGACGCGTAGGCGCCGCACACCACGTCGAGCACCTCGCGGCCGAACGCGGCGTCGGGCCAGGGCCGCCGGCCCAGGGTGATGTCGTCGGCGAAGGCGTGGAGCTGGCCCACGTAGCCGTACTGCTCGAGGAGCACCGGATCGGCGGTGGCGGCCGGGAGCCCGACGGGTTCGCCGTTGCGCTCCAGCGAGGGCGCGGGCAGCAGCTCGGCGCGCACGACCCCCGAGCCGCTCGCCGCCTGCAGGTCCCACGCCTGCGACGGCGAGGCCCAGCTGGCCACGACCCGGGCGCGCAACCCCGACGCGAACGTCAGATCGACTTCGGCGTGCTCGTCGGTGGGGTGGTCGGCGGCGCCCTCGAGCCGGGCGGCCACCGCCACCGGTGGCGCCGGCCGGGCCAGCAGCAGGGCCACGGCCAGCGGGTGCACGCCCAGGTCGAACAGGGCGCCGCCTCCCCAGTCGCGGGTGAGGAACGCCCCCCAGGTGGGCCGGCCCTGCACGGCCCGCACCTCGAGGTGGTGGAGCGGGCCGAGGCTCGCCGCCTCCTCCACGGCCCGGACGACCACCGGCGCGAAGGCCAGGTTCTCGGCGTAGCCGACCCGCGGGAGACGCTGCTCGGCCTCGACCAGCCGGTCGGCGTCGGCCAGGCTCGTGCACAGCGGCTTCTCCACGACGACCCCCGCGCCGGCCTCGAGGGCGGCCAGGGCCAGCTCGACGTGGCTCGCCGGCGGCGTGGCCACGATCACCACGTCGGCGCCCGCCGGCAGGTCGGCGGTGCGGCACGCCCGGGCCCCGAGGCGGGACGCGAGTACCGCGGCCCGCTCCGGGTCGCGGCCGGCCACCGCGACCACCGGCAGCCCCAGGTTCCGGGCCGCCAGGCCGTGCACGGTGGCCATGAAGCCGCCACCGGCCAGTGCCAGCGAGGCCGCCACCGATCAGGTGCCGGCCAGGCGGGCGACCACGGGGGCGAAGCCGTCCATGGCGTCGCCCTGCACCACGACGTAGCTGAACCCCCACCGCTCCCGCCGGGCGTGGAGGGTCTCGGCGATCTGCTCGACGCTGCCCAGCAGCACGTGCGGGGTTCCCTGCACGTCGGCGGGATCGAGGCCCATCCCGCCCGCGACCAGCTCCGCCATCGGCCCCGGATCGTCGGTGACGATCGCGACGAAGGCCAGCACGTTCAGCTCGAGGTCGTCGAAGCGGTCACCGGCCGCCTCCCGGACCCAGCCGACCTTGCGGTCGACGGCGTCGGCGGTGGCGTCGGCCAAGGCGTCGGGCCCGATCTCCCCGGCGTGGAGCCGAGGGTTCACACCCACGATGTCGGCGTGGCGGGCCGCGATCGACAGGACCCGCCGGCCACCGCCGCCGATCAGCAACGGCGGGTGGGGCCGCTGCACCGGCCGGGGCCGGAGGTCGAGCCCCGTGATCGTGTAGTGGGGGCCCCGATGGGAGAAGGGGCCCTCGGCGAACAGGCCCTTGAGCACCGCGATCGACTCCTCGAAGCGGTCGACCCGCACGGCCGGGGGGTCGTAGGCGATGCCCGACTGCTCGTAGTCGGTGCGCATCCACCCGGCACCGAGGCCGAGCTCGAGCCGCCCGCCGCTCAGCAGGTCGATGGTCGCGGCCTCCATGGCCAGCACGACCGGGTGGCGGTAGTCGTTGTCCCAGACCAGGGCACCGACCCGCAGGTCTGTGGTGGCGTCGGCCGCGGCCATCAGCGCCGGACCGGGCGCCAGCTGGTCACCGAAGTGGTCGGGGACGAACAGGCTCGAGTAGCCGAGCGCCTCCGCCTTCCGGGCCAGGGCGGCCCAGCTCTCGCGGTCGGGGGCGGTGGCCAGCTGGACACCGAAGCGGAACCTGCGTTCGTGCGGCATGGGCGGGCACGGTAGCCCCCCGCCGCGGCCGGTGGGGTGCCCGCCGGCGGTAGGTTGATCACGCCATGCGCGTCGTCCGACTCCTCGTGCTGATTCTGGTCGCAAGCATCGGGCTGGCGGCCACGGCGGTGGCGCTCGTCCCCCCGGCGCGCCAGCTCGCGTCCTCGACGAGCTCGAGGCCCGAGGACATCAACCTCGATCCGCTGGCCCAGCGCTCGCTGGTCTATGCCGCCGACGGCACCCTCCTGGCCTCGCTGCACGCCGAGGAGAACCGCTCCGACGTGCGGCTCGACCAGGTGCCGCAGGTGGTGATCGACACCGTGCTGGCGGTGGAGGACGAGGACTTCTACGAGCACGGCGGCGTCAACCTCCGCTCGACGATCCGGGCGCTGTTCGCCAACGTGTCGAGCGGCGGCATCGAGCAGGGTGGCTCCACCATCACCCAGCAGCTCGTGAAGAACGCGCTGCTCACCCCGGAGCGCGACGCCGAGCGCAAGTTGAAGGAAGCGGTCCTGGCGGTCCGGCTCGAGGACGAGATGACGAAGGACGAGATCCTCGAGCGGTACCTGAACACCGTGTACTTCGGCAACGGCGCCTACGGGGTGCAGGCCGCGGCCGAGACGTACTTCGGCGTGAACGTGGAGCAGCTCCTGCTGCCGCAGGCGGCCCTGCTGGCCGGGCTCATCCGCAACCCGGCGGGCTACGACCCGGTGCAGGACCCCGAGGGTGCCCTGGGCCGGCGCTCCGAGGTGCTCCAGCGGCTGGTCGCGCTGGGCGAGCTCACCCAGCGTGAGGCCGACTACTACGACCTGGCGCCGCTGCCGGATCGCGTGCAGCAGCTCCTGCCGCCGCCCGACGACTACTTCGTCGAGGAGGTCAAGCAGCAGCTGCTCGACGACGAGCGCCTCGGCGAGACCCCTCAGGAGCGCTACAACGCGGTGTTCAAGGGGGGCCTGCGCATCTACACCACCTTCGACCCGCGCCTGCAGGCCGCCGCCCTGGCTGCCCGCAACAGCACGGTGCCGCCCGACGCCTGGCTCTTCACCGCCGCCGTCGCCTCCCTCGACCCTCGCACCGGGGCGGTGCGGGCCATGGTGGGCGGGCCCGGCTTCGAGCGGTTCAAGTTCAACCTGGCCACCCAGGGGCTGCGCCAGACCGGCTCGTCGTTCAAGACCTTCGCGCTGGTCGCCGCGCTGGAGCACGGGGCGATCCCGGACGACACGATCGACGGCAGCAGCCCCTGCCGGTTCGAGATCCCGGGCCAGGACGACTACGTGGTGCGCTCGCACGGCGGGAGCGGAAGCCTGTACCGGGTCACGGCGTCGTCGATCAACTGCGCCTTCGTCCGGCTCGGCCTGGCGGTGGGGCTCAACAACGTGATCGACGCGGCCCAGCGGATGGGCGTGAGCAGCCGCCTCGACCCGGTCCTGTCGCTGCCGCTCGGCACCATGCTGGTCTCGCCCCTCGACATGGCGTCGGCCTACGGGGTCCTGGCCGACGACGGCGTGCGCAACGAGCCCTACGTGGTGGAGCGGGTGGAGACGGCCGACGGCGACGTGGTCTTCGAGCACGAGGCCGACCCCGAGCGGGTGCTCGACCAGGACGTCGCCCGCATGGCCACCGACGTCCTGCAGGGGGTCGTGACGAACGGCACGGGCGAGGGCGCAGCCCTCGGGAACCGCCAGGTCGCCGGCAAGACCGGCACCACCGAGGACAACGCCGACGCCTGGTTCGTGGGCTACACCCCGCAGCTCGTCACCGCGGTGTGGATGGGCGCACCGGGCGGGCGCCTCCCGATGACGAACCTGGGTGGCATCAACGTGTTCGGCGGCACCTACCCCGCGGAGATCTTCCAGAAGTACATGACCGCCGCCCTCGACGGCCAGGCCGAGCTGGCGTTCCCCGAGCCGCCCGAGCCCTACCGAGAGGGCACCCGCCTGTTCGTGCCCGACGACGAGTGCCGCGAGGACCGCTTCCTGGCCCTGGCCGAGGCGTCGGGTCCGCCGCCCACGGTCCCTCGCGAGGGCGAGGTCTCCCCGGTCGCCACCCGGTTCGACGACATCGCCCGGGGCTCGACCCGCACGTGGTGCTCCGGCGCCGACCTGGCCAACGACGACGACGCCCCCGACCGCACCGGCGACCGCCCCGTGGTGACCGGCGACAGCCCCGGCGACACCGGCGACACCGGCGACACCGGTTCGGGCACCACCCCGGGCGGGGAGGGATCCACCACGGTGCCGACCGAGCCGGCACCGACCACCTCGACCCCGCCGGCGTCGCAGCCGCCGCTGCCGCCCACGTCGGTCCCTATCACCGTGGCGCCCCCGACGACGGCGCCCCCCTCGACCACCGCGCCCTCCACCCTGCCGCCGATCTCCCAGGTGCCGATCCCGATCGTGCCGCCGGGCTTCTCCCCGTGACCGCGGCCGGGCAGCTCCTGGTGATGCAGGAGCACGACACCCGCATCGACCAGCTGCGCCACCGCCGGGCGACCCTGCCGCCCCGGGCCGCCCTGGCCGAGCTGGAGGCTGCGTTGGAGGCGCTGGCCGGCGAGCGGGCCGGGGTCCAGGCGGGCCGTGACGATCTCGGTACCCGCCAGGCCCGCCTGGAGGGAGACCTCGACGCGTTGGAGCGGCGGGCCGTCGAGCTCGACAAGAAGCTGGCCCAGGGCAGCGTGCCCCGAGAGCTCCAGGCCCTCGCCCTGGAGCGTGACGGGGTCCTCGAGCGCCACGGCCACCTCGAGGACGAGCTCCTCGAGGTGCTCGAGGCGGTGGAGGCCGCCGACGCCGCGCTGGTACGCCTCGACGATCAGCGCGTCGAGCTCCAGCGACAGGTGGTCGCCGGCCGGGACGAGCTGGCCGTCGCCGAGGCGGAGATCGATGCCGAGCTGGGCGCCGAGCTGGGGGCGCGCGAGCGGGCCGCCGCCGATGTCCCCGACGCCCTGCAGGCGGAGTACGAGCGCCTGCGCGCCAAGCTGGGTGGGGTGGCCGCCGCACCCCTCACCCGCTCGAGCTGCGGAGGCTGCCACCTCACCCTGTCCGCGGTGGCGCTCGACCGGATCCGCGGCCTCCCCCCCGACGCCATCGTGCACTGCGAGCAGTGCGGGCGGATCCTCGTCCGCTCGCGGTAGCCCGGCCATGGTGCTCTGGTTCGCCGGGATGTCGGTGCTGCTGGTCTGGATCGTGTTCCGCGACCCCGCCATCGACTACCGCCTGGTGGTGGCCGGTGCCCTGGCCCCCGACCTCGTCGACGCCGTCACCGGCGGCACCTGGGCCGCCCACTCGGTGCTGTTCAGCGTGGCCCTGCTCCTCGCCGTGATGCTGGCCACCCGCCATCGGCGCGCCCTCCGGCGTCGGCTGCTCGCCCTCCCCATCGGGATGTTCCTGCACCTGGTGCTGGACGGAGCCTGGGCCGACACCGATGCCTTCTGGTGGCCGCTCACCGGATGGTCGCTGGGCGGGAGCCCGATCCCGAGCCTCGACCGGGGGTGGGTCAACCTCGTCCTCGAGGTGGTGGGCGCGCTGGCGCTGGTGTGGTGCTGGTTCCGCTTCGGCCTCGACGACGCCGAGCGCCGTCGCGCCTTCTGGCGCACCGGCCGCCTCGACCGCAGCCTGGTCGGCCCCCAGCCACCGCCACCTTCGTGCTGATCCTGGTGCGGCACGGGCGCACCGCCGCCAACGCCGGCGGGCTGCTCCTGGGTCGGCTCGATCCACCGCTCGACGAGGTCGGTCGGCGCCAGGCCGAGGCCCTCGCCGCCGCCCTGCCAGCCGGGGCGCGGCTGGTGTCGAGCCCGCTGCGCCGGGCGCGCCAGACCGCGGAGGCCATCGCGGCGGGCGGCACGCCGGTGGAGATCGACGACCGGTGGGTCGAGCTCGACTACGGGGAGTACGACGGGGTCCCGCTGGGCGATGTCCCTTCGGAGGTGTGGGCCCGGTGGCGGGCCGAGCCCGGCTTCGCACCGTCGGGCGGCGAGTCGCTCGCCGATCTCGGCACCAGGGTGCGGGCCGCGTGCGACGACCTCGTGCCCGTGGCCAGCGGGGCCGACGTGGTGGTGGTGAGCCACGTCTCGCCCATCAAGGCGGCGGTGGCCTGGGCCCTGGGCGTCGGCGACGGGGTCTCGTGGCGCACGCACCTCGACCCGGCCTCGATCACCACCGTCGGCATCGGCCCGCGCGGGCCGGTGCTGCGGGGCTTCAACGAGCGCACCCACCTGGGCTGAGACGGCGATCGAGATCGCCGACGGTCAGTTGAGGCGACGGCGGTCGGCCGTGCGGATCGCGACCGTGGTGGCGGCGACCACGGCGATCCCGGCCCCCAGGACGAGCAGCAGGTCGACCAGCCCCGAGCCGGATCCGCCATCGTCGGCCGTGGCGGTCACGGCCTCGTCGGTGCCGGCATCGGCATCGGCATCGGGATCGGCCGTGTCGTCGCTCGACGGGCCACCGGGCCCGGAGGTGCTGGTGGTAACGCCGGCCGCCGGGTCGTCGCTGGCCTCGGCCGGGGCGATCGTGGTCGAGGTGGCTGCGCCCAGGTCGAGGCTCGACCCCGCCAGCGCCGAGCCCACCAGGTCGCCGAGGTCCATGACGGAGCCGGGCGGGGTCGCCGGCACGGTGCGCGGCGGCCTCGTCGGCCGCGGGCTGGTGGGGACCGTGGGCGGCGGGACCGTGGTGACGATCGGGACCGACGGCCCCCCCGGGAACAGCGGCCCGAGACCGCTGCCACCACCCGGGGGGATGGTGCCGCCACCGGGCACCGTGGCGCCCGGGATGGTGCCGCCACCGGGCACCGTGCCGCCCGGGATGGTGCCGGCGACCGTAGTGGTGGGGGATCCGCCGTCACTGCTCGGCGGGGTCGGGGTCGGCGTCGCGCTCCCGGCCAGCACCGGTGCGACGCCGGTCGGACCGGCCACGACCAGCCCCCCCGGCATGGCCGCGAGTGCCACCGACCCGGCCGCGCACGTGTCGGTGCAGCCTGGCACCACACCCGGCGCCCAGGTCCGTGACGCGCCGGTGGCCGGGTCGAGGGTGAGGAGGCCGACGGTGCCCTCACGGCGGCCCACGACGGACAGCCCGGCCTCGGTGAGCACGGGCGCCGAGCCGAGCTGGTCGACCGGCTGCGTCCAACGGGTTGTGCACGTGCGCGTCGCCGCGTCCCAGTCGACCCGCACGAGCGCGCCCGGGCCGTCGTCGGGCGAGGCGATGGCCACGACGACGCCCGCGCCGTCGGCGGCGAGCCCGGTGGGGCGGCCCGCCGGCAGGGGGGCGCGGCAGGCCTGGCGGGGGTCGGTGTCGGCCCCGGCCCCGGGCTCCCACCCGGCGGGCGGGTCCGCGGCCCACCACAGGCTGAGGGCGACGGGCTCACCGGGGGCGACGGTGGCGACGACCGGGTCGGCGCCGGCGACCAGCACCGGCGCGGGTACCGGGCCACCGGCGGTGGTCGAGCCGTGGGTTGCCGACCACTGCACGGCGAGGCCGTCCGGCCCGACCGCGAGGCTGGCCGTCGCCGTGGGGCGGGCGACCACCAGGGCCCCGGCGGCCCCGGGCCCGATCCCGGCCCGGGCGCCGGGCGGCTGGCCGTCGCACGCGTCGGGCAGCGTGGCCGTCCACCGCAGCTGCTCGGCGGGGAGCGAGCCGGGCACGATCCCGGCCGTGCCGCCCGCGGTCACGAGGGCGATGCGGCCGTCGGCTGCGAGGGTGCCCCCGGTGAGCGGGTCGTCGGGGCCGCACCCGAGGGCGGCGGGCAGGTCGAGGCGCGCCAGGCGGCGGATGGGCGAGATCGGCGAGCCCGGCAGGGCGTCGGTGAAGGTCTGCACGGACCGCCCCCGCAGCACCACGTACGTGTCGTCCCCGGCGAGCAGGCCCGTGATCGGCGAGCCGGCGGGCGCAGGCCGGCCCGCCGGGCGGGCCAGGTCGACCACTGCGCCGCTGGTCAGGTCGACCTTGGCGACCGCGCCCTCGTCGGGCCCGGCGGCCACCACGCCCCAGGCGATGGTCGCGCCGTCCTCGTTCCCGACCGCCTGGAGCCCGGCGAGCGGTCCCGGCAGCGCGACGGGCGCGCCGGCGGCCCGAGCGGGCGCAGGGTGGGCGAGCAGCACGCCGGTGGCGAGCAGCAGGAGGACGGTCAGCAGCCGGGTGGCACGGCGGCTGCGCCCCGGCCGGGGGGCGTGGGGGGGCATCCGGACGACGGTAGCCGCCCGCCGAACGCCATGGCGCGCGCCCCCGCGGCCCGGGCGGGGGCGGCGCCGGTGGCCGTCCGGCGGCTCGTGATGGCCGCAGCGCGCCGCGGTCGGGGTCAGCGCTCGTCGAAGGACCGGGGCGGGGCGAAGGGATCGGCCTCGGGGTGGGTGGCGAGCGCGTTGCGCACGATCCGGTCGGTGATGGCCTGCGTCACCCGGTCGGGCGCCAGGCGGTTCAGCCAGTACGTCCGCCGGGCACGCGACCCGGGTACGACCATGAACCGACCCCGCTCGAGCCCGTGGAGCATCGACCGGCACGCCTGGTCGATGGGGAGGGTGCCGGCCACGTCCTTCAGCGCCCGGGTGGCCGGGTGCATGGTGGCGGCGTAGCGCTCCACCATGGGGGTCATGATCTCGGGTGGGCAGATCACCGACACACCGATGCCGAGCGGCGCGTACTCGAGGCGCAGCACCTTGGCCAGGCCGATCACCCCGGCCTTCGACGCTGCGTACGCCGCGTAGGAGTACCCTCCCAGCAGCCCCGCGAGCGAGGAGATCAGCGCCAGTCGGTCACCCCGCTGCATCAGCGGCAGGGCGCCGTGCGCCACGTTGCGGCTGCCCACCAGGTTGACGTGGACGGTCTGCTCGAAGTCGTCCGTGGTCGACGCCGAGAACACGTCGTTGCGGCTGATGCCGGCCGAGTTGACCAGGAGGTGGGGCCGGCCCACCAGCGCGGCAGCCTCCTCGAAGGCCGCGGCGATCGCGGCAGCGTCGCCCACGTCGACCTGGTGGAACGTGCAGCGCTGCCCCGGGCGCCCCCCGGCGTCGGCCATGGCCGCCCGGGCGGTGCCGGCGAGGTCGAGATCGAAGGCCGCGATCGACGACCCCTCGGCGGCCAGGATCGTGGCCAGGTGCAGGCCGATGCCGCTCCCGGCGCCGGTCACGAAGCACGTACCCCACCTCGTCGGTCCCAACGGGCCCTCCTCTCGCCGGCGGCCGGCTGCCGGCGCGGTGATCATCCCGCGCCGGGGACGCCGCGTCAGCCGGCGGCGGTGATCCGGTCGAGCTCGCGGCGGACCCGCTGCTCGCTGACGGGGAAGGCGGTGCCGAGCACCTGGGCGAAGAGGCTCACGCGGAGCTCCTCGAGCATCCAGCGCACGTGCTCGGCGTCGGCCCGGCGGTCGGCGGGGAGCGCCGCCCGGCACTGCTGGTACGCCTGCTCCAGCGATCGCGCGGACCGCATGCGCTGCTGGTCGCGGGCGACGTCGCCCGCGAGCCGGTCGAGCCGGCGCTCGATCGCCTGCAGGTACCGCGCCACGTCGGGCAGGCGGCTGGCGCCGGTCGCCGTGACGAAGCCGGGGTGGACGAGGCGGCCCAGGTGGGCGCGCACGTCGGCGACCGAGGCCTGCACGGATGGCGCGGTGAGCCGTTCGAGCCGGGCCTCGATCGCCGCCCAGGCGACGACGATCCGGCCCACGTCGTCGAGGACGGCCAGGGCCGCCGGCGTCACCCGGTGGCGCAGGGCGGCCTGCAGCGCCCGGAACCCCTCCTCGTCCCAGGCGGGCCCCCCGTGGGCGGCGACCAGCTCGTCGACGGCGCAGGCCGCGCAGTCGTCGAGGAGCTGGCCCCCGCCGTGCAGCCCCACCCGCGCCATCGCCAGCGCGAGCTCGTTGGTGACCGCGCCGGCCAGGGCCTTGCGGGGGGAGGGGAGCGTGAGCAGCAGGAGCCGCCGGGTGCCCGCGGGCATCGCCCGGTCCTGGTCGGCCCGGCTGGCCAGCACCAGCACGGCCACGTGGTCGCCCTCGTCGACGAGCGACGGGTAGCCCCGCACCGTGTGCCCCGATCGGGCGGTCTCGACCGTCCGGGGCAGGGTGCCGATCGTCCAGGCCCGCAGGTCGGTGCGCTCCACGTCGGCGGCCGACTCGGCGATCGCCTCGCGCACGCGGGCTCGGAGCCGGGCCTGCAACTGGTCGAGGTCCTTCCCGACGGCGAGCACGCGGCCGGCGTCGTCCTCGACCGAGAAGGACACGCGGAGGTGGTCGGGCACCCGGTCGAGGGCGAAGGAGTCCGGCGGGACGGGCGTGGCCGCCTCGCGGGCGACCGATCGGGCCAGGGCCTCCAGGAGTGGCCCGTCGTCGGGGGACGTCGCGGCCAGGAACGCCCGGGCGTGGTCGGCCACCGGGCTCACGTGGCGCCGCAGCGGCTTGGGCAGCGACCGCAGCAGCGCCGTCACCAGCTCGCGGCGGAGGCCCGGGACCTGCCAGTCGAACCCGGCCGCTCCCACCCGGTCGAGCACGGCGACGGGCACGTGCACCGTGACGCCGTCGGTCGGGGACCCCGGGTCGAGCTCGTAGGTCAGCGCCAGCTCCAGGTCGCCCTGCCGCCACCGGTCGGGGAAGTCGGCGGCGGCGGCGGCGCCGGCCTGGGGGTCGAGCAGCTGGTCGCGCGTGAGCGTGAGGAGGTCGGGGTCGGCGGCGCGCCGGCGCTTCCACCAGGCGTCGAACTGCCGGCCGGAGACCGCGTCGGCGGGGATCCGCTCGGCGTAGAAGGCGGCGAGGGCCTCGTCGTCGACCACCAGGTCGGGCCGGCGCGTCCGTTCCACGAGCGATCGCACCTCGTCGAGCAGCTGTCGGTTGTGCCGCAGGAAGGGATGCGGGGCCTCCCAGTCGCCGTCGACCAGCGCGTGGCGGATGAACAGCTCTCGTGCGCCGGCGGGGTCGACCCTGGCGAGCGGGACGGGCCGGCCGGCCACGATCGGCAGGCCGTAGAGGGAGGCCTTCTCGGTGACCATGGCGGCACCGCGCCGGGCGTCCCAGCGCGGCTCGCCGTACGTGCGCCTGAGCAGGTGTCCGGCGAGGGGCTCGGCCCACTCGGGTCGGATGCGGGCGGTGGTGCGCGCCCACAGGCGGTTCGTCTCGACCAGCTCCGCGGCCATCACCCAACGGGGCGGTTTCCTGGCGAGGACGGAGCCGCGGGCGATCACGAACCGGGCGTCGCGGGCGCCCCGGTACTCGCGCGTGGTCCCCTCGCGCATCCCGATGTGCGACAGCAGCCCGGCCAGCAGCGCGCGGTGGATCTGGTCGGGCTCGGCCGGCACCCGGCCGCCGTGGATGCCCATGGCCGCCACGACCTGTCGGAGCTGGCTGGTGATGTCCTGCCACTCGCGCACCCGGAGGTGGTTGAGGTGCTCGGCCCGACACATCTTGCGGAACTGGTTGGCCGACAGGGCCTGCTGCTGCGCCCGGAGGTGGTCCCAGAGGCGCAGGAACGAGAGGAAGTCGGAGCCTTCGTCGGCGAAGCGCGCGTGCAGCTCGTCGGCGGCGGCCGCGGCGGTCGCGGGCCGCTCGCGCGGGTCCTGGATCGAGAGGGCGGCCGCGATCACGATCACCTCCCGCACGCAGCCGGTGCGCTCGGCCTCCAGGACCATGCGCCCGAGCCGCGGATCCAGGGGGAGCTGGGCCAGGCGCCGCCCGAGGGTTGTGAGGCGGTGCCGCGTCCCCTGGGCGCCGGGATCGAACGCGTCGAGCTCCTCCAGGAGGGCGACGCCGTCCTTGACGGCCCGGGCGTCGGGGGCGTCGAGGAAGGGGAAGGCGGCGATCTCGCCCAGGTCGAGGGCGGCCATCTGCAGGATGACGGAGGCCAGGTTGGTGCGCAGGATCTCCGGCTCGGTGAACGGCGGCCGGGCCGCCAGGTCGTCCTCGGCGTAGAGCCGGATGCAGATCCCGGGCGCCACCCGGCCGCACCGGCCGGCCCGCTGGTCGGCCGACGCCTGCGAGATCGGCTCGATGGGGAGCCGCTGCACCCGGAGGCGCCGGCTGTAGCGGGACACGCGTGCGGTGCCGGCATCGACGACGTACCGGATGCCCGGCACGGTCAAGGAGGTCTCGGCCACGTTGGTGGCCAGGACCACCCGCCGGCCGGCGTGGGGCTGGAAGATGCGCTGCTGCTCGGCGGACGGGAGGCGGGCGTACAGCGGGAGGATCTCGGTGCCCGCGAGGTCCAGCCGCCGCAGCGCGCCGGCCGTGTCGTGGATCTCCCGCTCGCCGCTCAGGAACACGAGGACGTCGCCGGGGCCCTCGCCCGCCAGCTCGACGACGGCGTCGCAGATCGCCAGGGTCTGGTCGCGGTCGTCGCCCGGGTCGATCCCGTAGGGGCGGTAGCGCACCTCCACCGGGTACGTGCGCCCCGACACCTCGATCACCGGGGCCCCGCCGAAGTGCTCGGCGAACCGCTCGGTGTCGATCGTGGCCGAGGTGATGATCACCTTGAGGTCGGGCCGGCGGGGGAGCAGCTGCTTCACGTAGCCGAGCAGGAAGTCGACGTTGAGGCTGCGCTCGTGGGCCTCGTCGAGGATGAGGGTGTCGTAGCGGGCGAGCAGGCGGTCGCGCTGCGTCTCGGCCAGCAGGATGCCGTCGGTCATCACCTTCACGAGCGTCGCCTCGCTCGCCCGGTCGGTGAAGCGGACGGTGTAGCCGACGGTGGTGCCCAGCTCGGCGCCGATCTCCTCGGCGACCCGGGTCGCGATCGCGCGGGCTGCCAGCCGGCGGGGCTGGGTGTGGCCGACCATGCCGCGCACGCCTCGGCCCGCCTCGAGGCAGAGCTTGGGGAGCTGCGTGCTCTTGCCCGACCCGGTCTCACCGGCCACCACCACCACCGGGTGGTCGCGGATCGCCGAGAGGAGCTCGTCGCGCCGCTCGGTGATCGGCAGGGCGGCCGGGTAGGCGAGCGCGGGGACGGACGCCAGGCGACGGGCCAGCCGCTGCTCGGCCGCCTCGACCTCCCGCGCCAGCTCCTGCAGGGCGGCGTCGGGTGGGCCGTCTCCCGGCCGGACGAGCCGGTCCAGCCGCCGGCCGAGGCGCCGCTCGTCGTGCGCGGTGAGCGCCCGCAGGCGGGCGCGGAGATCGGCGATCGACGGGGTCACGGCCGGGCTCGACGCCTGCCGTCTCGCGTCAGGGCTGCCCACCTCCTTCGCTCCTGGGCGGCGAGGGCTGCGTCCTGGCGGCGGGCCAGGTGCGCCAGCTCGCGCTGGAGCTTCCGCCAGGCGTCGAGGCGCTCGGGGTCGAGGGCCCCGGTGTCGACGGCGGCGAGCACGGCGCACCCGGGCTCGGTGCGGTGCCCGCAGTCGGCGAAGCGGCACGCCGCGGCCAGGTCGTCGAGATCCCGGAAGGTGGCGGTGACGCCGCCCTCGTCGCCCCACAGCGCCAGCTCGCGCAGGCCCGGGGTGTCGATGAGGAGGGCACCCGAGGGGAGCGTCACCAATTCGCGGCGGCTGGTGGTGTGGCGGCCCCTCCCGTCGCCGGCGCGGACGGTGCCCGTGGCCAGGCGCTCCTCGCCGAGGAGCCGGTTGGCGAGCGTGGACTTGCCGGCACCCGAGCGGCCCAGGAGGGCCAGGGTCGCGCCTGCCTGGAGCCACCGCCCGAGCGCGCCGACGCCGGCGCCGGTGGTCGAGGAGAGGGCCAGCACGTCGGTGCCGAGGGCCGCGTCACGGAGCCGGTCGAGGGCGCGCTCGAGCTCGGGGCCGGGTCCGACCAGGTCGGCCTTGGCGGCCACCACGACCGGGGCCGCGCCGCTCTCCCACACCAGGGCGAGCTGGCGTTCGAGCAGCCGGGGGTTGATGGCGACGTCGAGGGGGACGATCACGAGCACGGTGTCGACGTTGGCCGCCACCACCTGCGGCGCCGTCACCGAGCCGGTGACCTTGCGCACCAGCGCGGTCCGGCGGGGGAGCACGGCGTGGATGGTGGCGCGGCCCTCGTCGGGGCGGGGCGCCACCATGACCCAGTCGCCCACGGCGGGGAGCCCGAGCGGGTCGGCCCGGTGGCGGAGGCGGCCGCTCGCCTCGGCGAGGAGCTCGCCGGCGGGGCCGACCACCGTCCACCCGCCGCGCCCCTCGACGGCGACGCGGGCGGGGGTGAGCGACGGGTGGGCGTGGAGGTGGGGGTCGAGCTCGGACGGCCATCCGAGCGAGTCGAGCGAGGATGCGGGCACGGGTGCTCCAGGGGGCAGCAGGGACGCGACGCCGGCGCCGGCCGGGAGGGCCGCCGGGGCAGGTGGTGATCGTGGCGTCGCGGGCGTCGCGCCGGCAGCTGCCGGGCGGGCGGGTGAGGCCCTGCCCGGCCCGGGGCCGCTGCTCAGGCGACGCGCGCGACGGGGGCGGGCGGGACGGCAGGCATCGACGACCCTCCTTCCTCGTCGTTCCGGTGCGCCGACGCTACCGCGCCGCCCGCCGGGGTCCGACGGGTTTCCCCGGCCCGGCGCGTCGACGGCGGCGGGGTGGCCGACGCGAGCCCGCCGAGGCCGGCCGTGGGGCCGGGGCCGAGCCGCCCGATCAGCGCCGGCGGGCCTGGCGCATGGCGGCCGGGCCGGACTCCACCAGCCGGCGCAGTGCCCGCTCCACCTGGTGGGCGACCAGCAGGCTGGTCATGTCGCGTGCGGCCGGCCGCAGGGCGGCCAGGGCGGTGGTCAGCTCGGCGGGGGTGGCGTTGCCGGCGAAGCCCGTGCCCGTGCGCGCCACGAGCAGCGCGACGGCGGCGTCGACCGCCTGGGCGAGGCGCCGGTCGAGCAGGTCGCGGAGCCGGCCGCTGATCTCGAGGTCGATGCCGGCGTCGCGCAGGCCGAGAGCCAGGTCGAGCAGGGCCGGGCTCGGCACCACCCAGGTGCCGTCGTCCCCCGGCTCCACGAAGCCGGCGGCCTCGAGCTCGCCCAGCAGGCCGGGCTGGTCCCGGCCCACCAGCTCGCGGAGCTCCTCTCGAGTGACGGCCCTGGGGCGGTCGTCGGACCAGGGGGCGCTGAGGGTGGCGTCGAGCCCCAGCCACTCGGCGACGGTGCGCACCGGGTGGTCGGCGGTGACGAGCTCGCGGATCGTCCCCAGGCTCAGGCCCCGGTCGCGGAGCTCGGCGATGAGGGCGAGCCGCTGCACGTGCTCCTCGCGGTAGACGGCGTCGCGCCCGCGCCGCTCCGGGTGCGGGAGGAGCCGCTCCGACTGGTAGTAGCGGATCGTCCGCGCCGGCAACCCGCTCTCGTCGGCGAGCGTCGTCAGCGAGAGCCCTGCCGGGTCGCCGGGCGCAGGTGCGCCGTCGCTCGCCATGGCGGAGAGTGAACCACACCGCCCGTCGATGCTGACAGCAGATGCTGGCGGCGTTCCCTCGTCGGGTCGTACAGTCGGGGCATGCCCTCACCAACGACCGATCTCCCCCGGCCGCGCAAGGGCTCGCTCACCGAGGTGCGGGCCGTGATCCCGGAGGCCTGCTACGAGCGGCCGACCGGACGGGCCGTCGTGGCGGTGGCGCAGGGTGCCCTGCTGTGGCTGGCGCCGGTCGTGCTGCTGGTCCTCACCGGCGCGGCGTGGTGGTCGATCGGGCTGAGCCTGCTGGCCGGTCTGGGCGTCGCCGGGCTGTTCGTCCTCGGCCACGACGCCTCCCACAGCGCGCTCTTCGGGTCGGCGGCGGCCAACCGCTGGGTGGCCCGGCTGTGCATGGTGCCCTCGATCCACAACGAGGCCGCGTGGGACCTCGGGCACAACCGCATCCACCACGGCTTCACCACGCGGCTCGGGTTCGACTTCGTGTGGCAGCCGCTCAGCGTCGAGCAGTACCAGGCGCTCGGCCGGTTGGCGCGCCTGCGCCACCGCCTCGAGTGGTCGTGGCTCGGGGCCGGCGCGTACTACACCCGCGAGGTCTGGTGGAACAAGATGATCCGCTTCCGCCCCGAGGGCAAGCGGGCCGCGCCCTACCGCCGGAACAACCGCTTCCTGGCCGCGAGCCTGGTGGGCCTGACGGCGGTGCTCGTGGCGGTCGGCTGGTGGCAGGGTGGGCCGTTGCGGGCCGGCTGGCTCGTGCTGATGGCCCTGGTCATCCCGTTCCTGGTCTTCAGCCACGTGATCGGGTGGACCGTCTATGTCCACCACATCGCCCCCGACATCCGCTGGTGGCCGGCGCGTGAGTGGACCCAGTTCAGGGGTCAGATGGAGTCGACCACGATCCTGGAGTTCCCGGCCGTCGTCGACGTGCTGTGGTTCCACCACATCTTCGTGCACACCCCGCACCACGTGGACCCGCGGATCCCCTTCCACCGGCTCCCCCGGGCGGCGGCCGCCATCGAGCAGGCGTTCCCCGACGTGGTCCGCCGGCAGCGCTGGAGCCTGCGCCGCTACCTCCGCGACACGAAGGCGTGCAAGCTGTACGACGCCGACGCCGCCCACTGGGTCGCGTATCCCGCCTGAGGGTGACCTCCGGCGGCGCCCGGGCGGGGGTCGTCACGAGGTGGCGTGCACGGCCCGCAGCAGGGCGCGCGTGCGGGCGGCCTCCTCGTCGTCGGTGACGAACTCGAGCGCCGAGAAGTCGGTCGTGCCCGCGGCCGCGAAGCGGGCCAGCCCCGCTCGGACCGTGTCCTCGTCGCCCACCAACGAGACGTCTGCGGGCCCGGCGACGCCCTCGATGTCCATCACCCGCCGGTACGACGGCAGGTCGTTGTAGCCGACCAGCACCTCGCCGATGAGCCCCTTCGCCAGCTCGGGCCGGTCGGTGACGCACACCGGTACGCTCGCCACGATGCGGGGATGGGCCCGGCCGGCCCGCTCGGCCGCCGCTGCCAGGGCCGGCGCGATCTCGGACTCGATGGTGCGGGGGCCGCTCAGCCACAGCACGGTCCCGTCGGTGCGGCTTCCCGCCAGGGCGAGCATGCGGGGGCCCATGGCCGCCAGCATCACCGACGGTGCGGCGACGTCGGGCGGGCCGCCCACGTTGTCGGCCTCGCCCGACCAGATCTCGCCCTCGAACGACACGCGCCGGTGGGCGAGCACGGGCAGCAGCACCGACAGGTACTCGTCCATGTGGCGAGCCGGCCGGGAGAAGGGGATCCGCAGCGACTGCTCGATCGACGACTTGTGGGCCAGGCCGATGCCGAGCACGAGCCGCCCGCCGCACAGCTCCGAGGTCGTCAACGCCTGGGCGGCCAGCATCAGCGGGTGACGGGGCCAGGTGGCGATCACCGCGGTGCCGAGCTCGATGCTCGCCGTCGCCTGACCGACCACCGCGAGCACGGTGAGGGCGTCGGGCACGGCGAGCTGCGCCACCCAGTAGGTGGCGAACCCGTCGGCCTCGGCCGCAGCGGCGTGGGCGACGAGCTCGGACGTCGGTCGCCCCAGGGCCATGAGGCTGGAACCGTTGATCCCGATGCGCATCGCACGATGATGCCCGAGGGCGAGCCGCGCCGCCGTGGGACGCGGAGGCCGGGTAGCTCGTCCGTGGCGTCTCCGCAGGTCAGGACGGTGGTGACGGTGAGCCGGCCTGTAGGCGGGGTTCTGTCCGACGCCCGAGGGCGCCGGGGTGGCCATCCATCTGTGCGGCCTACCTGGGGACCGTGCTCCCTGCGGAGCACCGGGCGGGCCGCCCGTGTCCCACACTTGGCCTTGCTCCGGGTGGGGTTTGCCGAGCCGCCCGGGTCGCCCCGGGCGCTGGTGCGCTCTTACCGCACCGTTTCACCCTTGCCTGTGCCCCGAGGGGCCATCGGCGGTCTGCTCTCTGTGGCACTGTCCTGCGGGTCGCCCCGACTGGCCTCTCGCCAGCACCCTGCCCTGCGGAGCCCCGACCTTCCTCGACCCGGTCGATGCCGGGCCGCGGCCACCCGGCCGGCTCACCGTCTCCCCCAGTGTGCCCGAGCGCCCACCGTGTGGGAAGGGGCATCCCCGGCCCCGCGACCCGACGATCGAGGGGCCGCGGCGACGTTCTCGGGCGAGCAGACCACCCCTGGGGTGGTGGGGCGGGCAGAGAACGGTCGAGGCCCGGGTTGGCCGCCTCAGGCGACGTAGCTGCGCAGGCCCAGTGCGTCGGTGATCGGCTGGAAGGGCGCCGGCACCTGGGGAGTGGGCGGCTCGGTGGCCATGAACCCGGCGATCAGGGCCGTGTGGCGGGCCTCGACACCGCCCACCGACATGATCACCTGCCGGTTGTCGGTCGACGCCAGCACCTCGACGAACGCCTGGTACGTCTGGGCCACGATGTTCTCGAGGGTGTGCGAGAACGCGATGGCGCCGTCCTGGTCCTCGACCGCCTCCAGGCTGGGAGCGACGATCTGGTCCATCACGAAGGCGTTGGCCTCCCGGACCGTCGGCTCGCCCAGGTCGCGGAGCGTCTGGGCGAACAGGTCACCGTGGTCGCCGTGCTGCTCGAGGAACAGCTCGAAGGTGCGCCGCACGTCGCGATCCTCGACCAGGCCCGACTCGAGCACCGTGCCGTAGGTGTCCACCGCAGCCAGCTCGTAGGACTGGGCGGTGCGCAGCAGCACGCCGTCGCCCACCTCCAGCTCGCCCATCGCTTCCGTGGTGGTGGTGGTGTCGCCGCTCTGAGGGAGCAGGGGGGCCGTGCTCTCGCCGTCGTTGCCCCCGCCGCAGGCCGCCAGCACGGCCGCGGCCAGGACCGAGCCGCCCCCGACCACCAGGAAGCGGCGGCGGTCGACGCCGGCGGCTGCGGGCCGGGCGGCCCGGCGGGCCTCCAGCGCCCGGCGGAGGGCGCCCGCGAAGGGGCGATCGAGGGCGGCCTGGGCGGCCTCGATCTCGCGCAGCTGGCGGTGGAGCTCGTCTCGCGACAGATCAGGGTTCACGGGGCGGTGACCTCCTCGAGCTGCTCCGGCGTGGCGATCGGGTACTGGGCGGGATCGAACGCCCCGTCGAGGGTCTGGAGCGGCGGCAGGTAGTCGGCCTCCGGCTTGCCGATCACCTGGCCGAGGACGACGGCGTGCTGGGACTCGACGGGCAGGATCGCCGCGAGCTTGGCGGCGACCAGCGGGTCGAGCGGGATGCCCAGCGCGAAGAGGTAGGTGGCGGCCGCGCCCTCTTCGATGCCGTACGCCACCTCCAGCACGTCGGGCTCGCCGGCGGCCGCCTCGATCTGCGGGACGACGGCCTGCACCAGGGTCTGGTTGGGCAGGGTCACCGCCTGCGGGCCCACGTACCCGTGCATCAGCTGGGCGTGCTGGCGGTGGTGGCCCTGGAACATCGCCGCCACCTCGGCGACCTGATCGGACAGCAGGCCCGAGTCGAGGGCCAGCTGGTACGCGGCGACCGCCGCCAGCTCCACCGACTCCGCGAACACCGCCAGCTGCACCACCTCCGGGGAGCGCAGGGACGACCCCGGGGCGAGCGTGGAGGGGGCCGAGATCGGCGTCGGCCCGGGGACCGTGGTGCCGCTCGTGTCGCCCCCGGCCGCCGTCGTGGTGGTGGCGTCGCCCTCGGTGGTGGTGGTGGTGGAGCCCTCCTGGGCCCAGGCCGTGCCCATCAGCCCGGTGAGGGGCACGGTGACGGCGCCGATCGTGACCGCCGCACCGCCCAGGGCCGCCGTGCGCAGCAGGCTCCGCCGCGAGGCGAGGGTGCGCGCCCCCTCGCCTGTGTAGAGCTCGCCCAGACGGTCGGGGAGCGTCGGCAGCTCGTCGCGGTGCTGCTCGTCGACCTCGCGGGCGAGCCGGCGCAGCTCTGAGGGACTGATCTCCACGCAGCTACCTCCTGGGGCGGGCGTCGCGGGCAGCGGTGGCCGCGGCGATGGACATTCTGGCCCCGCGAGGGTTCGGGGGGACAAACGGCGGAGCCATGGGCACCCTAGAAGTCGAGGGCCGACAGCTCGGGGACCCACCGGGCCGCCCTCCGGCAGGCCTCGGCCCACCGCTCGCGGTCGAGGACCCGGGCGGGCTCGACGACGGTGCGGGGTCGCCAGGTCGCCGCGACGTCGTCGAGGTCGGCCCACGTGCCCACGGCCAGGCCGGCGAGGAACGCGGCGCCGAGGGTGGTGGCCTCGGTGACCGGAGCCACCTCGACCGGCCGCTGGGTGGCGTCGGCCACCGCCTGCAGGAAGGTGGGGTTGGCGCTCATCCCACCGTCGACCCGGAGCGACGGGATCCTCATCGCCGAGTCGGCCTCGGCCGCGTCGACCAGGTCGGCGCCCCGTTGGGCGATGCCCTCCAGCACGGCCCGCACCACGTGTGACCGCTCCGAGCCCCGGGTGAGGCCGAGCAGGGTGCCCCGAGCCCCGTAGTCCCAGAACGGCGTGCCCAGGCCGAGGAGGGCGGGCACGTACACGACGCCGTGGGCATCCGGGCACGCTGCGGCCACGGCGTGCGACTCGGCCGCGTCGGCGATCACCCCCAGGTCGTCGCGGAGCCACTCCACGTTGGTGCCGGCCGAGAGCATGATCGCCTCGACCCCCCAGACGGGCTGGCCGTCGCGGCGCCAGGCGACGATCGGGAACGTCCCCCCCGGTCCCCGCTGCTCGAAGGCGGGCCGGTCGGGCCCCACGACGAGGTCGAGCATCCCGCCGGTGCCGAAGGTGATCTTGGCCAGGCCCGGGTGCACGCAGCCCTGGCCCACGAGCGACGCCTGCTGGTCGCCGGCCAGTCCGGCGATGGGCGGGGCGCCGGGCAGGGCCGTGGCCTCGCCCACGATGCCGGTCGAGTCGACGATGGTGGGCAGCACCGTCTCGGGGATCCGGAGTGCCTCGAGCACGTGCGGGTTCCAGGCCGAGCCGTCGCCGTACAGGAGCCCGGTGACCGCGGCGTTCGTGAGGTCGGTGACGTGCAGCGATCCGCCCGACAGGTGCCAGGCGATCCACGTGTCGACGGTGCCGAAGCACAGGTCGCGGGCCCGCTCGGGGTCGGCCAGGTCGAGCAGGAAGGCCAGCTTGGTGGCGGACACGTTGGGCGCCAGGTGGATGCCCTGGCCCTGCAGCATCAGGCACATGCCCACCGTGCGGAGGTCCTGCCAGCCGACGCCGGGCCCGACGGGCTCGCCGGTGCCGCGGTGCCAGACGACCGCGGATGCCCGCTGGTTGGCGATGCCCACCGCGTCGACCGGCCCGGCCTCGGCCAGGACCGCCTCGGCACAGTCGAGGGCTGCGCCGGCCTGCTCGACCGCGTCGAACTCGACGAAGCCCGGCGCCGGCGACGACGGCAGCACCGGCAGGTAGCGCTCGGCGGCCACGGTGGCGTCCGGGTGGACCACGGCGGCCCGGACGCCGCTGGTGCCGACATCGACGACGAGGATGCTCACGGTCGGACCTCCCGGTCCCTCGGGCCGACGCGGCCCCCGATCAGGCCGCCGACCGTGCCGGCGACCACCGACAGCACGGCGCTGGAGAACACCCTCGCCCAGCTGATCTCGTCGCCGGCCACGAGGCGCCGGATGACGCCGATGCCCTGGACGACCACGAACACCGTGGCCGCGGCGAGGATCCCGTGTGTGAGGGGTGTCCCCCGGTGCTGGAGCCCCGCGGCGACGGCCGCGCCGGCGGCCAGGCCGAGCAGGATCACCAGGGGGGCCACGAACGACCCGCGCTCGCCGCTGTCGTCCACCGCCTGGCCGATCAGCGCGGCCGGCACCGCGATCACCGCCGCCAGGGCGGCCCCGGACGCCACGGCCCGGACGTCGACGGCGCGGCTCACGGCCAGCCGACCGGCCCCCACGGGTCGGGGAGGCCGAGCTTGCCGGGGTTGAGGATCCCGGTCGGATCGAGGGCCTGCTTGACCCCGGCCAGCACGTCGAGCGCCGGACCGAGGGCGTCGACCATGAAGCGGGCGCGGTTGAGGCCCACGCCGTGATGGTGGCTGAGGTTGCCGCCGGCGGCCAGCACGGCCTGCGTGCCCGCATCCCACGCCGCCCGGTAGAACGCGTCCTTCTCGTCGGCGGGCGGCTTGCCGGCCAGCGTGAAGTACAGGCAGGCGCCGTCGGTGTAGCTGTGCGACTGGTGGGCCGAGGCCACCATGCAGTGCGGCACCGTCCGCAGGGCGGCGACGGTGTCGTGGTACACCCCGGTGATCACGCCCCACGGGGCCGTGACCTCCATCGTGTCGACGACGTAGCCCCTGCTGTAGAGCGCCTCCAGGGCGGACACGTCGTTGCGGTGCTCGAGCCAGCGACCCACCAGCCCCTCGTCGAGGGGCTCGGCGCCGGTGGCGCGGCACTCGTCAGCCACCACGTCGAGCGAC
Organism: Acidimicrobiales bacterium; assembly: GCA_016716005.1. NCBI lineage: Bacteria > Bacillati > Actinomycetota > Acidimicrobiia > Acidimicrobiales > Acidimicrobiales bacterium. Next base: position 3,435,379 of record JADJXE010000001.1, read on the forward strand.
GCGTCGACCAGCCGGCCGTCGCCCTCGTCGAGCACCAGCAGCACGCTGCGGTCGCCGGTCTGGTATGAGCGGTCCGCCTCGACCGCGTCGTACAGGCGGAGCACCGCCGGCGTCGCGCCCCTCCGGAGGATCCGCCGGCAGACCTCCAACCCGGCGTCGAACGAGCCGAAGCCCCATGCGGAGCGGCCCTCGGCCGTCGGCGCCGGGTGCAGCCGGAGGCGGGCCGCGGTGATCACGCCGAGGGTGCCCTCCGAGCCCACGAACAGCTGCGTGAGGTCGGGACCCGTGGCCGCCCGGGGCGCGCCGCCGGTGCGGATTCGCCGCCCGTCGGCGAGCACCACGTCGAGCCCGACGACCATGTCCTCGATCTTCCCGTAGCGGGTCGAGAGCTGGCCGGCGCCCCGGCAGGCGAGCCACCCGCCCACGGTCGAGAGGGCCATCGACTGCGGCCAGTGCCCGCAGGTGAGGCCGTGCTCGCGCCCCAGCTCGTCCTCGAAGTGGTCGCCGAACGTCCCGGCCCGGACCTCGGCCACGAGGGAGAGGTCGTCGACCTCCACGATCCCGCGCAGGCCGGTGAGGTCGAGCACGACGCCGCCGTGCACGGGGACGCTGGCGCCGCACACGCCGCTCCGGCCGGCGGCCGCGGTGACCGGGATGCGGGCCTCGTTGCAGATCTGCAGCACCGCCGCGACCTCGTCGGCGTCGCCCGGCCGGGCGACCACGGCGGCTCTCGCCGCGACGTCGCCGTCGAGCGCCCAGGCGATGGCGATCGGCCACCAGTCCCGGCTGGCCTCCACCAGGGCCGGATCGTCCAGGGCGACCCGGCCGCAGGCGGCACGGAGGTGCTCGACCACCCGGTCCGGCACCTCCACCCGCTGCGCCCGGAGCCGGGTGCCGACCTGGGCGGCCGGGCGGTCGAGCGCGATCGGCGGCACCGGGCGGCCGGGGCCGAGCTCGTCGCCGGCCACGTCAGGCGCCGATCGCGGCGTCGAGGGCGGACTCGGGGAGCCCGCCGGCGCGGCGCTCGGCCCCGACGGACGCCCGGTACGCGGCCACCTCGCGCGCCACGTCGGCATCGCTCCACCCGAGGTCGGGGGCGATCAGCCGAGCCACGTCGTCGGCCACGGCCGCCGAGGCGTCGCGGGCGAGGAGCCGGGCCCGGGTGCGACGGGAGAGCACGTCGTCGAGCGAGCCGCTCATCTCGTAGCGGGCGGCGTAGACCGCCTCGGCTCGCACGTACGGGAGCCCCGGCACCAGCGCCGCGCCGAGGGCGGGGTCGGCCTGCAGCATGGCCGCGATGACGCGGGCCTCCGACCCGTACCGCGAAGCCAGGTGCCGGGCCAGGTCGGGCGGCAGCCCGAGGCGCGACGGGCCCTCGGCCTCGATCGTCTCCCAGCCCTCGGCCCCCCGCAGGCGCACCTTCCTGGTGCGGCTGCGACCGCCCCGGCCGAGGCCGTCGACGATCAGGTCGACGGTGTCGGCGGCCATCCGCCGATACGTGGTGAGCTTGCCGCCGGTGACCGTGATCAGCCCGCCCGCCGAGCGGCTCACCGCGTGCCGGCGGGAGAGGTCGGCCGTCTTGGCCGTGGCGGCGCTCTTGACCAGGGGGCGCAGCCCGGCCCAGGTGCCCACCACGTCGGCTTCGGAGATCGGTTCGGTGAGCGAGTGGTTCATGGCCCGCAGCAGGTAGGCGACGTCGTCAGGGGTGCACTGCGGATCGTCGAGCGAGCCGTCGTAGTCGGTGTCGGTGGTGCCGATGTAGGTGAGGTCGCCCCACGGCACCACGAAGATCGAGCGCTTGTCGCTCGGCACCGGCACGACCACCGCGATGTCGTTGCGGATGCGCTGCCACGGCACGGTGATGTGGATCCCCTTGGCCGGCCGGATCGTGTCGGGATCGCGGCCCTCGTCGAGGGTGCGGACCCGGTCGGCCCACACGCCGGCCGCGTTCACCACCGAGCGGGTGCGGATCCGGATGCGCTCGCCGCCGGCGTCCACGTCGGCTGCGACGATCGCGCCCGAGGCGTCCTTGTGCAGCCCGACCAGGCCGGCCCGGTTGACGACCACGGCGCCGTGGTCGATGGCCGCCGTCCGGGCCACCGCCAGGGTGAGGCGGGCGTCGTCGGCCTGGGCGTCGTAGTAGAGGTAGCCCGCGGCCAGGCGGTCGCGGGGGAGGGTGGGCATGTGCGCCTCGGCCTGGTCGGCCGAGATGCGCTTGTGGAGCTTGCCGATGCGCAGCCCGCCGGTGAGGTCGTACATCCACATGGCCGAACCCAGCGCCCGGGCCAGCTTGGCGTTCATGAGCCCGTCGCGGGTGAGGACGGGGATGAGGAACGGCAGGACCCGCACGAGGTGCGGCGCGGTGTGGCGCAGCACCTGCCGCTCGGCAAGGGCCTCGTAGACGAGCCGGAACTCGCGCTGCTGCAGGTAGCGGAGCCCCCCGTGGACGAGCTTCGACGACTTCGACGAGGTGCCCGAGGCGAAGTCGTCCCGCTCCACCAGGGCGGTGCGCAGGCCCCGGCTGGCGGCGTCGAGGGCCACGCCGACGCCGGTGATGCCACCGCCGACGACGCAGACGTCGAAGGTCTCCTCGGCCAGGCGCCGCAGCGCGTCGGCCCGGTCGAACCCGTGAGCGGACATGCCGCCGATCCTACGGGGCGGGCTCCGGGGGCACCGCACCGAGGCGCCCGAGCTCGGCGCGCAGGAGGTCGAGGCCGAGGTTGCCGAGGCCGAGCGCGCCGGCGTGGAAGGCCCGGAGGTCGAACGCCGGCCCGAGACGGGCGGCCACGTCGTGGCGGCACTCGAGCCAGGCCCGCTCGCCCACCTTGTAGCTGATCGCCTGCGCCGGCCAGCCGAGGTAGCGGTCGATCTCGCTGGCGGCGAAGGCGTCACCGAAGGGGCTCCGAGGCCGGAGGAACGCCAAGGCGAGCGCCGGCGTCCAGCGCTCGCCCGGGTGGAACGGCTGGCCGGCCGGCAGGCGCATCCCCAGGTGCACCCCGATGTCGATCACCACGCGGGCGGCGCGGAACTGCTGGGAGGTGAGGAACCCGAACCGGGTCCCCGGGTCGGCGAGGAAGCCGAGCTCGTCCATGAGGCGCTCGGCGTACAGCGCCCACCCCTCCCCGTGCCCGCTCACGAAGGTGAGCCTCTGGAAGCGGCTGAGGCGGTCGCCGAGCACGCGCACCTGGCCGATCTGGAGGTGGTGGCCGGGCACGCCCTCGTGGAAGGCGGTGGTGACCTCCGGCCAGAGCGGGAAGCGGGTCTTGCCGAGGGTCGGGTACCAGGTGCGCCCGGGCCTGGTGAGGTCTTCCGAGGGGGGTGTGTAGTACATGGCGGCCGCGCCGCCCGGTGGGGCGATCATGGCCTCCACCCGCCGGATCGGGCCCGGGATGTCGAAGTGGGTGCCGTCGAGCTCGTCGACGGTGCGATCCATCAGATCCTGGAGCCAGCGGCGGAAGGCGTCGACCCCCTCGACGGCCTGCGCGGGGTCGGTGTCGAGGTGGGCCCTGGCCTCGGCGGTGCTGCCACCGGGCACGATCCGGTCGGCCAGGTCGGCCAGCTCGGCCTCGATGCGGGCCAGCTCGGCCCAGCCCCACTCGTACGTCTCCTGCAGGTCGGGGGAGGCGCCGAGCGAGAACCGGGCGAAGCGGTCGTAGCGCTCGGGACCGACGGCGTCGTCGTCGGGAGCGCGGGGCGCGTAGTCGTCGAACAGGAATCGGGCGGTGACCTCGACCGCCTCGGTCGCGGCTGCGGCCGCCTCGGCCAGCCGCGGGCCGAGCGCGGGGTCGTCGATCCCCGTGCCGGCGAAGGTGTCGGCGAGGGCGACGAAGTAGGCGGGCGCGCCTCGCAGCCCGGCCCAGGTGGCGGCCTGCTCGGCGCAGGCGGTCGCTTGCCGGCGGGCCGCGTGCAGGCCCCGGCGGAGCGCCTCGTCGAGGGTGTGGCGGAAGCCGGTGAGGGCGTGGGGGACGCGCTCCATGCGATCGGCGATCGCCACCCAGTCGTCGGCCGAGGAGCGGGCCATGAGGTCGAACGCCTGGCGGACCGACTGGAGGGGCGAGCCGATCACCCGGAGGGGCCGGTACGGCTCGCCGGCGTCGTCCAGCGCGAGCTGGGCGTCGAGGCGCTCGGCCAGGACGCCCGCGGCCAGCCGGTCGGCGTCGCTCTCGATCGGCAGGCGCCGTAGCTGGTGGAGGGTCTGGCGAGTGAGCTCCTCGCGGGCCTCGATCCCGCGGGGCGAGAGGTCGGTCACCTCGGTGTCGTGGCCGGCCACCCCCCGGGCGGTGGCGGCGAGCGGGTCGAGGGCGGCCCACGCCTCCACGTAGCGGTCGGCGAGGGCGAACACCTGGCTCCGGGCCTCGGGCATGGCCGGATGGTACGACCCCGAGCTCGTCCGCGAAGGTTTCTCGTCAGCAATAGTTGTTGACTGATGGCGGGGCGCGGTACGATCGTTCCGTGCGGACGCCCACGGAGCTCACCCAGGCCTTCCGCGACCGGGGCCTGAAGGTCACCCCGCAGCGCCAGTGCATCTTCCGCATCCTCCACGGGGCGGTCGAGCACCCCAGCGCCGACCGCGTCTACGAGCGGGCCGTGGCCGAGTTGCCCACGATCTCGCTGCGGACCGTCTACCAGACCCTCAACGACCTGGCCGAGATGGGCGAGATCCAGGCGCTCGAGCTCGGCACGGGCTCGGCCCGGTTCGATCCCACCGTCGGCCCGCACCACCACCTGGTGTGCGACGCCTGCGGCCGGGTCCACGACCTGCACGTCGAGTTCCCCGGGGTGCAGGTGCCCTCGGGCCTCGAGCACGGGTTCAGGGTCACCGCCACCGAGATCGTCTTCCGGGGCCTGTGTGCCGAGTGCCGGGCCGACGACCCGGACCCGCCCGCACCGCCGGCTTCCCCCACCACCCACCGATCCACACTCACCGAGGAGCACATCCATGCCTGAGCTGCAGGGAACCAAGACCCACGAGAACCTGAAGGAGGCGTTCGCCGGCGAGAGCCAGGCCAACCGCCGCTACCTCTACTTCGCCCAGAAGGCCGACGTCGAGGGCTACCCCGACGTGGCCGCGCTGTTCCGGTCGGTCGCCGAGGGCGAGACCGGTCATGCCTTCGGGCACTTCGACTTCCTGGCCGCGGCCGGCGACCCGGTCACGGGCGAGCCGGTCGGCCCCACCGAGGACAACCTCCGCTCGGCCATCGCCGGTGAGACCTACGAGTACACCGAGATGTACCCGGGGTTCGCCCGCACGGCGCGCGACGAGGGCTTCGACGAGGTCGCCGAGTGGCTCGAGACCCTCGCCCGGGCCGAGAAGAGCCACGCCGGCCGCTTCACCGAGGGCCTCAAGTTCGTCTCCTGACCCCCTGACGTGACCGGCCCCGGGGCGTCGCGCCCCGGGGCCGGTGCGCGCCGCCCAGCGACCCGCCGCCCGACCCTTCCGGAGGTCCGCCCGTGACGACCACCTATGACCCGTTCCACCCGAGGTACTTCGACGAAGCCGACCTCCGGGAGGAGCTCACCCGGGTCTACGACCTCTGCCACGGGTGCCGGCTCTGCTTCAAGTTCTGCTCGGCCTTCCCCACCCTGTTCGAGATGATCGACGCCATCCCCGAGCAGGACTCGGCCCGGCTCTCGCCGGCCCAGCAGGACCAGGTCGTCGACGAGTGCTTCAACTGCAAGCTCTGCTACATCAACTGCCCCTACATCCCCGGTCAGCACGAGTGGGAGCTCGACTTCCCCCGGCTGATGCTGCGGGCGGAAGCGGTGCGGCACCGGAACAAGGAGGTGCCGCTGCGGGAGCGGGTCACCGACGGCTTCCTGGCCCGGACCGACCTGCTGGGCAGGGTGTCCGTGCCTCTCTCCGGCGTGGTCAACGCCAGCACCGGCACCCCTGGGTCGTTCTCCCGCCGGATGATGGAGAAGGTGGTCGGGGTCGCCTCGCAGCGCCTCCTCCCGCCGTTCGCCAAGCAGCGGTTCAGCACCTGGTTCCGCAAGCGGGCCCGGCCCGTGCTCGGGCGCAAGCAGGCCGAGGTGGCCCTGTTCCCCACGTGCCTGGTCGAGTACCAGGCGCCGTCGGTGGGCAAGGACGTGGTGCGGGTGTACGAGCGCAACGGCGTCGAGGTCGACCTGCCCGAGACGGTGTGCTGCGGCGCCCCCTGGCTCCACGCCGGCGACGTCGACAGCTTCGTGAAGCAGGGCCGCAAGAACGTCGAGGTGCTGGCCCGCGCCGTGCGGGAGGGGAAGGACGTCGTCGTCCCCCAGCCCACCTGCGGGTTCGTGCTGAAGAAGGACTACCCGGATTACGTGGGTGGCCCCGACGCCCAGCTCGTGGCCGAGCACACCTACGACGCCGCCGAGTACCTCATCAGGCTGCACAAGGGGGAGGGGACCGAGCTCGACACCGAGTTCCCCGGCACCATCCCCGAGACCATCACCTACCACGCCCCCTGCCACCTCCGGTCGCAGGGCATCGGCCTGAAGAGCCGCGACCTGATGAAGCTCACCGGCGCCAGGATCCAGATCGCGGAGGGGTGCTCGGGCATCGACGGCACCTGGGGCTACCGGGAGAAGAACTACGAGCTGGCCAAGGACGTGGCCCGCAAGCTCGGGGCCGCGATCGACAAGCAGGCCGCCGATGTGGTGGCCGGCGACTGCCACCTGGCCAACGGGTCGATCACCGAGGAGACGGGCCGGGTGCCGATGCACCCCATCTCGGTGGTCGCGCGTGCCTACGGCATCCCCGAGGAGGCCTGATCCCTGCCCGTCCGACCCCGACCCCGGCCCGGCCCCGGCCCCACCCACGAGGAGACCCACGATGGCGAAGCTCACCCTCGACGACATCGCCGACCTGCGCGCCTACGAGCGGGAGCGCGCCGAGTTCCGCCAGCGGATCATCGAGCTCAAACGGGTCCGCCGGGTGCACGTCGGCACCATCGTCACCCTGGTGTTCGAGAACCGCGACACGATCCGGTTCCAGATCCAGGAGATGGCCCGGGTCGAGAAGATCATCAGCGACGAGGGCATCGCGGCGGAGCTGCGCGCGTACAACCCGCTGATCCCCGAGCCCGGACAGCTGTCGGCCACGCTGTTCATCGAGCTCACGTCCAAGGAGCAGCTGGTGGAGTGGCTGCCGAAGCTGGTGGGCATCGAGCGCTCGGTGGAGCTGCGCCTCGGCCACGGGGCCGACGTCGACGTGGTGCGCTGCGTGCCCGAGGAGTCGCACGAGGAGCAGCTCACCCGGGACGACATCACCGCGTCGGTGCACTACATCCGCTTCGAGCTCACGCCCCAGCAGGTCGAGCGCGTCGCCAGCGGCCCCGTGGTGCTGGCGGTCGCCCACCCGGCCTACCGCGACGAGGTCGAGCTGGGAGAGGCCACCCGGGCGTCGCTCCTGCGGGACCTCCGGGGCGAGGCGTAGCCGGCCGACGCCCGGTCGGTACGAGCCCAGCCTGACGAGGATCCAACTGGCCTCGGCCGGGCGGGCCCCCGTAGCATGCCCGGGTGCCGGTGGCGGAGCCGGCAGACGGCAGCCCGAAGGAAGTGACCCCCCCGACATGACCAACTCGTGGCGTGATCAGGCCGCCTGCCGCGGGCTCGATCCCGAGGTCTTCTACCCGCAGGACGACGACGACGACGCCGGCGTCGCCAAGGAGGTGTGCGGGCTGTGCACCGTCCGCACGTCCTGCCTCGAGCACGCCCTGTCGTCTCGGGAGAAGGAGGGGGTCTGGGGTGGCGCCACGGAGCGGGAGCGGCGCCGGATCATCCGCCAGCGCCGCCGCACCGCCTGAGCCCGGCTCCCCGGCTCCCGGTTGGCGCACTGCATGACGACCCTGGCCGAGGTGGGCGGCTGGCCGGCCGTCCTCGGGTCGCTCACCGATGGCCGTGACCTGAGCGCCGGCGAGGCCGAGGCCGCGATGGCCGACGTGCTCGACGGTGCCGCCACCCCCGCCCAGATCGCCGCCTTCATCGTCGCCCTCCGGATGAAGGGCGAGACCGTCGAGGAGCTCAGCGGGCTCCTGCAGGCCATGCTGGCCGTGGCCGAGACGGTGCCGGTGCGCGACCGGACCGCCCTGGTCGACACCTGTGGCACGGGTGGCGACCGCAGCCGCAGCATCAACGTCTCCACCCTGGCGGCGCTGGTGGTGGCCGGTGCCGGCGCCCGGGTGTGCAAGCACGGCAACCGGGCGGCGTCGTCGGCGTCGGGCTCGGCCGACGTCCTCGAGGCCCTCGGCCTGGTCATCGACCTCGGTCCGGCGGGGGTCGCCCGCTGCGTCGACGAGGCCGGCTTCGGGTTCTGCTTCGCCCCCCGCTTCCACGCCTCGATGCGCCACGCGGGCCCCACCCGGCGCGAGCTCGGGATCCCGACGGTGTTCAACTTCCTCGGTCCGCTCGCCAACCCCGCCCGCGTGCGGCGGCAGGTGGTGGGCGTCAGCGACCCGTCGATGGCCGAGCGGATGGTGCAGGTGCTGGCCACGCGGGGCGCCGAGCGGGCCCTGGTGGTCTACGGCCACGACGGTCTCGACGAGCTCACGACCACCAGCACCTCCACGGTGTTCGACCTGTGCGCGGGCGACGTTCGCACCTACGTCGTGGACCCGGTGGCCCTCGGGCTGGCGCCGGCCACGCCCGAGCTGCTCCGGGGTGGTGACGCCCAGGCCAACGCCGAGCACGGGCGCCGGGTGCTGGCGGGGGAGCGGGGGGCGCACCGCGACGTGGTGCTGCTGAACGCGGCGGCCGGCCTGGTGGCCGCCGGCCTGGCCGTCGACCTGGTCGAGGGCCTGGAGCAGGCGGCGTCGGCCGTCGACGACGGGCGTGCCGCCGATGCCCTCGACCGGGCCGTGGCCGTCTCGGCGCGGGCCAGGGCCGAGGGCGAGTGAGCGCTCGGCGTGGGGCGCGCCGCGCGCCCGCTGCTCGCCCGTCCCCGCGGTGACCGGTCAGCCGGAGCCGATGCTCCACATGGCTTCGAGGTCGTGGCGGCTGTAGGCCTGGAAGGCGATCATCGTGCGGGTGCGCACGATCCCGTCGAGGCCCGCGATCCGCCCGGTCACCACCTCGGCCAGCTCGTCGTGCCGGCGGACGCGGACGATCACCACCAGGTCGTCGTCGCCGGCCACCGAGTACACCTCGGCCACGCCGGGCACCTCGGTGAGCTCCGAGGCCAGGTCGGCGACACGGCGGGGCTCGGCCCGGATCAGCACGAAGGCGGCGACCACCGGGCCAGGCTAGTTCAGCGCCGAGGGCCGCGGCGCTCGACCGGCGACTCGGCGGCGCGCTCGGTCAGCAGCGGCAGCTCGTCGGGTGGCACGCCGCCTTCGGTCAGCTCGAGGCGGCTGAGCTCCTGCCGGGCGTCGTCGAGCAGGTCGAGGCGCTCGGCCACCCACGCCAGGCCCTGGGGCTCGCCGTGCGCCGGCGTCGCCGCCGGGGTGGGCCTGGTGGCGTCGGTGGCGGCCCGGGCCAGGCGGTCGGCCAGGCGCTCCACCTCGGCGACCGATGTGGCCAACTCGCGCAGGGCGCGCTTGCGGTGCTTCTTGGGGAGCCGGTTCATGACGACGAGGTGGCGGTCGAGCTCGACCGCCTCGCGCTCGATGGCACCGGCCAGCTCGCGGAGGTGATCGGGCACCGCTCGGCGGTCGGCCGGGCGGGTGGCCAGGCGGACCGCCTGGGCGGCCCGCTGGAGGCCCCGGTGCATCCGGGCGGCCGGGCTGCCCGACCACAGCCAGGCCACGGGCGCGTCGGTGGGCACCCTGGGGCTCACGCGGACTCGACGCTTGAGCCGCCACCACGACGCCGCCGCGAACGCGGCCGTGGCCGCCGCCCCGACGACGAGGAGCAGGAGGATCCAGCGGACCACCTCGCCCATGTCGCCCACGGGTGCAGCGTACCGACGCCGCCCCGGTCAGGTGGTGTCGGCGGCTGGCCGGCGCGTCGCGAACGACGGGAGCCGGGGAAGGGTGTCGGCGAGGGCGCCGTCGGCGTGGCGCAGCGCGAGCGTGCCGGCCTCGGCGTCGAGCCAGGCCGCGATCACGGCCAGCTCGTCGGCCAGCTCACGGGGCACGGGGCCGTCGATCGCGGCCGCCCCGCCCGGCAGCTCGGGGGTGACGGTGACCTGCCCGTCGGGCCCCCACGACCGCACGAGCAGGCCGTGCTGCAGCTCGACGCCGCCGCGACCGGGCCAGTCGAGCACCACCCGTCCGGCGGCGCGCAGGCCGTCGAGCCGGCGCTGGCGGCGGAGGGCGCCGGCGAGCGCAGCAGCCCGATCGCGCACGTCGGCCGCCTCCTCGTAGCGCTCCGACCCGGCCAGGGTGCCCATGCGCTCGCGCAAGGGTGCCAGGAGCAGCTCGGGGTCGGTGGTGAGCCCGGTCACGAGCCGCTCGACGACCCCGCCGTACTCGGACGGTGAGACGCCGCCGGCGCAGGGGCAGAGGCAGGCGCCCAGCTGCGCGGCTGCGCACGGGGCGCGACGAGGGCTGCGGCCGGGCCGGCCGGTGCACCGGCGGAGGGGCGTGACCGTGTGGATGGCGTCGGCGACGAGGCGGGCCTGGGCGGCCGAGGCCAGCGGACCCAGGTAGAGACCGCCGTCGTCGCGAGGGCTGCGGACCACGGACAGGCGGGGGAAGGCCTCGCCCAGGGTGAGCTTCAGGTAGGCGTAGCGATCCCAGGTCTTGGCCTGGCGGTTGAAGCGGGGCCGCAGGCGGTGGATGAGGCGGACCTCGAGCACCGCGGCCTCCAGCGGGTGGGCGCACACGACGTGATCGACGCGCTCGGTCTCGCGGAGCAGCTGGGCCACCTTGCGGCGCTCGTCGCCCGAGAAGTACGAGCGCACGCGCTGGCGGAGGTTGGTGGCCTTGCCGACGTACAGGACCTCGCCCCGCCGGTCGCGGAACTGGTAGACGCCGGGGCGCCGTGGCAGCCGCGCCGTGAGCCGCAGCTTGGCGGCCTGGGGGTGCCCCCCGATCGTGGGCAGGGCGAGGAGGTCGTCGAGGCCCAGCACGCCGAGCCCGGCCGCCCGCTCGAGCAGGAGGTGCAGCAGATCTGCGGTGGCCAGCGCGTCGTCGAGGGCGCGGTGGCTGGGCCGGTGGGGGAGCCGCAAGCGGTCGGCGAGCGTGCCCAGCCGGCAGTTCGGCACCTCGTCGCGCACCAGCCGACGTGCCAGCGAGCACGTGTCGACGGCCGGGTTGGCGAGGGGCGCCCACCCGCCGCGGTCGAGCGCCGCCCGCAGGAACCCCAGGTCGAACCGGACGTTGTGGCCCACCACCACCGAGTCGCCGGCGAACTCGAGCAGGCTCGGCAGCACGGCCTCGATCCGGGGGGCAGGCAGCACCATGGCCTGGGTGATGCCGGTGAGCACGGTGATGGCCGGCGGGATGAGCGCACCGGGGTTCACCAGGGTCTGGAAGGTGCCCAGGCACTCCCCGCCCCGCACCTTGACCGCTCCGATCTCGGTGATGCCGCACGCGTCGGGCGACGTGCCGGTGGTCTCGAGGTCGAGCACGCAGAAGGTGACGTCGGCCAGGGGGGTGCCGAGGTCGTCGAAGGAGCGCTGCACGCCCGCACTGTAGGCGAACAGGTGTTCGACGACCCGCATGTTGGTCGTCGAGCCACCGGTACCATCCTCGGCGTGCCCGCCCCCCGGTACCGCTGCACCGCCTGCGGCAACCTCACCCGCTTCGACGTCGTGGCCACGCGGCGCACGCGCGCGTTCCACCACTACTCCCTGGGTGGCGAGCTCTCCGTCGAGGACGAGACGGTCCTCTCCGAGGCGGTCGAGAGCGTCACGTGCCGGTGGTGCGGCCCGGGCTCCGTCGTCGAGGTGCTCGAGGACGAGGTCGCACCCTGAGCACGCCGGCCGCCGGTGCGGCTGCCGAGGAGCTGCTGGCCCCGGCCCTCGAGCTGGCGGTGGTCGTGGCCAGGGCCGAGCAGCAGGCCGACCCACCGGTGCCGGTGCCGGTGCCGGCCGGTCTCCGCCGCTTCGTGGGGTTCGCCCACCTGCCCGCGGCCGCCCGCCGGGCCGTCCGTCGGGTCGTGGACGACGACGGAGCCTTCCGCGAGCGGGTGGCGTCCCGCGCCACCGAGGAGCTCGTCGGCCGGGCCGGTTGGCTGTGGCTGGCGCGCCCCGACGGCTGGGGCGACGAGCTGGCCGAGCTGGTGGCCGCGGCCGCCGGCCGGGCCGAGGCCGCCGCCGTCGAGCGGGAGGAGCGCAGCGCCCGCAAGCGGGCGGAGGCGGCCGAGCAGCAGCTCGAGCGGTCCCGCTCGGCCGAGGCGCGGGCCCGGCGGGACGCCGACGAGGCCAGGGCGGCGCTGGCCGAGGAGCGCCACGCCCGGCGGGCGGCCGAGGCGCTGCGGGCGGGCCTCGAGGCTCGGTCGGCCGCAGCCGAGGCGGGCCGGGCCGACGCCGACGCTCGCGCCGCCCGGGCCGAGGAGGAGGCCCGGGGCGCCGCGGCGGGCGCGGCTGGCGCCGCCCGCGAGGCCGACGCCCTGCGTGCGCGCCTGGCCGCCGCCGAGGCGCGCGCCGAGCACCTGGAGGCCGAGCGGGCCGACCTGGCGGCCGCGCTCGACCGTGCCGCCTCCGGTCCGGCGCCGCTCGCCGGTGGGTCGGTGGCGGCGGCCCTGGCCGACGCGTCCGAGGCGGTGCACCGCCTGGCCGACGCCCTCGACGTGCTGGCCGGCCGGGCCGGGCCCGAGGGGCGGCCACCGGGTCCGGGTCCGGGTCCGGGTCCGGGCGGGCGCGCGGAGGCGCCGTCGGGCCGGACGGCCCCGGGCCCGCCGCCGCGGCGCCCACCGGGGGTGTCCCGGCGCCGGCGCCGGCCGCTCGTGCTGCCCGGGGGCGTGCTCGACGACACGCGCGAGGCGGTCGAGCACCTGCTCCGGGTCGCGGGGGTGCTGCTGCTGGTCGACGGGTACAACGTGGCCAAGCTGGGCTGGCCGGACCTGCCCCTGGGCGAGCAGCGCGGGCGCCTGCTCGACGCACTCGCCGGCGTGGCCGCCCGCACGGGGTCCGAGATCCACGTCGTGTTCGACGGCGCCGACGTGCCGGCGCCGGTCACGGAGGTGGCCCGGCCCGTCCACGTGCGGTTCTCGCCGCCGGGGGTCGAGGCCGACGACGTGCTCCTGGCGCTCGTCGACGAGGTGCCGCCGCAGCGCCCCGTCGTCGTGGCCTCCGACGACCACCGGGTGCGCGACGGGGCACGTGCCGGCGGCGCCAACACGGTGGGGGCCCGGCCCCTCCTCGACCTGCTCCGCCGCTGAGCGCCCCGAGGTCGTGCGCGCACCCCGACCCCACCGGGTGCCCCCGACCCCCGACGTCGATGACACACCCCCTGCGTACGGTGCTGATCGGGTGGAGGTGACGGTGCCACGACGGTGTCGCGAGGGCGGCACGGGGGTGGCACGACGTGATCGCACCCCGGGTCGTCGAACGGCTCCGGGTGCCGGCCAGGGAGGTCCACAGGTGGGCGACGGGTTCCGGATCGACTGCGACGAGTGCGTCATGCAGGGCACCTCGACGTGTGGCGACTGCGTCGTCACGTTCCTCTGCAACCGGGAGCCCGACGAGGCCGTGGTGATCGACGCCGACGAGGTGCGGGCGCTGCGGCTGCTGGAGCGGGCCGGCCTGGTGCCCGGCCTCCGGCACACCCGGCGCACGGGCACGCGCGCCTGATCGGTCGTGCCGGCCCGTCCGGGCGGCCGGCCCGGAGCGGCGTGCGACCATGGGCCGGTGGACGCCGCCACGCTCGCCTCCGAGGTGACCGACGCCGGCCGGGCCGCCGGGCTGGGCGCGGTCGGCATCGCGTCGGCCGAGCCCTTCACGGCGACCCGCCGCACCCTCGAGGAGCGTCGCGCCGCCGGGCTGCACGGCGGGATGGCGTTCACCTACCGCAACCCGGCCCGCGCCACCGACCCGTCGGCCACCCTGCCGGGCGCCCGGTCGCTGGTCGTCGGGGCGTGGGCTTACGACGTGCCGCTGCCGGCCCGCCCGGCCGCGGGCGGGGCCTGGGCGCGGGTGGCCCGCTACGCCTGGCACGACCACTACGGGGCCCTGCGGGGGGCGCTCGACGTGGTCGCCGGGGTGCTGCGCGGGCATGGCCACCGGGCCCGCGTGCTGGTCGACGACAACGCCCTCGTCGACCGGGCGGCCGCCCACCGGGCCGGCCTGGGCTGGTTCGGCAAGAGCGCCAACCTGCTGCTCCCGGGCCGGGGCTCGTGGTTCGTGCTCGGGTCGGTGCTGACCGATGCCGAGCTCCCCGTTGCGGCCGCGCCGGTGGCCGACGGCTGCGGGCCCTGCCGGCGGTGCCTCGACGCCTGCCCGACGGGCGCCATCGTCGCTCCCGGGGTGGTCGACGCCCGCCGGTGCCTGGCCTGGCTGCTGCAGGCCGACGGCCCCTTCCCGCGTCAGCACCGGGCGGCGCTGGGCGACCGCATCTACGGGTGCGACGACTGCCAGGAGGTGTGCCCCCCGTCGGTGCGGGCCGAGCGGGCCGGCGCGGACCGCACCCGGCCCACGGGCGTTGGGGCGGCATGGGTCGAGCTGGTCGACCTGCTCGCCGCCTCCGACGAGGAGCTGCTGGCGCGCCACGGCCGGTGGTACGTGCCGCGGCGCCAGCCCCGGTACCTGCGGCGCAACGCGCTGGTCGCCCTGGGCGCGTCGGCGGCGGGTGGCGACCCGCTGGTGGCCGGCGCGCTGCGCGCCGCGCTGGCCGACGCCGACCAGCTCGTGCGCGCCCACGCGGTGTGGGCCGCGGCCCGGCTCGGCCGCGGGGACCTGCTCCGGGCGATGGCGGCCGACCCCGACCCGGACGTGCGGGCCGAGCTCGCGGCCGCGGGCCGGGCCACCGGGGCCGCCCCGTGAGCCACCTGCTCGTCACCAACGACTTCCCGCCCAAGCACGGGGGGATCCAGAGCTACCTGTGGGAGCTCTGGCGGCGCCTGCCGTCGGGTGAGGTCACGGTGCTCACCACGCCGTACGCCGGCGCGGCGGTGTGGGACCGCGACCAGCCCTTCGCGGTGGCGCGCACCCGCGAGCCCGTGCTCGTGCCCACCCCCGGGCTGGCCCGGCGCATCGACCGCCTCGCCGACCGGGTGGGCGCGTCGCTCGTGCTGCTCGACCCGGCCCTGCCGCTCGGGCTGGTGGGCCCGGCGCTGCGCCACCCCTACGGCCTCGTCCTCCACGGCGCCGAGGTCACGGTGCCGCGCCGCCTGCCCGGCACCCGGCTCGTGCTGCGACACGTGTTGCGGGGGGCTCGCCTGGTGGTGGCCGCCGGCGGCTACCCCGCGGCCGAGGCCGAGCGGGCCGCCGGCTGCCCGCTGCCGGTCGTGGTGGTGCCGCCGGGGGTCGACGTCGAGCGCTTCCGCCCGCTCGACCCGGCCGAGCGGCGGGCGGCCAGGGTCGGCGCCGGCCTCCCTCCCGAGGGGCCCCTGGTGACGAGCGTGAGCCGCCTGGTGCCCCGCAAGGGCATGGACGTGCTGATCGAGGCAGCCGCCCGGTTGGGCCGAGCCCGGCCCGACCTGGTGGTCGCCATCGCGGGAGGCGGCCGGGACCGCGGGCGCCTCGAGCGGCTCGTCGCTCGCACGGGGGCGCCGGTGCGCTTCCTCGGGCGGGTCCCCGACGAGCAGCTGCCGGCCGTCTACGGCGCCGGCGACGTGTTCGCCATGCTGTGCCGCAACCGGTGGGCCGGCCTGGAGCAGGAGGGCTTCGGGATCGTGTTCCTCGAGGCCGCGGCCTGCGGCGTGCCCCAGGTCGCAGGGTCGAGCGGGGGTGCGGCCGAGGCCGTGGAGCACGGGGTCACCGGGCTGGTGGTCGACGAGCCCGGCCGCGTGGAGCGGGTGGCCGTCGCCCTCGCCTCCGTGCTCGACGACCCGGATCGGCGGGACCGCCTCGGCCGTGCCGCTCGCCTCCGGGTCGAGCGCGCCTTCTCGTACGACGGGCTGGCGCAGCGGCTGGCCGAGGCGTTGGCAGCCGTCCCCTGACCGGCGCCGACCTTCCCGGCCCGGCTTCCACCGGCGGCCCGCCGGCTGAGAAGATGGGTCCCGTGGCCCTGGCCGATCCCCATCCGAGCGCCGCGCCGCCCGGCCGCCCGCCGCTGGCCGCGCTGGCGGGCCGCGGCCGCGGCATCGTGCGCGCATCCTGGGCCGGGACGGCCGTGTTCACGCTCACGGCGGTGGCGGCTGCCATCGCCCCGGGGGCCCTCACCGCCGTCGCCGTCGCCGTCGCCCTGGCCCTCTTCGCGGCCGGCTGCGTGGTCTTCCTGTGGGCCTACGCCATCGCGGTGGGTCGGAGCCGCACCGACGCCATCGGCATCGGTGGCCTCTTCTTCCTGGCCGGCAGCGCACCCCGGGCGGCGCAGCTGCACCTGATGGGCTCGTTCGGCGTCGAGGTGGTGGTGGCCCTGACCACCGCCGCACTGCGCCCCTTCACGGGCCTGGCCTTCGGCACCCTCGTCCCGGTCTTCGGTCTCGGTCTGGCCGGGCTCTGGGGGGCACGCCACGGCACGTTCGGGCCCCGCGCCGCGCCGGCGCAGGTGCCGGCGCCGGCCTCGGCCGAGGACGGCTGAGCCGGTGGTGCGACGCAGGGTGCCGCGAACGCGCGCACAATCTCTCCGGCCCGGACCCCACCGGCCGAGGGAGAGGTCCCGATGACCGACCAGGCGACCCTGCGCACCACGATCGACGCCGCGCCCGAGCGCTGCTTCGCGGTCGCCGTCGACCTGGAGCGCTACCCGACGTGGGCGCGCGACGTGAAGCAGGTCGCGGTGCTGGCCCGGGACGAGGCCGGCCGCCCGCTCGACGTCGAGTTCCGGGCGGCCGCCATGGGGCGGAGCACGCGGTACGTGCTGCGGTACGACTACGCCGAGGCGCCCCGCCGCCTGAGCTGGCGGCTCCTCGAGGGCGACATCATGGGCCGCCTCGACGGCACGTACCAGTTCGACCCGGCCGCGGGCCGGCCCGACGCCACCGACGTCACCTACCACCTGGTGGTCGAGCTCGTCACCCCCCTGCCGGCGTTCGTGAAGCGCCGGGCCGAGGCCCGGATCGTGAACACCGCGCTGCGCGAGCTCAGGGCGCAGGCGGAGGCCTGACCCGTGACCACTCCCGGCACCGACGAGCCCGGTGACCGGCCGGGGGCCGCCGTCGCCCAGTGGGTGGCGATGGAGGTCATCGCCGCGGCCCGCGGCGTGCTCGACGCGGCCGAGCAGCTGGTGCGCGACCCGGAGCAGGCGGCCCGCCTGGCCGCGGTGCTCCCCGACCTGGTGCGCTCGGGCATGCAGGTGATCGCCGGGATGGCGGCCCCTCCTGCGTCGCCGGCCGCCGCTGGGGCTCAACCTTCCGCCCAGCCGGCCGACGGGACCGGGGAGGTCGACGGCCCACCGGACGCGCCACCCGGGGGTGCCGGCGCACCCTCGGCCGCGGGCTGACCGGCCCCGGTCTCGGCTGCGGGCAGGCGGTACCCTGCGGGGGCCGGCCCGGCCCCGGTGGCGACGAGGTCGATGACATGAGGCTGCTCGAACTGCGTGCACCCGGCGACCCGCCGCTCCTCGTGCCGCTCCACCCCCGTGTCACCGTGGTGACCGGGCTCACGCCAGCCGAGCGCGCTCGGCTGGTGGACGCCCTCGACACCCTGCGCACGACCCGTGGGGCGGGGCTGGGCGGGGTGGTCGAGGCCCACGGTGTGCTGTTCGACCTGGCGCCCGTCACGCTCGACCTGCTCGACGTCCCCGCCGACCTCGACCTGGTCGTGCGGGCCGGCGAGCTGCCCGGAGCGGTCGACGCCGAGCGCGACCGGGCCCGCGCCGCGCTCGAGCGGGAGGTGGCCGAGGCCGTCGCCCGCCAGGAGCGGGCCCGGGGTGCGCTGGACGAGGCGGGCGAGGCCCGTCGCGCCGCCGAGGCCGCAGCAGCCGCCCCCCCACCGTCCCCGGGAGCCACGGGTCGGGCCGCCGAGGCGGCCTCGGCGGCGCTGGCGGGTCTGCGCGCCCAGCTCGAGCGCTGCCGGGCCGATCGGGCCAGGGCCGAGGCCTCCCTGCTGGGTGCCGAGCCCCCCGCCGACGATCCCGCCGCCGCCCGCGCCGCCCTCGTGCAGGCCGAGGCCGACGTCACCAGGCTCGAGGCGGAGCTGGCCGAGGCCCGCCGCGAGCTGGCCGCGCACGACGACGCCGCGCTCGCCGCGCCCGGGCCCGGGCCCGGCCCCGGTGAGCCGGCGGCCGCGACCGGGGCCGAGCTGGAGACCGAGCGCGGCGCCGTCGCCGCGGAGCTCGAGCGGGCCCGCTCCGCCGAGGCCGCGTCCGGGCCGGTCCGCGAGGCCCTCGACGCGGTGCTGGGCGCGCGGAGCGGCCCCGACCCGGTGGCGGTCGCGGAGCTGGCCGAGGAGTGGCGGCAGCTGCTCGAGGCGGGCGATGGCGAAGCCGCCGATGTCGATCCGTCGGCCAGGCTCGAGGCGGCCCGGGCCCGTGCGGCCACGGCCGCCGGCGACGTGGCCGCCCTGGAGGGCGAGGTCCGCCCGGCCCGCATGACCGTTGAGGAGCGAGCCGCCCTCGACCAGGCCCACGAGGCCGTCATCGTCGCCCAGGAGCGGGTCGACCGCAGCCTGGTGAAGGGTCGTCCCCGGCGCGAGCTGGAGGAGGTCCGGCGCGTCGAGCAGGAGCTGCTGTCGCGGTTCGGCTTCGGGTCGTACAGCGACTACCTGCTCAGCGGGTCCATGGTGCAGACCGATCCCGCCGCCGAGTTCCGCCTGGCGACGGCCAAGGGCGAGCTGGCCTCGGCCCAGGAGGAGCTGGACGCCCTGCTGGCCGGGCCGGCGCCGGGCGGCGAGCTCGCCCGGTGGCGGGCCGACCTCGAGGCCCGGACCGCGGCGCTGCTCGGTCACGACCCCGGCCCGGATCCCCTGGCAGCGCTGACCGACACCCGCCGGTCGCTCGAGCAGCACGAGGCCGAGCTGGCCGACACGCTCCGCCGGGCCGGCGCCGGCCCGTCCGACGGCGACCCGGTGGCTGCGGCCAGGCTCTGGCTGGGCGAGCGTGACGCGGCCCGCTCCGTGACAGAGCTCGAGGCCGAGCTGGCGGCCCTCGACCGGCGGGCCGCAGCGCCCCCACCCGCGCCCGTGGCCGGCCCTTCGCCCGACGAGCAGGCGCGGGCCGCCCTGGTCACCCGGATCGCCGCCCTCGAGGTCTCGCTGGACGAGCAAGAGGCGGTGCGGCGCGAGCTGGCGGCGCGCGTCGGCCGGCCCGACCGGTCGGGCTGGGGCCCGAACGTGGTGCCGGGCCCGTGGGTGACGGGTGGGCCACCCGGGCCCCCGCCCGCAGAGCCGGCGGCAGCCGACGAGCGGATCGCCGCGCTCCAGGCTGCGGTGGCCGCCGAGGCCGAGGCGACGGCCACGCTGCGCGCCGCCGAAGCCGATCTGGCGCCCCTCGCCGGAGCAGCTGCCGCCGGCTCGCCCGGCCGGGCGGCGGGCGAGCGGTCCGATCCCGCAGCCGAGCTGGCGGCGGCGCTGGCGGCCGAGGCCGGTGCGGCGCGGGTGCTGGCCGATGTCGCAGCCGTGCGCCGGGCGGTGGAGGCGCAGCTGGAGGAGCTGCGCTCGCTCCCCGCGGAGGTCGAGCCGGTCGAGGCGGAGGACATCGAGTACTACCTGCTGACGCGCCTCGCAGGGCAGCGGGGGGTGTCGTACGCCGGCTCCGCCCCGCTGGTGATCGACGACATCCTCGGCGTGCTCGACGCCGTGGACGTGGTTCGGGTGCTCGACCGGCTCGAGCGGATGGCCGACTCGGTGCAGCTCGTCCTGCTGAGCGACCGCCCCGAGCTGGTGGGATGGGCCAAGCGGCTCCCGGCCGACCGGGCCGCGCTGGTCGCGGTGCGGGCGGCGGCCTAGTGCTCCCGCTCGAGGTGCGGGCCAGCGCCGACGCCGCATCGTTGGCCGCCGCCGCCGCCCACCTGCTGGCCGTCGAGCTCCGCGGTGCCGTGGCTGCGCGCGGGCAGGCGACGATGGCCGTGAGCGGCGGCACCACGCCCTGGGCGATGCTGGCCGAGCTGGTCCGGTGCGAGGTGCCCTGGGAGGCCGTCCACCTGTTCCAGGTCGACGAGCGCGTCGCCCCCGACGGCGACGCCGATCGGAACCTGACCGCCCTGCAGTCGGCGCTGCTCGACCGGGCGCCGATCCCGCCCGAGCACGTGCACCCCATGCCCGTCACCAGCCCCGATCTGCGGGCCGCGGCGGCGGCCTACGCCGACGAGCTCGCCGCCGTGTGTGGCGAGGGCGGCGCGCTCGACGTCGTCCACCTCGGCCTGGGCGACGACGGGCACACCGCGTCGTGGCCTCCCGGCGATCCCGTGATCGACGTGACCGACGCCGACGTCGCCGTCGTCGGGCCCTACCGGGGTCACCTGCGCCTCACCCTCACGCTGCCGGTGGTGAATCGGGCCGTCCGGGTGCTCTGGCTGGTGAGCGGGGCGGCCAAGGTGCCCGCCCTGCGGGGGCTGCTCGACGGCGACCTCGCCCTGCCGGCCGCGCACGTGCGGCGGGCCGCCGCCGTCGTGCTCGCCGATCGTGACGCGCTGGGCGAGCCCTGAGCGGACGCGAGATCACGGTCGAGCGATCGGGGCGTCAGGCGTACGATGCAATCGGGGCCCGGGGACCCACCGGTCGCCGATCCCCGTCGAGGGCTCCGGGCCGCGCCGCCCGGGGCGGAGGAGGGAGCCATGCCCGTGATCAGCGAGGATGCGGTCCGCGAGCTCGCCTCTCTGAAGGGGGAGAACGGGCCGGTCACGTCGTGCTACCTCGACGTGGACGGCAGCCGGTACCTCGGGCACCACGACTACCAGCGTCAGCTCGACCTGATGCTGCGTCGGGTCCGCTCGAAGCCCGGTCTGGGGTCGGCGGTCGCCGCCGATCTCGACCGCATCGAGGCCCACGTCCGGCGCGGCGTCGAGCGGGCGCACGTGCGGGGGCTCGCGATCTTCGCCTGCTCGGCCGACGGGCTGTGGCGGGTGTTCGAGCTCCCCGTCCCCGTCTACAGCCAGATCGTGGTCAACCACAGCCCCTACGTGCGTCAGCTCGAGCTGCTCGTCGACGAGTACGAGCGCTTCGGGCTGCTGCTGGCCGACAAGCAGCGGGCGCGGATGTTCGTGTTCGAGCTGGGCGAGCTGATCGACCGCAGCGAGCTGCTCGACGAGCTGCCCCGCGAGTTCGACGACAACCGGGGGCACTTCTGGAAGACCCACCAGCAGAGCCAGCTCGACGAGGCGACCCTCCAGCACCTGCGGCACGCGGCCGCGGTGGCGTTCCACGTCTTCCAGGGGAACGGCGGGTTCGATCGCTTCCTGCTCGGCGGCACGCCAGAGGTCACCGGCGACCTCGAGCGCCTGCTCCACCCGTACCTCCGGGAGCGGCTCGTCGACCACGTGCAGGTGCCGGTGAACGCCTCCCTCGACCAGATCCGCAGGGCCGCCCACGAGGCCGAGGAGCGGGTCGAGCGCCGGCGGGAGGCGGAGCTCGTAGCTCGCCTGCGTGACGCCGCGGGAGCCGGCCGCAAGGGCGTCGCCGGCCTCGATGCCACGCTCAAGGCGCTGGTGCAGCGCCGTGTCGAGTACCTGCTCGTGTCGCAGGGCTTCACCGCTCCGGGCTGGCGCTGCGAGGCGTGCGGCCATCTCGGGATGTTGGGCCGCGCCTGCCCGGGCTGCGGCGAGCAGATGGCCCACGTGGAGGACGTGGTCGAGGAGGCCGTCGAGGAGGCGCTGGCCCAGCACTGCAAGCTCGAGATCTGCGTGGGCAACGCCGACCTCGACGTGCTCGGGCGCATCGGCGCCCTCCTGCGCTTCTAGCCAGCCACCCCGTGCCTGCGCGGGCGGTCCCCACCGCCGGGCTCGACGTCGGCGGCACGAAGTGCCTGGGCGTCCTGCTGGACGCGGACGACCGGGTGCTGGTCGAGCGCCGGGTCCCCACACCCCCCGGCATCGACGCGCTCCTCGATGCCCTCGCCGAGCTGGTGGAGGCCCTCACCGCCGGGGGCGGCCCGGCCGGCGCGGTGGGGGTCGGCCTGCCCGGCCTGGTCGACGGGTCGGGCTGCCTGCGGTTCGCCGCGCACCTGCCCGGCGTGGTCGACGTGCCGTTCACAGCGCTGCTCGGCCAGCGGCTAGGCGTGCCCGTGGTCACCGAGAACGACGCCACCTGCGCCACGGCCGCCGAGTGGCGACTCGGCGCCGGCCGGGGCGTCGACGACCTCGTGCTCGTCACGCTGGGCACCGGGATCGGGGCCGGCCTCGTGGCCGGCGGCGCGGTGCAGATCGGCGCGCACGGGTTCGCCGGCGAGCCCGGCCACATGGTCGTCCAGGCCGACGGCCCCCCGTGCGACTGCGGGGGCCGCGGGCACTGGGAGGTGTTCGCCTCGGGTCGCGGCCTCGGCCGCCTGGGCCGCGACGCCGCCGAGGCCGGCCGGGCCGACGCGGTGCTGGCCGCGGCGGGCGGGGAGCCGGACGCGATCCGCGGCGAGCACGTGGTGGCCGCGGCCCGCGCCGGCGACGCCGGGGCGGCTGCGGTCATCGACCGCTTCAGCTGGTGGATCGCGCTGGGGCTGGCGAACCTGGCGGACGTGCTCGACCCCGCCCTCTTCGTGCTGGGCGGCGGGCTGGTGGCCGACGCCGATCTCCTGCTCGACCCCGTCCGCGCTCACTTCCACGGGCACGTGATGGCCCAGACGCACCGACCCGAGGCCCCCATCGTGGCCGCGACGCTCGGGGAGCGGGCCGGGGCGATCGGCGCGGCGACGGAGGCCCGGCGGGCCCTGTCGCCCTAGCCCGGGTAGCGGGCGCGGGCGGCCCGGATCTCGCGCCAGGCCGCCTCGCGACCCTCGTAGCCAGCGGTCGACGACGTCTTGTCGTGCTCGAGCATCTTGTAGACGTCGAAGAAGTGCTTGATCTCCTCGAGCAGCTGGGGCGAGAGGCCGCTGAGGTCGTCGATCCCGCTCCAGCGGGGCTCGCTGGGTGGGACGCAGATGACCTTGGCGTCCGGTCCGGCCTCGTCCTCCATCCAGAGCACGCCCACCGGGCGGGCCTCGACCCAGCAGCCCGGGAACGTCGGGTCCTCGAGCAGGACCAGGGCGTCGAGCGGGTCGCCGTCCTCGCCGAGCGTGTCGGGCACGAAGCCGTAGTCGGCCGGGTAGACGGTTGCGGTGAACAGGCGCCGGTCGAGCCGGAGCACGTGGCGCTCGTGGTCGTACTCGTACTTGTTGCGGCTCCCCCGGGGGATCTCGATCACGACGTCGATGGTCTCGTCTTCCACGACCGTGATCATGCCGCCTGCCCGAGGGTGGGACCGCACCGGCGCCGCGGTGACCGCCGGGTAACCTCGACCACATGGAGTTCCGCCGCATCACGGGCCTGCCGCCGTACGTGTTCTCGATCATCAACAACCTGAAGATCGAGGCACGCCGAGCGGGCGCCGACGTGATCGACCTGGGGTTCGGCAACCCCGACATCCCCTCGCCCGAGATCGCCGTCGAGAAGCTCGCCGAGGCGGCCCGCAACCCTCGCAACCACCGCTACTCGATGAGCAAGGGCATCCCCAAGCTCCGCGAGGCCCTCGGCAACCTGTACCTGCGCAAGTGGGGCGTCGAGCTCGACACCGAGACGGAGATCTCCAACACGATCGGCGCCAAGGAGGGCCTCTCGCACCTCATGTGGGTGCTGCTCGGCCCCGGCGACGCCGCGGTGGTGCCCAGCCCCAGCTACCCGATCCACATCTACGCGCCCCTGTTCGCCGGCGCCGACGTGCGAGAGGTGCCGATGGGCACCGGTGGCGACTTCTTCGAGCGCCTGCTCGAGGCGTGGCAGCGGGGCTGGCCGCGGCCCCGGGTGATCGTGCTGTCGTTCCCGCACAACCCCACCACCGAGTGCGTCGACCTCTCGTTCATGCAGCGGGTCGTCGACTTCGCCCGCGAGCACGAGGTGATCCTCGTCCACGACTTCGCGTACGCCGACCTGGGTTTCGACGGCTACCAGCCGCCGTCGATCCTGCAGGCCGAGGGGGCCAAGGACGTGGCCGTCGAGCTGTACTCGATGACCAAGAGCTTCTCCATGGCCGGGTGGCGGGTGGCCTTCATGTCCGGCAACGCCGAGGTGATCGCCGCGCTGGCCAAGCTGAAGAGCTACCTCGACTACGGCACCTTCCAGCCCATCCAGATCGCGGCGACGGTCACCATGAACGAGGCGCCCGACTTCCCGAAGCTCGTCAACGAGGTCTACCAGAGCCGCCGCAACGTGCTCTGCGACGGGCTCAACCGCATCGGCTGGGAGATCGAGCGCCCCCAGGGCACCATGTTCGTGTGGGCGCAGATCCCCGAGCCCTACCGAGGCATGGGATCGCTCGAGTTCGCGTCGTACCTGGTGCGCGAGGCCGAGGTGGCGACCTCGCCCGGCATGGGCTTCGGCCCCGGCGGCGAGGGCTACGTGCGGTTCGCGCTGATCGAGAACGAGCAGCGCACCGGCCAGGCGGTGCGCAACCTCAGGCGGGTCCTCACCGAGCTCACCCCCCCGGCGTAGCCGCTCCCGGCGCAGGTCGGGTGCCGAGCAGGCCCTCGAGGCAGAAGGCGACGGCGCTGTCGGCGACCTCGTCGGCGGGCTCGCCCCGCTCGTGGAGGAACACCCGGGCCAGCTGGGCCGTGACGCCCAGCACCGCGTGGGCCAGCACCGCCGGGTCGTCGTCGCGGATGCGCCCCTCGACGATGCCCTCCTTGATGTGGCGCACGGCATCGCTCACCGCGACGTCCTGGCCCCGGCGCACGGCCGGGGCGAAGCGCTCCTCGGTCGCCGCGAACTGGAACAGGGTGACCAGCTGGCGGTGCTCGGCCCACCACGCCAGCGACGCCCGGATGCCCCGCTCGATCCGCACCACAGGGTCGGGCTCGTCGCCGATCGCCCGCTGCTGGCGCCGCCGGAGGTCGTGCTGCGCCTCCTTCAGCACCGCCAGGAGGAGGTCGTCCTTGCTCTGGAAGTACCAGTAGAAGACGCCCTTGCCGACGCCGAGGCCCTCCACGATCTCGGCCACCGACGTCGGGTGGTAGCCGCTCTCGGCGAAGCGCGCCGCCGCGTAGTCCATGAGCTGGCGCCGGCGCGCCTCGCCCCGAGCGGTGAGGCGGCGCTCCATCGAGGGAACCGTAGGCAGGCTTGACCGCGCGGTCAAGAACCGGATCGGGGCCTCGGGGCGCGAAACCGCCTGTTCACACCGGCCGTCTACCGTGCACGGCGTGGAGCTGTTCGTGGTCCGGCTCTGGCTGCCCGACCGGCCCGGGGCCCTCGGGGCGGTCGCGAGCCGGATCGGCGCGGTGCGCGGCGACGTGGTCGGCATCGACATCCTCGAGCGGGGCGCGGGACGGGCCATCGACGAGCTGGTCGTCGGCCTGCCCGACCCGTCGCTGGTCGACCTGCTGGTCGCCGAGATCGGCCAGGTGGACGGGGTGGACGTCGAGGACGTGCGGCCCCAGGCCGGGCCCCTCCGGGATCACCGGCTCGAGGCGCTCGAGAGCGCGGCCCGGCTCGTCGAGACCAGCGATCCGCCCGACCTGCTCCAGTCCCTCTGCGCCGAGGTCCGCCGCGACTACGACGCCGACTGGACCGCCGTGGTCGAGGCCGGCGCCGAGCAGGTCCGCCAGTCCGCGGGCGATGCGCCGTCGGCGGCCTGGCTGGGCGCCTTCGTGCACGGGAGCCGCTCGTCGGAGGTCGTCGCGTCCGGCCAGGCCGGCCCCGAGGACGTCGTCTTCGCCGGGCTCCCGCGAGCGGGCCTCGAGCTCGTGGTCGGCCGCGACGGCCGGCCGTTCCGGGCCCGCGAGCGCCGCGAGGTGGCTGCGCTGGCGCGCATCGCCGACCGGCGCTGGGCCGAGCTGACCGGGTGACGGCCCCGGCTGCGGGCCGGGCCGAGCGGGTGACGGGCCGACCGGGTGACGGGCCGACCGGGTGACGGGCCGGTGGCGGGTCATCCCTCCCAGGGCTCGCTGCCGGCCGGCTCCCAGCCGCGGGCCCGCTCGACGGCTCGGGCCCACCCGGCGTGCCGGGCGTCGGCCACCGCGGCCGGCACCGCCGGCGACACCTCCACGTCGAGCCGCCAGTTGGCGGCCACGTCGTCGAGCGAGCCCCACACGCCCTCGGCCAGGCCGGCGAGGTACGCCGCTCCCAGCGCCGTGGTCTCCTGCACCACCGGGCGGGCCACGGGGACCTGCAGCTGGTCGGCCTGGAGCTGCAGCAGGAGGTCCATCACCGAGGCGCCGCCGTCGACCCGCAGGGAGGAGATCGGGTGGCCGCCGGCGGCCGCCATGGCCTCGACCACGTCGCGCGTCTGGTACACCATCGCCTCGACCACGGCCCGGGCCAGGTGGGCACGCCCCACCCCCCGGGTCAGCCCCACGATCGTGCCGCGGGCGTAGGGATCCCACCAGGGGCTCCCGAGGCCGGTGAACGCCGGGACCAGGTAGACGCCCTCGGTGTCCGCGCAGCTGGCGGCCAGCGGCCCGATCTCGGCGGCCTCGCCGATGATGCCGAGCCCGTCGCGGAGCCACTGGACGGCGGCACCGGTGACGAAGATCGCTCCTTCGAGCGCGTACGTGGCACCCGGCACGCCGTCCAGGGTCCAGGCCACCGTGGTGAGCAGGCCCTCCACCGGCGGTGGGCACCGATCGCCCACGTTCATCAGCACGAACGAGCCGGTCCCGTAGGTGTTCTTGGTGGCGCCGGGTGCGAAGCAGGCCTGGCCGAACAGCGCGGCCTGCTGGTCGCCGGCGATGCCGCTCACCGGGATCCCCGGGGGGAGGCCGCACCCCTCGACGGTCACGCCGAAGCGTCCGCTCGAGGCTCGCACCTCGGGCAGGCAGGCCGGCGGCACGCCGAACCGCTCGCACAGCTCCGGGTCCCATGCCCGCTCCCGGATGTCGTAGAGCAGGGTGCGGCTGGCGTTGGAGGGGTCGGTGGCGTGGACCGCTCCCCCGGTGAGGTGCCACAGCACCCACGAGTCGACGGTGCCGAACGCCAGGTGCGGCCCGGCCTCCACGCCCCCCTCGCCGAGGAGCCACTCCAGCTTGGTGGCCGAGAAGTACGGGTCGAGCACCAGCCCGGTGCGCTCGCGGACGAGGGGGAGGAGGCCCTGCTCGCGCAGCTCGTCGCACCGACCCGCCGTACGGCGGTCCTGCCACACGATGGCCCGGTGCCGCGGCCGGCCGGTGCGGCGGTCCCACACCACGGTCGTCTCGCGCTGGTCGGTGACGCCGACGGCCGCGATCGGCTGGTCGAGCCCCGAGGCCAGCTCGCCGAGCGTGGTGCGCACCGCGGCCAGGATGTCGTCGGGATCGTGCTCCACCCAACCGGGCCGAGGGAAGTGCTGGGGGAACTCGCGGTAGGACCGGCCGACGACGGCGCCGGCCTCGTCGACCGCGAGCGACCGGACGCCGGTCGTCCCGGCGTCGATGGCGATGACCACGGGCATGGGTACACGGTAGGCCCCTCGTCGCCAGCGCTGTTCACGGTGCGTTCACACCGGCCCTGGCTAGGGTGAACGCCGTTCCCTAGCCAGGTGGAGGTGGCCCCATGCGGGTCGGCATGCTCACGGGTGGCGGCGACTGCCCCGGTCTCAACGCCGTGATCCGAGCGATCGTCCGCAAGGGCGTGGGCGAGTACGGCGACGAGCTGGTCGGGTTCCTCGACGGGTGGAGGGGGCTGATCGAGAACCGTGCCGAGCCCCTCACCGTGGAGCGCATGCGCGGCACGCTCCCGCGGGGCGGCACCATCATCGGGACGTCGCGCACCAACCCGTACAAGGTCGACGGCGGGGTCGAGGCCTGCCGGGCAACCCTGGCGGCCCAGGGCGTCGATGCGCTGATCGCCATCGGTGGGGAGGACACGCTGGGGGTGGCCAACAAGCTGCACGCCGAGGGCGTGCAGGTGGTCGGGGTCCCCAAGACCATCGACAACGACCTGTCGGCCACCGAGGTCACGTTCGGCTTCCACACGGCGGTGCAGATCGCAACCGACGCCATCGATCGGCTGCACACCACGGCGGAGTCGCACGATCGCGTGATGGTCGTCGAGGTGATGGGCCGCCACGCCGGCTGGATCGCCACCTACGCCGGCATCGCCGGTGGCGCCACCGAGATCCTCATCCCCGAGGAGGAGTTCGACATCGAGGTGGTGTGCGAGAAGATCCGTCAGCGGCACGCGGCCGGCCGCTACGCCTCGATCGTGGTCGTGGCCGAGGGCGCGCAGCCCAAGGCCGGCACCCTCGTGACCCAGTCGGGTGAGCTCGACGCCTTCGGCCACGTCCGCCTGGGTGGTATCGCCAACGCGATCGCCCAGGAGATCGAGGGCCGCACCGGCTTCGAGACCCGGGTGACGATCCTCGGCCACATCCAGCGGGGTGGCACCCCCACCGCCTACGACCGCGTGCTGTCGACCCGCTTCGGCATCGGCGCCATCGACGCCGTGCACGACGGGGCCTTCGGGCAGATGGTGGCCCTCCGGTGCGACGAGATCGTGCGCGTCCCGCTGTCCGAGGCGGTCGGCACGCTCAAGACCGTCGATCCGCACCTGTACCACGGGGTCGCCGAGGTCTTCTTCGGGTGAGCGTCGGCGCCGCCCTGGGCAGCGGCCGCCGGTAGCCTCCCCCCGTGCGCGTCGTGGTCGTCGGGGCCGGCGAGGTCGGCTCGTTCGTCGCCGAGCGCCTGAGCCGTGAAGGCCACGACGTTGCGGTGGTCGAGCGCGACCGGGGCCGTCTGCGCCAGCTGGAGGACACGCTCGACGTCCTCGCCGTGGCCGGCGAGGGGACGAGCCCCGCGGCGTTGCAGCGGGCCGGGTTGGCCAGGGCCGACCTGCTGGTGGCCGTCACGAGCAGCGACGACACCAACCTGGTGGCGTGCCTGCTCGCCGCGCAGGCGGGGGTGGCCCGCCGCGTCGCTCGGATCGAGTCGGCCGAGCTCCGCGGCCCCCAGGCCCGGCGCCTGCACGAGGCGGTCGGCGCCGATCTCGTGCTCGACCCCGACCTCGAGGCCGCAGAGGAGATCCTCGACCTGCTCGAGCTGCCGGGCGCGACCGACGTCGCCGATCTGGCCGGGGGCGAGGTGCTCGTCGTCGGGGCGCGGCTGGCGGCCGGCGCCCCCGTCGTCGGGCGCACCCTCTCCGAGCTCGCGGCCGAGCGCGAGCCCGAGTGGGACCTGCTGTTCGGTGCCGTCGGCCGCGAGGGCCGGACGATCATCCCGAGGGGCGATCTCCGCCTCGAAGCCGGTGACCTCGTGCGGGTGCTGTGCACCCGCCGGGCCCGGGCCGACCTCGCCCGTCTGCTCGGGCTCCAGCGGTCGGCGGCGCGACGGGTGATGGTGCTGGGCGGGGGCCGCACCGGCGAGCACCTGGCCCGGCGACTCGAGCAGCGGGGCGCCTCGGTCGTGGTCGTGGAGCACGACGCAGCCCGGGCCGAGGAGCTGGCCGAGCGGCTGCCCCGCACCCTGGTGTTGCAGGGGGACGTCACCGACGCCGACCTCCTCGCCGAGGAGCAGGTGGAGCAGGCCGACGCCGTGGTGGCCCTCACCGGCGAGGACGACGCCAACGTGCTCGCCTGCCTGTACGCCCGCTCGGTCGGCGTCCCGGAGACGGTGGCGATGGTGCACCGCCTCACCTTCCTCCCGCTCCTGGCTCAGGCCGGCATCCACGCGCTCACGTCGCGCACGGCGTTCGCCAACGCGGTGCTCCGGTCCGTGCGGGGGGACGTCGCCGCGGTGGCGACCTTCCTCGAGGGGGAGGCCGAGGTCCTCGAGCTCGAGGTGCGGCAGGGCAGCGCGGCCGACGGGGCGGCCATCGCGGGGCTCGGGTTGCCCGGCGACGTGCTCATCGGTGCGGTGGTGCGCGACGGGAAGGCGCGGATCGGCCGCGGACGGACGGTGCTCCGAGCCCGGGACCACGTCGTGGTGTTCGCCCGGGTGGAGGCCGTCCCCGCCGTGCGCCGGGCCTTCGAGTGACCCGGGCGGCCGCGCCGGCCCGGTGGGCCGCCGGCGCGGCGCTGGTCGCGGCCGGCGCCGGCTCTGCGCTGGGCGCGGTGGCGGACCGGGTGACGGGTGGCCCGCACGCCTCGGCCCTGGGCCTCTCGGCCCTGGGGCTGGCGCTCCCCGGCCTGGCGCTGCTCGCGCGGTCGCGGCTGCCGGACCGGGCGGGGCTCTCGAGCGTGCTCACCGCGGTGCTGGCCGGCTGGGTGGTGCTGGCCCTGGCCGCAGCCGTGCCCTACCTGGCCACCGGAACCTTCGACCGCCCGTCGGACGCGGTGTTCGAGGCGGTCTCGGGTGTGACCACCACCGGGATGACGGTGCTCCGGGCCCCGGAGCAGGCATCCAGGGGGGTGCTGCTGTGGCGGGCCGCCACCCAGTGGATCGGTGGCCTCGCGGTGCTCGTGCTCGTCGGTGCGGTCCTGCCGAGCCTGGGTGCGGGTGGTGCCAACCCGGCCGGGGCCGGCGGTGTCCACGGCGGGCGGAACCTGTCGGGCCGGGTGCGGGCCACGGTGCGGCGGCTCGGGCCGGTGTACGTGGGCTTCACGGCGGTGGTGGCCGCCGCGTACCTCGTCGCCGGCATGGGTGCGTTCGACGCGGTGGCCCATGCCCTCACCACCGCGTCCACCGGCGGGTTCTCCACGCACCGGCTGTCGATCGCGGCGTTCGGCTCCGCCGCCGTCGAGTGGGTCGCGTGCGCCGCCATGGTCCTCGCCGGCCTCAGCCTGCCGTTCATCTGGCGAGCGCTCACGGGGCGACCGGGGCGGCTGGTCGGGTCGGTCGAGGTGCGGTGGTACCTGGGTGGCCTGCTCGCCTTCGGCGTGGTCGCGGCGGTGTGGAACTCGTCGTCCGGTGGGCTCAGCCACGAGGAGATCCGCCACTCGCTGTTCACGGTGGCGTCGGCCGGGTCGACCACCGGCTACTGGGTGACGGGCATCGGCGGCTGGCTGTCGCCGGCCCAGGCGCTGCTGCTGCTCGCCATGGCGATCGGACCGTGCTCCGGCTCGCTCGGTGGCGGGCTGAAGGTGGAGCGCGTGCTCGCGCTGTCGAGCTGGGTCCGCCGCGACCTGCTCGTGCAGCGGCACCCGAGCGCCGTGCGGCCCGTGCGGGTCGGGCGGGAGCCGGTGGCCGAGGAGGCCGCCCGGCGCATGGTGGGCTACTTCACGGTCACCTTCCTGCTCGCCATGGCGGCCATGGTGTTCGTGGCCACGCTGGGAGCCGACCTGCTCACGGCGGTGTCAGCGGTGGTGAGCGCGCTGGCCAACGTGGGGCCGGCGCTGGGTCGGCTGGCGCCTCCTCAGACGGCCGCCGATCTGGGCCCGGGTGCCCGGGCCGTGCTCGCGGTGGTGATGCTGGTGGGGCGCCTCGAGGTGTTCCCGGTGCTCGTCGGGCTGGGGGCCGCGCTGCACGGCGCGCGGGTGGCGGGACACCGGGTGCGGGCGCGGGCCCGGGGGATGGGCCGGTGACGGCGGCGCCGCCGGCGACCGCCCCCTCGCGCCGCCTGGCGAGCGCGTCCCTGCACCTGTCGGGCGTGGCGCTGCTGTTCGTGGCCGCCGGCGTCGTGGTGTCGGCGGGGGTGGCCGCGATCGACGGCGGCCCCGACACCCCCGGCCTGCTCTGGGCGGCCGCCGTGATCGGCGCGGCCGGTGCCCTGCTCCGTCGGTTCACGGTGGTGCCACCCCGGGTGTCCCGCACCGGCTCGTTCGTGGCGGTCACCGTCGCCTGGCTGGTGGTCTGCGGCGCCGGGGCCCTGCCCTACCTGCTCGTCGGCACGTTCACGCGAATCGACGACGCCCTGTTCGAGTCGGTCTCCGGGTTCACCACCACCGGTGCCTCGGTCCTGCCGGCCGTCGAGGGGAACCCGGCCGGGGTCCTCTTCTGGCGACAGATGACCCACTGGCTGGGCGGCATGGGGATGATCGTGCTCGCCGTCGCCGTGCTCCCGTTCCTCGGGGTGGGTGGTCTCGAGCTGATCGCGGCCGAGGCGCCCGGGCCGTCCACCGACCGGCTGGCCCCCCGGATCAACCAGACGGCCCGGCGGCTGTGGGGCATCTACGTGGCGCTCACCGGTGTGGGGGTGCTGCTCCTGCTGGCGGCCGGCCTCAGCCTCTACGACGCCGTCGGCCACAGCTTCGCCACCATCGCGACGGGTGGCTTCTCCACGTACAACCTGGGCGCCCGCCACTTCGACTCGGTCGGCGTCGACATGGTGCTGGTCTTCGGCATGCTGGCGGGAGGGACGAGCTTCACCCTCCACTGGCGCGCCCTCCGGAGCGGGCCGAGGGCCTACCTGGCCGACGGCGAGTTCCGCGTGTTCGTGGGGATCCTCGCCGTCGCGGGCGCCGCCGTGGTCTGGCTGCTGATGGCCGATGGCGCGGCCGCGGGCACCGCGGCGCGAAACGGGCTCTTCAACGTGGTGTCCATCATGACCACGACCGGCTTCACCCACACCGACTTCACCGTGTGGGTGGCCGCGGCCCAGCTGGTGCTGCTGCTGCTCATGCTCGTCGGCGGGATGACGGGCTCCACGTCGGGCGGCATGAAGGTGCTGCGGGTCGACGTCATCGGCCGGTTCGCGGTGCGGGAGGTCCGCCGGGTGCGCCACCCGCGCGCCGTGATCCCGCTGCGGGTGGGGTCCTCGCCCGTGCCCGAGGCGACCGCGTACCGGGTGGTCGGGTTCGTGCTCCTCTACCTCGCGGTGGGGCTGATCGCGATCGTGCTGGTGGCGGCCACGGGGGCGTCGCTGCTCGACGCGGCCGGGGGAGTCGCGTCCACCATGGGGAGCATCGGCCCCGGCCTGGGGCCCGCAGGGCCGCTCGGCAACTTCCTTGTGTTCGACCCACCGGCGCGCTGGCTCCTCACGGTGCTGATGCTCCTCGGCCGCCTGGAGATCGTCCCGCTGCTGCTCACGGTGGGCGCGCTGGCCCGCCTCGCCGACGGCTCCCGTGTGCGGCGCTGGCGCCGGTCGCGCTGAGCGTCGGACGAGCCGGGGGCGGCGCTGCTCGCTACCGTTGGCGCATGGCCGACACCGTGCTCACCACCGGCGCCAACAGCGGTCTCGGGCTCGCCATCGTGCTGGAGCTGGCCCGGCGGGGCTACCGCTCCGTCGGCTCCGTCCGCTCGGACGCCAAGGCCGCCGTGGTCCACGAGGCAGCGACGGCCGCCGGCGTGGAGGTCGAGACGGTGCTGCTCGACGTGACCGACGAGGCCGCCTGCGCGCGCGTGCTCGCCGACCTCGACCTGTACGGGCTGGTCAACAACGCGGGGTTCGGCCAGACGGGGGCAGTCGAGGACGTCGACGACGCCGAGGTCCGCGAGATCCTCGAGACGATGGTCGTGGCACCGATGCGGCTGGCCCGTCTGGCCCTGCCGGCCATGCGGGCCGCCGGCCGTGGCCGGATCGTGAACGTGTCATCGGTGTACGGCCGGACGACCACGCCGCTCACCGGCTGGTACCAGGGCGCCAAGCACGCGCTGGAGGCGGTGTCGGACGCACTTCGCGTGGAGGTGGCGGGCGCAGGCGTGCGGGTGATCCTGGTCCAGCCGGGTGCGTTCCGGACGGCGATCTTCGACGACGTCGGCCGCGACGCCGAGAAGCGCGCCGGGTCGCGGTTCGACACCGCCTACAAGCGCACCCAGCAGCTGGTCCGGCTGGCCGGCCCGCTCATGGGCGAGCCCCAGCAGGTGGCCAGGGTGGTGGCGGGAGCGCTGTCGTCGCCGTTCCCACGGGCCCGGTACCTGGTCGGGTTCGACGCCCCCTTCATCGCCGCCGCAGGTGCGCTCACCCCGACACCGCTGAAGGATCTCGTCACCCGCTTCACGCTCGGGCTGTAGGGGGTTCGGCGCGTCAGCTGCGCGGTGCCAGCGAGGGGTACGAGCGCCGGGTCAGCGGCTCGGCCGACAGGCTGCCATCGTCCACCGGCACCTGCACCGGCTCGCCCTCGATCTCGAACAGCACCGCTTCGACGCCGTCGGCCGACGTGGACGTGAACACCAGCTGCGCCATGGCGATCTTCTGTTCGGCGCCCTGGACGGTGAGCAGGTCCTCGGAGAGGTCGAGGGTGAGCACGCCGTCGGCCAGCTCGGTGTCGAGCAGCAGGGTGCCGGCCGGGATCGCAGTGCGAAGCCCGGCGGTGGCCTCGGCGTCGGTCACGCCGGCCAGCAGGGCGTCGACGCGGTCGCCGGCGCGCACCGGCACGGCCACCTCCCGCGGGCTCGGTGCCAGACGGTCGGTGCCCACGAGGTAGACGTCGATCAGGCGGCTCGTCGGGCCGGGCTCGGTGGTCGGCGGGGTGGTGTTGCTCGGGGCGAGCAGGTCGAAGGGGACGTCGTCGGGGTTGACGTCACGGGGCAGCCGGTCGGACGACACGCCGCAGGCGGCGACGGTGGCGACGGCGGCGACGACGAGCAGCAGGGCAGCCAGCCGGTGCCGGTGCCGGTGCCGGTGCCGGTGCCGGGTCATCCGACCATCTCGATCGTTCGGACCGCGAGCGGGAGCTCCACCACGAAGTGCGCGCCGGGGCGCCCGTCGGGCCGGTCGTCCACCCACACCTGGCCCCCGAGGAGCCGGACGTGCTCGCGCACCAGGGCGAGCCCCAGGCCGACCCCCTCGCCGCTGCCGCGGCGGCCGGCGCCGCCGCCGCGGGCGAAGCGCTCGAAGATGAGCTGGCGCTCGTCGATCGCGACGCCCGGACCGGCATCGTCGACGGCGATCTGCACCCGATCCTCCACCACCCGCACCGAGACCCGTTCCACGCCGGCCCCGTGCATCCGGGCGTTGTCGAGCAGGTTGGCGAGCACCCGGACGAGGCGCCGCTTGTCCGCCAGCACGATCGCGTCGGCCGCGGCCGGCTCCACGTCGACCGGCACCTCCGGGTCGCCGCCCATGCCGGCGGCGTGCAGCACCAGGTCGACCAGGCGCACCTCCTCCAGGTCGAGGCGCACCGCGCCGGCGTCGAAGCGCGAGATCTCGAGGAGGTCCTCCACCAGGTTCTGGAACCGGGCGACGTCGGCGACGAGCAGGTCGAGGGCCGTAGCCGCCCGCTCGGGCATCTCGTCGCGCCGAGACTGGAGCACCTCGATGGACGCCGAGAGGGTCATCAGGGGCGAGCGCAGCTCGTGGCTGACGTCGGACGCGAAGCGGCTGTCGCGCTCGATGCGGGACTGGAGAGCCTGTGCCATCTCGTTGAAGGACGACACCAGTCCCCGCAGGTCGGGGTCGTCGACCGGGTCCAGCCGCGTGTCGAGGGCGCCCCCCGCGATGGCCTCCGACGCCTTGGCGGCGTCACGCAGCGGGCGGAGGGCGGCTCTCGCGGCCCAGGCCCCGAGCGCCGCGCCGGCCAGGGTGGTGACCGCAGCGGCCCCCAGCAGCGACACGCCGATCGCCCGCAGAGTGCTCTCGACCTCGGCCAGGGACACGATCTCGTAGTACGCGGCGCCGGCGGCGGGGATGGGGACCCCGACGGCCAGCACGGGCTCGCCGTCGAGCTCGTAGCGCATCCGGGCCGGGCTCCCGTCGGTGACCCGTTCGCGCAGTGCCTCGGGCAGGGCGTCCCGCCCGTACTCGAGGGTCGAGGCGTACCAACGGTCGTCGAGCTCGAGGACGGGGCGGGAGCCGGCGCTGATCTGCAGCGAGTCGAGGAGGCGGGGCACGTCGGGGTCGGAGGTGCGGAGCGCGTCCCGCAGCAGGCGGGCGTTCACGTACGTCCGGTCGAGGGCGGTGCGCTCACGCTGGCGGACGAGGCTCTCGCGGACGATGGCGTACGTGGTGCCGGCGAGCACCAGCGAGAGCAGCAGGGCACCCAGCGCGAAGGCGAGGGTGATCCTGGCCCGCAGCCCGAGGCGCGCCAGCCGCCAGCGAGAGGAAGCGGCCACCCGGGCTCAGGGCTGGAGGCGGTAGCCGAGGCCGCGGACCGTGACGACGTGGCGCGGGTTGGCGGGGTCGGCCTCGACCTTGGTGCGGAGGCGCCGCACGTGCACGTCGACCAGCCGGCCGTCACCCCGGAGGTAGTCGTAGCCCCACACCCGCTCGAGCAGCGCCTCGCGGCTGAAGACGCGGCCGGGGTTGTTCCCCAGCTCGCAGAGGAGCCGGAACTCGGTCTTGGTGAGGTGCACCTCGCGCTCGCCCCGGCGGACGACGCCCTCGTCGGGGCGGATCTCGAGGTCGCCGAACCGCAGGACGTGGGCGGGCCCGGGAGCGGCGGGCCGAGCCCGGCGGAGCAGGGCCCGGATCCGGGCGGAGAGCTCCTTCGGGGCGAAGGGCTTGGTGAGGTAGTCGTCGGCGCCCGCCTCCAGGCCGGCCACGACGTCGTGGGTGTCGGCCCGGGCCGTGACCATCACGATGGGCACGTCGCTCGACCGACGGATCGACCGGCACACCTCGAAGCCGTCGATGCCGGGGAGCATGAGGTCGATGAGCACGACGTCGGCCGGATCCTCGGCGAACGAGGTCAGGGCGTCCTCGCCGCTCCCCGCCTCGGCCACGACCCACCCCTCGTCCTCGAGGGCCATGCGCAGCGCCGTGCGGATCCGCTCGTCGTCTTCCACCGTGAGGATGCGCGTACCCATGGCCCGCCCATGGTGCACCATCCCGACCCCACCGCGCGGCATGCGGGGGCCGGTTCGTCAGGCGTGGGCCGCTCCGGCGGCGGTCAGGAGGGCCTGCAGGGGGTCGAACAGCCCGGGGCGGGCGGCGAGGACGAAGGCCGACGACGCCGGCCCGCCGGCCAGGTCGCCGGTGCGGGCGCCGGCCTCCTCGGCGATCAGGACGCCGGCCGCGTGGTCCCAGGCCTGGAGGCCCTTCTCGTAGTAGGCGTCCACCCGGCCGCAGGCGACCCAGCACAGATCGACGGAGGCCGCGCCGCCGCGGCGGATGTCGCGCACCGCCGGCAGCACCCGCGTGAGCACCTCCGCCTGGCGAGCCCGGCGGTCGGCCGCGTAGGAGAACCCGGTGGCGACCAGCGCGGTCGCCAGCTCCGGTCCGGGGCCGAGGGAGAGCCGGTGATCGTTTCGCCACGAACCCCGCCCGCGCGCCGCGGTGAACACGTCGCCGTGGAGCGGGTCGTGCACCACGCCGACGACCGTGCGACCGCTCACCTGCGCCGCGAGGGAGACGCTGAACCCCGGCAGCCCGTACACGTAGTTCGTGGTCCCGTCGATCGGGTCGACGAGCCAGCGCACCCCCGACGAGCCGCCCCGGTCGGCGCCCTCCTCGCCCACCACGGTGTCGTCCGGTCGAGCGTCGAGCAGGCCGTCGACCACCAGGCGCTCGGCGGCCCGGTCCATCTCGGTCACCAGGTCGGTGGCGGTCGACTTGGTCGACACGTCGCGGCGGTCGTGCCCGAGGCCGTCGACCAGGAGGCGGGCCGCCCTCGCCGCCAGCGAGACCGCGAGCGCCAGCAGCTCCTCGAGGTCGGCGCCCGCGGGTTGGGGCTCGCCGGTTGCGGTGGAGGTCGGCTCAGCCATCGGCGCCGGGCCGGTCGGGCAGCTGGATGGCGCGCCACTCGCCCATGGCCCGGAGCACGAGCACGGCGATCACGGCGACCCCAGCGGCCGCGAGCACCGCCCCCAGAAGGCCGCCGATGGCGGCCGGCACCGCGGAGTCGCCGCTCACCTGGAGGTCGACGAAGGCGTAGCCGATGAGCCCGCCGGCGAGCCCGCCCACGCAGATGGCCGCGAAGGCCAGCACGCGGGCGCCGGTGGAGGGGAGCGCGGAGGGGGCCTGGCGAGGCGCGTCGGGCACCCCTCCAGCGTACGTGGGCCGCACCGCAGACCGAACCGCGGCGCACGAGGGGCGTGCGCGCTGGTCGCTCGTCGGCGTCACGGGATGGCCGGGGGCCGTGCCCGCCGACCGTAGGCTGCGGCCGATGCGGACGCTGGTGGTGCTCCCCACCTTCGACGAGGCGGAGAACATCGCCGACGTCCTGCGCCTGCTGCGCGCCGTGGCGCCCGCGGCCGAGATCCTGGTGGTCGACGACAACAGCCCCGACGGCACCGCCGACGTCGCCGAGCGGGTCGGTCGGGAGCTGGGCGGCATCCGGGTGCTCCGGAGGCCCGCGAAGGCGGGGCTGGGGTCGGCGTACCGTGCCGGCTTCCGCACGGGCCTGTCCGAGGGGTTCGAGCTGCTGGTGGAGATGGACTCCGACCTCTCCCACGACCCGGCTGCCCTCCCGACGCTGCTCGCGGCGGTGGCCGACGGCGCGGACCTGGCCGTCGGCTCGCGCTACGTGTCCGGTGGGTCGATCCCCGACTGGAGCCTGCACCGGCGGCTGCTCTCCCGATGGGGCAACCGCTACGCGGCCGCGGTCCTCGGCATCCACGTGCACGACGCCACCGCCGGGTACCGCGCCTACCGGGCCGACGTGCTGAGCCGGATCGATCTCGACACCGTGCGGGCCGAGGGCTACGGCTTCCAGATCGAGATGGCGTACCGAGTCGCCCGGCTCGGTGGTCGGATCGACGAGGTGCCGATCTCGTTCACCGACCGCGTGCGGGGCACCTCCAAGATGTCCGGGCGGATCATCCTGGAGGCGGTCGTGCTGGTCACCTGGTGGGCGCTGCGCGACCGCGTGTTCGGTCGCTTCCGCCGTCGGCGCTAGCCGACGCTCGGCACCGGCAGGGGCGAAGACCCGGATCACGAGCCCGGTCGACCAGGCCCGGCCGCCGTCGTGCCCAGCGGTCGTCGCCACCGGCGCCGGGCCGTCGGATGCGACAATGCCGGGATGCGGCACTGGCTGGTGGCGGGGGGCATCGTGGAGGGGCCCGACGGGCTGCTCCTCGTGAAGAACCTCCGTCGCGACGGCTCGTTCGACTGGTCGACGCCCGGGGGGGTCATCGAGGAGGGCGAGTCGCTCGTGGACGGCCTCACGCGCGAGGTGGCCGAGGAGACCGGGATCGTCGTGAGCGACTGGCACGGCCCGGTGTACGAGGTGCAGGTGACGGCCACCGGCCTCGGCTGGCACCTCCGGGTCGAGGTCTACCGGGCGCTGGCGTACTCGGGCGACCTGTCCCCGGCCGACCCCGACGGCATCGTGGTCGATGCCCGCTTCGTGCCGCCGGCGCTGCTCGACGACCACGTCGCGGCGTGCCCGCAGTGGGTGCGGGAGCCGCTCGTCGAGTGGCTCGCCGGACCCCCCGAGCAACCGCCCCGCTTCGGCTACCTGCTGGCCGGGAGCGACCGTTCATCGTTCGTCGTCACCCGGACCTGACCGTCGTGGCCGGGCCACGCACCCTCCTCCACGTCGACATGGACGCCTTCTACGTCGCCGTCGAGCTGCGACGGCGACCCGAGCTGCGGGGCCGTCCGGTCGTGGTCGGGGGGAGCGGCCCCCGCGGCGTGGTCGCGGCGGCGTCGTACGAGGCGAGGGCTGCGGGTGTGTTCTCGGCGATGCCGGGCTTCCGGGCCAGGCGGCTCTGCCCGACCGCCGTGTTCCTGCCCGGCGATCACCGCCTGTACGCCGAGGTGAGCGGCCAGGTCCACGGGATCTTCCGGTCGTTCACGCCCCTGGTCGAGGGCATCGCGCTCGACGAGGCGTTCCTCGACGTCACCGGTGCCCGCCGCCTGCTCGGCGACGGGCCGACGATCGCGGCCGCGCTGCGGGCCCGGGTGACCCAGGAGCTGGGTCTCACCTGCTCGGTCGGCGTGGCCACCTCCAAGCTGCTGGCCAAGCTCGCATCCGAGGCGGCCAAGCCCCGCCCCTCGCCCCGGGGGCCCCTCCCGGGCAAGGGCGTCGTGGTGGTGGCGCCGGGGGAGGAGCGGGCCTTCCTCCACCCCCTCCCGGTGGAGGCCGTGTGGGGTGTGGGCCCGGCCACCCTCGCCCGCCTGCGCCGGCTGGGCGTGCGCACCGTGGGCGACCTGGCCTCGCTGCCCGAGTCAGCGGTGGTGGCCTCGCTGGGAGAGGCGGCGGGTCACCACCTGTGGAGCCTGGCCCAGGCCGACGACCCCCGCCCCGTGGTGCCCGACCGACCCCCGAAGTCGGTGGGCCACGAGGAGACCTTCGCCCGCGACGTGTTCGGCGTGGACGCGCTCGGCCGGGAGGTGGTGCGGCTCGCCGACGCGGTGGCCGGCCGGCTGCGGGCCCACGGCCTGGCCGGTCGCACCGTGACGGTGAAGGTGCGCTTCGGCGACTTCCGAACCATCACCCGCTCGGCCACGCTCGCCGAACCGCTCACCACCGGGCCCGAGCTGGCCCGCTCGGCCAGGGCCCTGCTCGAGCGCGTCGACCTCTCGCCGGGGGTGCGCCTGCTCGGGGTGAGCGTGAGCGGGCTCACCGACGCCCCGGCCCGACAGCTCGTGCTCGGGGGCGACGGCGCCGAGCAGTGGGTCGACGCCAGCCGTGCCGTCGACCGGATCCGGGGACGGTTCGGACCCGACGCGATCCGGCCGGCAACGCTCGCCCACCCCGTGGCGCAGTCGCGTCCCGGCGAGCGCCCATGGGGCCCCGAGGGTCCCGCCGGGCCCTAGACACCCCACGGCTGGAAGGGGTCAAGCGGCGACGGGGAGGTGGTGGCCCCAGGCGAGGTGCTCCTCGTAGAGCTCGTTGCGTTCGAGGCAGGTGTGGAGGATGCCGACCCAGCGGTTGGCGAGCTGGCGGAGCGCTTGGCGGTGCGTCTTGTTCCGGGCTCTGAGCTGGTCGTGGTAGCGGCGGGCCCCAGGTGAGTGGGTGAGGAGCAGAAGGCCCACTGGTCGAGCGCGTCGGCCAAGCGGCGGGGTCGGGCGTGGCGTGCCAGCACGACGTGGGATCGGCCGGACGCCTTGGTGATGGGTGCGCTGCCGGCGAAGTTCTTGCGACACTTGGCGGTGGCGAAACGGGTTCGGTCATCACCGAACTCGCCCAGCACCCGGGCGCCGAGAACCGTCCTCAGTCCTGGCAGGGATCGGACGATCTTGGCGTCCGGGTGCTCGTCGAACCCCTCGCCGAGGGCCTCCTCCAGCGCGGCGATCTCCCGGGTCTGCGACACGATCACGGCCACCGTGGAGCGGGCCACGACGCCGTAGGCGGCGCTGAGCCGGCCGGGAGCAGCGAGCTGCTCGGACCGCAACGCCGCCTGGATCTCGGCGGCTCGAGCGTCGACGTTGCGTTGCCGGCCGCCGCGGCGCAACGCCGACGCGATCTTGGACCGGGACAGCAGGCGGCCCTGCTCGGGTGTCGGGGGCGATGGCGAGCACCGACGTGGCGTCGCTGCTGGCCAGGTCGGTGCCGAACGCGATCAGCGCAGCCGGGTAGTACTCCCGCAACGCCGACCGGAGGCTGTTCAGATGACGTTGCCGGGACCAGATCGCCGACTGGTGGGCCCGGGCCACCACCTTCACCGCTTCCACCAGCTCAGAGTCACCGGCAATGCGGCGATGGTCGTGCCGGTCGGTGCGGACCAGATCGGCCAGCACCTTGGCGTCGCCCCGGTCCGACTCAGCACCCGACACCCCGTGGCGTTCCCGATAGCGGGCTGACGCCATCGGGTTCACCGCGTAGACCTCGTAGCCCACCGTGACCAGCGCCCCGACCAGCAGGCCACGGTCCAGTTCGATCCCGACCGCTACGTCACTGGGGTCCTCGGCGTGTTCAGCCAGCAGCGCGTGCAGCTCCGCGACACCGGCGACACCGTCGCTCACCCGGCGGCGGCCCAGCACAGCGCCCTGGTCGTCGAGCACGCAGACGTCGTGATGGGCCTCGGCCCAGTCGACGCCAACGAAGATCATCGGACCCCTCCTCTGCTCGATGGGTTGTTGAGCCTCGAGGAGTTCCGCAGCGACCTAATGGATCAGTGCTCAACGGCACGCCACCCCACAAGCTGTCGACCTCCTCACCGACCAGCAGGGGCACGATCTAGAACTAGAGCTCAAGGCTCGGGCCGAAACAGTGCTGCCCTGCTGGCGGCTCGGTGACCAGCCTGCCCGAAGGCCGAACCGATCGGACCCCATTAGGCCGAACGCGCCCCGCGATACGGTCCAGGCCATGGTGATGGCAGACCGACCCGAGGTGGAGACGGCCTCGGCGCCGATCGCGGCCCTCGACCTGCTCGGGCTCGGTCAGCAGATCCTGGGCGCGCTGGCCCGCGTGCCGTTCCGCCGGCCTTGGGCGGGGCCGTCGACGCTGCCCGCGAACATGGGCGCCGCCGTCACCCGCGAGGTGCTGCGGACGTTCATGGGCTACGCGTCGTCGCTGCGCATCGAGGAGTTCCGGTCGGTCGAGCTCGTGCTCGACGAGCTGTGCCGGGTGGTGATGCCGCCGGTGGTGGCCTTGAAGGACGTCGCGACGTTCTCCGGC
This sequence comes from Acidimicrobiales bacterium, assembly GCA_016716005.1. Lineage (NCBI taxonomy): Bacteria > Bacillati > Actinomycetota > Acidimicrobiia > Acidimicrobiales > Acidimicrobiales bacterium. The sequence continues at coordinate 3,477,629 of JADJXE010000001.1, forward strand.
ACGGTGGGCGGCGTGCCCGGCATCTGGTACCGGCCCAAGCAGGGCGAGGCGGTCGGCACCATCCTGTACCTCCACGGCGGCGGCTACATCGGCACGTCGCCGAACATGTACGCGTTCTTCTCGGCCGCGCTGGCGCGAGAGACCGAGTGCGAGATCTTCGTGGCCGACTACCGGCTCGCCCCGGAGTTCCCGTTCCCGGCACCGCTCGACGACGCCGTGGCCGTGCTCACCGCCCTCGAGCGGGAGGGCCGGGACCCGGCCAGCCTCTTCGTGGCCGGCGACTCCGGCGGTGGTGGGCTGGCCAGCTCGCTCGTGCTCACCACCGAGTACAACCACCTGCCCACGCCGGCCGGGGTGATCCTGTTCTCGCCCGAGGTCGACCTCCGGCTGGACGAGCCCTCGGTGACCGAGAACGCCAGGTACGACATCCTGCCGTGGAACATCCCCACCTCGTCGTACCTGCACGGCCAGGACGCCAGCAGCCAGTTCGTGTCGCCGGTCGACGCCGAGGACCTGTCGCGGTACCCGCCGACCCTCGTGGCGTTCGGCGACGAGGAGATGTTCCGCGACCCGATCCGGCGCTTCGTCGAGCGGCTCGACGCAGCCGGGGTGCCGACCGTGGACCTCGAGGAGCCCGGCATGTTCCACGTGTTCCCCATCCTGATGCCGTGGTCCGACGCTGCCCGCCGGGTCCACCGGGCGGTGCGCACCTTCGTCCACGAACGTGTCCGCGAGGCCGGGCGGGCCCCGGGCGATGACGTCGGCTGACGGCCGGCGGCTCTCGCGCCAGGCCGACCACGTCGCCCTGACTCCCGCCGGGGGTGACCGCACGCGTTGTTGAGCCGCGGACCGTGTGCGAAGATGGCGTGTGGGGAGGTTCCCACACGGGCGCAAGGGGTACGGCGTGCCGCTTTCTGAAGACGAGCAGCGCATCCTCCAGCAGATCGAGCAGCAGTTCTACGAGAGCGACCCCGAGTTCGCCCGCGAGGTCAGCTCGACCACGCTGTACCGGCACGCGTTCCGCAACCTGAAGTGGGCGACCCTCGGGTTCGTCGGGGGCGTGGTCGTGCTGATCGCGACGCTGTCGGTCTCGGTGCTGCTCGCCTTCGGTGGGTTCCTGATCATGCTGGCCTGCGCCTTCGTGTTCGAGCGCAACGCCCGCAAGATGGGTCGGGCCGGGCTGCAGCAGGTCACCCAGTCACCCAAGGCCAGCGGCCTGCGGGACGCCTTCGGTAGCGCCGGCAAGCGCATGCGCGACCGCTTCCGCCGCGACGAGTAGCGGCCCCGGCCGGCCTCCCGTCACGCTCGTCGGCCGGCTCAGCCCCGCCAGGTTCCGTGGGCGGCCTCGGCCACGCTTCGCCGTCGTGCCCGCCGGCTCACCAGGTCGCGGGGGTCGAGGGCCGCGCGCAGGCGCGTGCGTGGGGGCACGGTAGCGGCGACGGTGGCACGGATGTGGGCCGCGTCCTCCTCGGCCCGGCGGACGACGGCGGCGGGCAGGTCGGCCTGTCCATAGTCGGCGGCGGCCGCGGCGTCGGCGAGGCGTCGGGCCGCGTCGGCCGCCGGGGGCAGGAGGGCGCCGGCCCGGCGCGCCAGCTCGTGTCGCGTCTCGGCCGGACGAGGTGCCAAGCCGGCCACCCGCAGGGCGTCGAGCGCCTCCGACCACGCCAGCACGACCCGCGCCGCTCCGGTGTCGGCGCGCGCCCGGTGCCGGGCCCGGACCGCGGCCCGGAGGCCGGGCACCATGAGCGCCCACAGCCCGGCCACGCCGAGGAGGACCAGCAGCACCGTGAGGAACCGGCCCGGCCAGGGTGAGCCCGCATCCGCACCACCGGCGGCGCCGGCGGCGCCGCTGTCCTCGGGCACCAGGCCCCCGAGGGCGTCCAGCTCGTCCTGGCTCAGCGTGGTGCCGGGACCGCCGGGGGCGACGGTGGTCGACGTCGTCGTGGTGGTCGTCGCCTGCCCCGGGCCCGGCTCGGCGATGCCCGTGTAGCCCTCGGCCCCTGGCGCCGACCGCCCGGGCGTCGGTTCGAAGGGCACCCACCCCACCCCGGCGAGCCACACCTCGGGCCAGGCGTGCGCATGCTCGCCCCGGACCAGGTACGTACCGGGCGCGACCAGCTCGCCGGGGGTGAAGCCGACCGCCACCCGGGCCGGGAGTCCCACGGCCCGCGCCATCGCCGCGAACGTGCCCGCGAACTGCTCGCAGTAGCCGCGGCGGTCGGTGAGGAACGAGAGGATCGCGTCCTCGTCGTGGCCGGGCCGGACGTCGGTGTCGTACACGAACCCGGACCGGAAGAAGTCCTGGAGCGCGAGCGCCTGCTCGTAGGGGGTGGCCGCGGTGGCGGTGAGCTGGAGGGCCAGGTCGCGCACCTCCACCGGCAGGTCGTCGGGCAGCTCGAGGTAGCGCGAGGTGATCGACTCGGGCGCCCCCGGCGGTGCGTCGATCACGGCGGTGGGGTCGAGCACCGGGATGGCCGACGTCACCTCGTACGTCTGGCCGTCCGAGGTCTCCTGGCCGGTCACCAGGCTGGCCGACTCCGGGTCGAAGCGGACGTCGGTGCCGCCCTCGACGTGGATCGGGGCGAAGGCGGCGGGCAGCCAGATGCTGGCCAGCTCGGCGATCGTGAACCGCTGGGTCACCGGCAGGGTCCGCTGTCGGGGCTGGGGCAGCGTGGGGACGGGCAGGTTGCCGGCGGCATCGCGGTACGTGCCCTCGGACGACCACACCTCGCCGTCGAAGACGTCGAGCGAGGTGAGCCGCCAGTAGGACGAGACCGCCGACTCCACGGTGAACGCCTCGACCGACGACTGCTGGACCAGGCGACCCCGGACGTCGACGAGCGGGCTCACGGTGATCCGGGTGCCCCGTCCGCCGCTCTTCCAGTCGACGAGGGGGGGCTCGCCCGCGCCGGGCAGGGCCGGGCCGACGAGCAGCCCGAGGGCGATCGCGCCCAGCGCCACCACACCGCCCGCCCGCAGGAGGGAGCCGGCGACCGCCGGCCGCCGGCTGCCGGCGAGCCACCCCGGTCCGGTCGCCTGGCGCTGGGCCCGGTACGCGAGGACGAACAGCAGGCACGAGCCGAGGTAGAGCGCGCTGAGCGGGAGCCGGTACTGGTCGGCGCTCAGCATCGAGGCGAACACGAACAGCACCCCGGACGGCACGAGGGCCTCGAAACCGCCGCGGAGCCGGAAGGCGAGGGTGTCGGCCGCGATCGCCGCAGCCCACGCCCCGAAGGCGCCGGCGACGATCCAGCCCGTCTCGGCGCGCACCGGTGCGACGACGGTGGGGAACTGACGCCATGCATCGCGGAGGTCGGCGGCCATGGCGTCCCACACCGCCGGGCGCGGCAGGCCGAACGAGCCCACCTCGCGGTAGCGCAGCAGGCCCAGCACCACCAGGGCGACGCCTGCCGAAGCCAGCACCGGCACCATCACCGGCCAGCGGAGCCTGCGGCCGGCGACGGCCACGGCGTGGGTGACCAGGGCCACGATGGCCAGCGGACCCAGGAAGGACCAGCCCACGAACAGGCGACCGAAGCCGGCCAGCGCGCTGAGCGTCACCAGGGTGAGGGCCAGCTCGGCCGCATCGGGCATCCTGCCGTGCCAGCCGCCACCGGGGGGGTGCGGGGCCGCCGGGTCCGGCCGGCGGGTTGCCGGCGGTGACGCCACCGAGGTCATGGTCGCACCCTCATCGCACGGCCCCGACGGCGGCCGGGCGAGCCCGCAGGACGGAGGCCCGCCACGCGTCCGGGAAGGGCCGGCCGGCCCGCACCCGGATCTCGTCGGCTCCGGGGGCCGGGCGGGGGGCGGGCTCGCGCGCCGTCGGGTCCCACGACGTGGGTTCGAACACCACCGTCGAGACCGAGCCGTAGCCGCTGCGCAGGCGGGCGATGGCGTCGAGGTCGCTGGCCGGCGCCCGGGCCACGATCGCCACGAGCGCCCCGCCGTGAGCCGATCGGGCCAGCACCCCCAGGGTGGCGCGCAGGTTGCTGGCGTCGGAGGCCTGCAGGGTGGCGAGGTGCTCGACGATGGCGTCGACGTGGCGTTGCCCCTCGGCGAAGCCCACGTCGACACCATCGGTCGCCACGAACCGCACCAGGTCGCGGCGTCGCCAGCAGGCCGCCACCACGCTGGCCGCCGCAGACACCGCCAGCTCGAGCGATGCGGGGGTGTGCGCCGCCCGGCGGACGTCGAGCAGCACGGTGGTGCGCGCCTGCCAGGGGAGCTCGTCCTGGCGGACGAGCAGCTCGTCGTGGTGGGCCGTCGACCGCCAGTGCACGCGGCGCAGGTCGTCGCCCACCACGTAGGGGCGGAGGGCGTAGAAGTCGTCGCCGGCGCGCCCGCTGGCCTTGGGGTGCACCGAACCGGCGTGCGGGTCGAGGGCGCGGGTCTCGGGCAGGGGCGGGATCTGGTCGACGTGGGGGAGCACCGTGAGCTCCGTGCGGCTGCCCGCGCCGGCCGCGGCGGCGCGCACGCTGGCCAGCCCGAACGGGTCGACGATCTCCACGCCGAGCGGGCCGAGCTCGATCACCCCCCGATGCGAGGTCGGCAGCCGGTACGAGGCCGCCGCGCTCGCTCCCGATGCCAGCGGTGCGAGCTGCAGGGTGGCGCCGCCGGTGCCCGACACCGGGTCGCGCAGCCGCAGCACCGGCGTGCGTCGCCGGCCCAGGTTCGTGGCCCGCACCTCCACGCGTGCGGCGGCGCCGGCGTGGACCCGGGCCGGGTGGACCTCGCGGGCGACCTCGAGGCGCAGCCGGGAGAGGTGCACGAGCAGCAGGGACACCCCGACCAGCGCCAGCACGCCGGCACCCAGCACGAACAGCTCGAGGAGGCCGAGGAGCCGGCCGGCGACGATGAGCGCCGCGCCCCCGGCCAGTGCGAGCCAGCCCGCTCGCGTCAGCACCGCGGCGGCCCCGCCTACACCCGCCCGGTGGGCACCGCGACCGTGCGGAGCAGGTCGTCGACCACCCCTGACGCGTCGATCCCCTGGAGCTGGGCCTCGGGGGTGAGCACCAGGCGGTGGGCGAGCACCGGTCCGGCCAGGGCCTTCACGTCGTCGGGTACCACGTAGGCGCGCCCCGAGGCCGCCGCCCGGGAGCGGGCGGCCCGCAGCAGGCTGAGCGTGGCGCGGGGCGACATGCCGAGCGTGAGGGCGGCATGTCGCCGGCTGGTGTCGGCCAGGTCGACGAGGTACGACTTGATGGCCGGCGCCACGTGGATCGTCCGAACGGCGCGGACCATGGCGAGCACGTCGTCGGCGCGCAGCACGGGGCGCACGTCGGGCACGGCGCTGCGGTCGCCGTGCGTGTCGAGGATCTCCAGCTCGGCGGCTCGGTGCGGGTAGCCCACCGACACGCGCATGAGGAAGCGGTCGAGCTGGCTCTCGGGCAGCGGGTACGTGCCCTCGTGGTCGATCGGGTTCTGGGTGGCGAGCACCATGAAGGGCGCGTCGAGCGGATAGGTGGTGCCGTCGACGGTCACCTGGCGCTCCTCCATCACCTCGAGGAGCGCCGACTGGGTCTTCGGCGAGGCCCGGTTGATCTCGTCGCCCAGGACCACGTTGGCGAAGATCGGGCCCTGTCGGAACTCGAAGGCTCCCGTGGCCCGGTTCCAGATCGTGACCCCGACCACGTCGGAGGGGAGGAGGTCGGGTGTGAACTGCACGCGACCCCACGTGCCCTCGATCGAGGCCGCCAGCGCCTTGGCCAGGCTGGTCTTGCCCACGCCGGGGACGTCCTCCACGAGCAGGTGGCCCTCCGAGACCAGGCACACCAGCGCCATCTCGATCACGTCGCGCTTGCCCCGGATGACCTGCTCGATGTTGGTGGCCAGCGCCTCGAACAGCTCGGCGAAGGTGCCCGTAGGGGCGGGCGCGTGCGGCAGTGCCACCGTGGTCGCTCCTCGGCTCGGCGCGGGTGAGAGGGGTCGGTGAGGCCAGCGTACGCGCCCGAGCGGGCAACGCCGCCTCACCGGAGGGCTCCGGCGCCGGGTCGTCGGGCGCCGCGAGAGGACCGGCGGCGCGGCGCGTACCCTTCGCCCCGTGCCGTGGGCGCTCGCCGTCGACATCGGGGGGACCAAGCTGGCTGCCGGCCTGGTCGACCACGAGGGCTCCATCGCCGTCGAGGAGCGGGTGCCCACTGGTGAGCCGTCCCGGCCGGACGAGCTGTGGGCGTCCGTGCTGGCGGTCGTCGACGCGGTGCTGGCGGCCGCTCCGGAACCGCCGGTGGTGTGCGGCGTCGGCTGCGGGGGGCCCATGAGCCCCGGTGGTGCCGACGTGTCGCCCCTCAACATCCCGGCCTGGCGGGCGTTCCCCCTGCGCTCGCGCCTCGGTTCGCGCACGGGCCTGCCCACCTTCGTGGACAACGACGCCAAGGCGTTGGCGCTGGCCGAGGGCTGGCTGGGCGCGGCCCGGGGGACCGGCGACTACGTCGCGATGGTCGTGTCGACCGGCGTGGGGGGTGGCGTCGTGGTCGACGGGCGGCTGCTCGACGGAGCCACCGGCAACGCCGGCCACATCGGCCACGTGATCGTGGAGCCCGACGGCCGGCGGTGCGGTTGCGGGGCCCGAGGCTGCCTCGAGGCCGAAGCCTCCGGCCTGGCCATCCAGGCGGTCACGGGCCGGCCGCCGGCCGACGCGGGCCCCGAGGTGATCCGGCGCACGGGCCGGCTCGTGGGCCGGGCCGTGGCGTCGGTCGTCTCGCTGCTCGACCTGCGCCTGGCCGTGGTGGCGGGTTCGGTGGCCCTCGGCTTCGGCACCCCGTTCTTCGATGCGGCCCAGGCCGAGCTCGAGGCCCGGGCCCGCATCTCCTACGCCGCCGGCGCCCGGATCCGGCCCGCCGGGCTGGGAGGGGAGGGGCCGCTGGTGGGAGCCGCAGCGGTGGGCTGGCGGGGGTACGGGCTCGACCTCCACCTGGGGTCCGATCGGGGCCCGGTGGCCCGGTGACCGCGCGGTAACCTCGCCGCATGGATCCCACCTACTCGGCCGAAGCCGAGGCGTATCGCCAGCAGGTCCGCGCCTTCCTCGCCGCGAACCTCCCTGCGGACTGGAAGGGCATCGGCGCCCTCGAGGGTGAGGAGGTGCACCAGTTCGAGAAGGCCTGGCGCCAGACCCTCTACGACAACCACCTGCTCGCGGTGAACTGGCCGAAGGAGTACGGCGGCGCCGGGTTCACCCCGTTGGAGCAGGTGGTGCTGTCCGAGGAGTTCACCCGGGCGGGCGCGCCCCTGGGGGTCGCCAACGACGTCTTCAGCATCCAGATGGTCGGCAACACCATCATCGAGTGGGGCACCGAGGAGCAGAAGCACCACTACCTGCCCCGGATCCTCTCGGGCGACGACGTGTGGTGCCAGGGCTACTCCGAGCCCAACGCCGGCTCCGACCTGGCCAACCTGGGTTGCCGGGCGGTGCTCGACGGCGACGAGTGGGTGCTCAACGGCCAGAAGATCTGGACGTCGGCCGGCCACCTGGCCAACTGGATCTTCGTGCTGGCCCGCACCGATCCCGACGCGCCGAAGCACAAGGGGATCAGCTTCCTGCTCGTGCCGATGGACCAGCCCGGTGTCGAGGTCCGGCCGATCAAGATGATCTCCGGCGAGTCGGAGTTCAACGAGGTGTTCTTCACCGACGCCCGCTGCCCGAAGGACAACGTCCTCGGTGGCGTCGGCAGCGGCTGGGGCGTGGCCATGACGCTGCTCGGCTACGAGCGCGGCGAGGCCGCTGCGACCCTCCCGATCCGGTTCCGCACCGAGCTCGACCGCCTGCTCGAGCTGGCCCGCGAGACCGGCAGGGCCGACGACCCGCTGGTGCGCCAGCGGCTGGCCTGGTGCCACACCAAGGTCGAGATCATGCGGTACAACGGCATGCGCGCCCTCACCCGCTTCATCGCCGGCCAGCACCCGGGGCCCGACGCGGCCATCTCCAAGCTGTACTGGAGCGAGTACCACCGCCAGGTCACCGAGCTCGCCGTCGACATCCTGGGCCTCGACGCCCTCGTGCCCTCGGGCCGGAGGCCGTCCAGCGCGTTCCAGACCGACGACCCGGGTGCGCCCAACTCGACGGCGTCGTGGAGCACCGTGTTCCTCAACGCCCGAGCCGGCACCATCTACGCCGGCACCAGCCAGGTGCAGCGCAACATCATCGGTGAGATGGTCCTCGGTCTCCCCAAGGAGCCGAAGGCCGACAGCGGTCCGTGGAAGGACCTGCAGAAGGCCAGGGTCTAGCCGGCGGTGGTGACCGGTCCGACCGAAGGCGCCGGGTCGCCGGCACCGCCGGCCCGGGCATGGGTCGGGCCGGCGGTCGTGGCCGTCCTGGCCCGGCCCCGGCTCTGGGGCACCGCCGTCGTCGAGCTGGCACGGCTCGCGCCACGGGGCTGGTGGCGCCGAACCCCCCACCTCCCCCTGCCCGACCCGGCCTACCTGGCGTTCCGCATGCAGACCGCCTACGGGTCGACCGGCCGTCCTCCCCGTCCCGCCGACGTCGTGACCTGGCTCGGCTGGTGCCGCCAGCTGCGCGACCTGGACTGAGCGCGAGGGTTCCGGCGAGGTGACCACCGGCCGGGCGCTCGTCCTCAACGCCACCTTCGAGGCGCTGAGCATCGTGTCGAGCCGCCGCGCCGTGTGCCTGGTCCTCGACGACAAGGCCGAGGTCCTCCATGCCTCCGACCGCCTGGTGCGCTCGGAGCGGCTGGCGATGGCGGTGCCGTCCGTGGTGCGCCTCCGCTCCTACGTGCGCGTGCCCTTCGAGCGGCGCGCCACCTTGAACCGCCGTGCGGTCTTCGCCCGCGACGGGCACCGCTGCCAGTACTGCGGGGGACCGGCCGAGAGCATCGACCACGTGGTGCCCCGGAGCCGGGGTGGCGGCCACGTCTGGGAGAACGTGGTCGCGGCCTGCCGGCCCTGCAACCTGCACAAGCGTGACCGCTCGCCCGAGGAGAGCGGGATGCGGCTGCGACGCCCACCGGCGGCCCCCCGCGGGGCGGCCTGGGTCGCGGCGGCCGTCGGCCGGGTGCCCGACCTGTGGACCCCCTACCTGGGCGCGCCGGTCGCGGGGCTCGAGCCGGTGCCGTGACGCCTCCGGTCGTCGCGCGGGCCGGCGCGTGGCCGGTGGAGCGGGCTGCCGGGAGCGCGGCCGCCTTCCACGACCGACCCCTCCCGGATCCGCCGGCCCGAGCGGTCTGGGTGCTCGACGTCGACGGTCCGGCACTCGTCCTCGGCAGCGGCCAGGACCCGGCGGTCGTCGACGCGGACGCGGCGCGTCGGGGCGGCGTGACGGTGGTGCGCCGGCGCAGCGGGGGCGGGGCCGTCCTGCTCGAACCTGGTGAGGCCCTGTGGGTCGACGTCGTGGTTCCCCCGGGTGATCCCTGCTGGGACGACGACGTCGGCCGGGCCTTCCATTGGTTGGGCGACGCCTGGGCCGCCGCCCTCGCCGGCCTGGGGGTGGCGGCGACGGTGCACCGTGGCCCCCTGGTGCGGACCGGCTGGTCGTCGACGGTCTGCTTCGCCGGTCTGGGTTCCGGGGAGGTCACGGTCGACGGCCGCAAGCTCGTGGGGATGTCGCAGCGCCGGACGCGCCGCGGGGCCCGGTTCCAGTGCGTCGTGCCGCGGCGTTGGCGACCCGAGCGCCTCCTCGCCCTGCTGGTCGGCCCCGGCCCGGCCGGCCGGCCCGCCGAGGGGCTCCGGGCCGCCGCCGTCGGGCTCGACGATCTGCAGGGGTCGCCCACGCTGGCCGCCCTCCGGGAGGCCGTGCTCGTCGAGCTGGCCAAGCGCTGACGCGGCGGGCCCCGCCCGCTCGCTCCGTCGGTCTTCGTCGCGCTGGCGACGTGTGGGGTGGGTCGGGCGCGCGTCGGAGGGTGGCCCGTCGGTCTTCGTCGCGCTGGCGACGTGTGGGGTGGGTCGGGCGCGCGTCGGAGGGTGGCCCGTCGGTCTTCGTCGCGCTGGCGACGTGTGGGGTGGGTCGGGCGCGCGTCGGAGGGTGGCCGGTCGGTCTTCGTCGCGCTGGCGACGTGTGGGGTGGGTCGGGCGCGACGGTGGGGGTCGGTGGTGGGTCCGGGGGGAGAAAGTGGTTGACAGTGGGGGTATCCACCCATAGGGTGGGGCGAAGTGGGGAACCGGACGGCCGGGTCGCCACGGGGTGCAGGCGAGTCCGAGGGGCTCGGGAGAGGCGTACGGGGTGTTCGTCGGGACCTTCGAGCACGCGCTCGACGGCAAGGGGCGTGTGGTCCTACCGGCATCGTTCCGCGCCCGACTCGAGCACGGCGGGTACGTCACCAAGCGCCTCGATGGCTGCCTGGCGGTGTGGACGCCCGACGAGTTCGAGCGGGAGGCGCAGGAGATGCTCGAGAAGGAGAGGCGAGGTGAGATCGCCCGCAACGTCGTGCGGTCATTCTCCGCCGGCGCCGCCCCCATCCGCCCCGACGCCCAGGGCCGCATCGCCCTCCCGCAGAACCTCCGGGAGTTCGCCGGCCTCGAGCGCGACGTGGCCGTGATCGGCCACTTCACCAGCATCGAGATCTGGGATGCCTCTCGCTGGCGCGAGGTCGACCAGGAGGGCGAGGCCCTGCTGGCCGGTGGCGCGCCGGCGGTATGAGGCCACGACGGTCGAGACCCGGAAGGAGGACGAGCAGGTCGAGCCCGAAGAGCTAGTGCCCTGGGTGCAGGGCGTCGCTCATCCGCAGTCTCCCGGTCGGCAAGATGGAATGCCCCTACTCCGCCCGCTTCCGTCTCGCACGATCGGGGAGAAATCCCGACGGCACCTGCCGACCGGGGGACTGCCGGTGAGCGACGCCGCACGCACCCGGTCGCCGGGGGCACCGTGAGCCAGGACCTGGCTGGCGACGCCTTCTTGCACCGGCCCGTCATGGTCGAGCGAGTGGTCGAGCTGCTCGCTGCGGTGCCACCGGGCGTCGTGGTCGATGCCACCGTGGGTGGCGGGGGCCACGCCCTCGCCCTGCTCACCGCTCACCCTCACCTCCGGGTGGTGGGGCTCGACCGGGACCCCGACGCCCTCGCGGCGGCACGGGCGACGCTCGCCCCCTTCGGTGAACGGGTCACGCTCCGCCACACCCGGTTCGACCGCCTCGGCGCAACCATGCACGATCTCGGCGTCGACTCCCTCTCCGGTGCGCTGTTCGACCTGGGTGTCAGCTCACCGCAGCTCGACCGACCCGAGCGGGGCTTCAGCTACCGGGTCGACGGTCCGCTCGACATGCGGATGGATCCGGGGCAGCGGTTCACGGCGGCCGAGCTCGTGAACGGGGCGCCCGTGGCCGAGCTCGCCCGCATCCTTCGGACGTACGGCGACGAGCGCTTCGGGGCCAGGATCGCCCGGGCCATCGTGGCCGCTCGCCCGCTGCACACCACCACCGAGCTGGCCCGGGTGGTGGTGGACGCCATCCCGGCGCCGGCCCGGCGGCGCGGCGGCCACCCGGCCACGCGCACCTTCCAGGCGCTGCGGATCGCCGTCAACGAGGAGCTCGACGTGCTGCCGGCGGCGCTCGACCAGGCCCTCGACCTGCTCGGTCCCGGCGGGCGATGCCTCGTTCTCGCCTACCACTCGGGTGAGGACCGCATCGTGAAGGAGAGGTTCCGGCGGGCGGCCACGGGGGGATGCGCCTGCCCGCCCCGCCTGCCGTGTAGGTGTGGTGCGGTGCCGACGGTCCGCTTGCTGCGTGCCGGGGCGTGGCGGCCCTCGCCCGAGGAGCTGGCCGCCAACCCCCGTGCGTCGAGCGCGCGCCTCCGCGCCGTCGAGCGTCTGCGGCCGGTTCCGGGGCCGGGGCCCGGGCCGGGGCCCGGCCCACAGGGCGACGAGGCGGCATGAGCCCCCCCGCGGTGGCCCCCACGGGTCGAGCCGGCCGGGTCGCTCCGGAGCACGCGCCGCGCCGCCGTCCCCCCCTCCGGGTGGTCGAGCGCCCCGAGCGCTCGCCGCGCGCTCGTCGGCGCCGCGCCGCTGCGGTGGGCGTGTTGGCCGCCCTGCTGGTGTTCGGGGCGCTGTTCGGCATGACGGTGTTCCAGACGATCCTCGTGCAGGGCCAGGCCCGCCTCGACCGGCTCGATCAACGCATCGCCGCCGAGCAGCAGCGCCTCGAGGGGCTCCGCGTGGACGTCGCGGCCCTCGAAGCGCCGGAGCGGATCGTGGCCGAGGCCGAGCGGCGCCTTGGCATGGTGCCGCCGGACGAGGTCGTCTACGTGTCGCCGCCCGCCGAGCTGGCCGCCGAGCTGGGGGTCGACCCGGCAGGTCGCGCCCTGTCGAGCGGGACCGGCGAGCAGGTGGACGAGTGGAGCCAGGTGAAGCCCTACCTCGGCTCGCGGCCGTGACCACCCTCGCCCCGCCCCGGCCGCCCTCCCGGCGCGTCGCCGACCGCTCGACCCATCCCTCCGCCCGCACCCGCAGCGTCGTCGCCCCACCGCCCTCCCGGCCCTCGCCCCGGGCCCCGAGGGCCGGCAACCCCCGCCGGCGGCTCGGCGTGCTCCTGTTGGGCACGTGCCTCGCGTTCGCGGCGGTGGCCGCCCGCCTCGTCGTGGTCCAGGGGGTCGAGGGTGAGCGCTACGCCGCCTTCGGCGCGTCGCAGCGCATCCGGGCGGTGGAGCTCCCGGCCGAACGCGGCTCGATCTTCGATCGCAACGGCGTCGAGCTGGCCATGACGGTCAGCCGTCGCACGGTCTGGGCCGACCCGCGGCTCGTCGAGGATCCCCAGGGCACGGCCGCGGCCCTGGCACCGGTGCTCGGGATGCTGCCGGTCGAGCTCCTCGAGCCGCTCACCCGGGACGCCGAGTTCGTGTATCTGGCCCGCAAGGTCGACGACGCCGTGGCCGAGCAGGTCGACGACCTCGACCTCCCGGGCGTGTCGCTGCTCGACGAGTCGGCGCGCGACTACCCGGCCGGAGACCTGGCCCGGTCGGTGCTCGGTGCCGTCGACGTGGACAACATCGGGATCTCCGGGCTCGAGCTGGCCGAGGACGAGGGTCTCACCGGGACCCCCGGGCAGCTCGTACGCGAGCGCGATCCGCAGGGCCGGACGATCCCCTCCGGCCGCCAGCAGATCGAGCCCGCGGTGCGGGGGGACGATCTGGTTCTCACCCTCGATCGGTCGCTCCAGTACGAGGCGGAGCGCGCGCTGGCCGCGCAGGTCACGGCCACCGGCGCGAGGGGCGGGCTCGCCGTCGTGATGCGGCCCTCCACCGGCGAGGTGCTCGCGCTGGCCACGATCGCCACGCCGGACGACGGTGAGGGCCCACCCGTGCGCACGGCGGCGAACACCGCCGTCACCAGCGTGTTCGAGCCCGGCTCCGTGAACAAGGTGATCACGGTGGCCGGCGCCCTCGAGGAGGGGCTCGTCCGGCCGGACACCTTCTTCTACGTGCCCTCCTTCCTCCAGGTGGCGGACGAGGAGTTCACCGACAACGAGGCCCACGGCGCCGAGTCGTGGTCGGTCCGCGACATCCTGGTCCGCTCGTCCAACATCGGCACGATCCTCATCGCCCAGCAGCTGGGCCGCGAACGGATCGATCGGTACCTGCGCGACTTCGGGCTCGGGAGCCAGACCGCGCTGGCCTTCCCGGGGGAGTCGGCTGGCATCATGCTCCGCCCCGAGGACTGGTCGGGTACGTCGATCGGCACCGTGCCCATCGGGCAGGGCATCTCCGTGACCGCGCTGCAGATGCTCACGGCCTTCAACGTCATCGCCAACGGCGGCGTGTACGTGCCGCCGCGCCTCGTGCTGGCGACCGTGGACGGCCAGGGCGTCGAGCACCGGGTCCCCGCCGACGCCGGGCGGCGGGTCGTGTCCGAGGCCACCGCCGAGGCCGTGACGTCGATGATGGCCGGCGTCGTGGGCTCCGAGGAGGGCACGGGCCGCCGCGCCGCGATCGACGGCTACGCCGTCGCGGGAAAGACGGGGACGGCGCGCAAGCCCATCGAGGGCGGCGTCGGGTACCGGGTGGGCGCGTACATGTCGGTCTTCGCCGGCTTCGTGCCGGCAGGCGACCCGCAGGTGTCGATCATCGTCGTCGTCGACGAGCCGCAGACGTCGATCTACGGCGGCGTCGTGGCCGCGCCCGTGTTCGCCGACCTCGGGCGCTACGCCCTCCGGCTGCTCCGGGTGCCGCCCGCGGAAGCGTCGAGCCCGTCGCAGGGCGATCCCGTCGCCGGCACGGGCACGGTGGCCCAGCCGTCGTCCCCCGCATCGTCGGCTCCGCCCGACTGAGTGCCGGTGCGCCTCCGCGACCTGCTGGCCGGCGTCGACGCCCGGGTGGAGGGCGATGCCGACGTCGACGTGGCCGGGGTGACCCACGATTCCCGGGCCGTCGGCCCCGGGGACCTGTTCTGCTGCCTCCCGGGGGAGCACCACGACGGGCACGACTTCGCCCCGGCGGCGCTGGAGCGGGGAGCGGTGGCCCTCCTCTGCGAGCGGCACCTGGCCCTCGACGTGACCCAGGTGATCGCCGCGTCGGCGCGGGAGTCGATGGCGCCGATCGCGGCCACGCTGCACGGCGACCCGTCGCGCTCGCTCACGGTCGTGGGTGTGACGGGCACGAACGGCAAGACCACCACGACGCACCTGCTGGCGGCCGTCCTCGAGGCCAACGGCTGGCCGACGGCCGTGCTGGGCACGCTCTCCGGCGCGCGCACCACCCCGGAGGCCACCGAGCTGCAGGCCCTGCTGGCCGACATGCGCGACGGGGGCCGGCGGGCCGTGGCCATGGAGGTCAGCTCGCACGCCCTGGCCCTGCACCGGGTGGACGCGACCTGGTTCGAGGCGGCCGTGTTCACCAACCTGGGGCGGGACCACCTCGACTTCCACGGCAACGTCGAGCGCTACTTCGCGGCCAAGGCCAGCCTGTTCGAGCCCGAGCGGACCGCCGTCGGCGTGGTGAACCTCGACGACCCCTACGGGCGGCTGCTGCTCGACGCGGCCCGGGTGCCCACGGTCGGGTACGCACTGGCGGACGCGGGCGACGTCGTGGTGCACGCGTCGGAGAACGTGTTCACCTGGTCCGGTCGGCGGCTGCACGTGCCGCTCGGCGGGCGGTTCAACCTGCACAACGCCCTCGCCGCGGCCACGACCGCCCGAGAGCTGGGGGTGGGTCTCGACGCCATCGAGGCGGGCCTGGCCGCGGTCACGCCGGTGCCGGGGCGCTTCGAGCCCGTCGATGCCGGTCAGCCGTTCCGCGTGATCGTCGACTACGCCCACACGCCCGACGGCATGGAGGGGTTGCTCCGGTCGGCCCGTGAAGTTGCCGCCGGCGGCCGGGTGCTGGTGGTCTTCGGGTGTGGTGGCGACCGGGATCGGGAGAAGCGGCCGGCCATGGGGGCCGTGGCCGAGCGGTTCGCCGACCTGGTCGTGCTCACCAGCGACAACCCGAGGAGCGAGGAACCCGCAGCCATCATCGAGGCCGTGCGAGCCGGCATGGACCGGCGCCAGCGGGCCCTCGTCGAGCCCGACCGGAGGGCCGCCATCTCCCTGGCCGTGCGCGCCGCCCGACCCGGGGACGTGGTGGTGATCGCGGGCAAGGGCCACGAGAGCACGCAGGTCACCGGCGACGTGGTGGCGCCCTTCGACGACCGGGTCGTGGCTCGGCAGGCGATCGCGGCTCTGGAGTCGCCGGCGTGATCGCGCTGCTCCTGGCCGGCGGCATCTCCCTGCTGGTGTCGCTGTTCGGCACCAGGTTCCTGATCGACTGGCTGCGGGCCCGCCGGGTCGGCCAGCCGATCATGCCCGAGAAGGAGGGCGGTCCGGTCGGGCACGACATCAAGGCCGGCACCCCCACGATGGGCGGCGTCGCCATCGTCGTCGCCGCGGGGGTCGGCTACGTGCTCGGTCACGTGCCCACCGGGGTCGTGTTCACCACCACGGGGCTGTGCGTGATCCTCGCGGTGGTGGGTGCGGGCGCGGTCGGCTTCCTCGACGACTGGATCAAGATCGCCAACGCCCGCAACCTCGGCCTCACCAAGAGCACGAAGGTGCTGGGCCTGCTGGCCGTGGCCACCGGGTTCGCGGTGCTGGCCCTCAGCTGGGGCGACGTCCACACGACCCTGTCGTTCACGCGCTACGACTCGCCCGGCTTGGAGCTGGGCAACGTGGGCTGGGCCCTCTGGGCGGTGCTGCTCGTGCTCGGCTCGGCCAACGCCGTGAACCTCACCGACGGGCTCGACGGCCTGGCCGCGGGGTCGTCGGCGCTCGCTTTCGCGGCCTTCGTCGTCATCGCGTTCTGGGCGTTCCGGCACCCCAGCATCTACGACGTGCGGCACGGGCTCGACCTGGCCGTGGTGGCGGCCGCCATGGTGGGCGCCCTGGCCGGGTTCCTCTGGTGGAACGCCTCGCCGGCGCAGATCTTCATGGGAGATACCGGCGCGCTCGCCATCGGCGCCGGGCTGGCCGCGCTGGCCCTCTCCGTGAACACCCAGCTGCTGCTGCCGATCATCGGCGGGCTGTTCGTGCTCGAGACCCTCTCGGTGATGCTCCAGGTCGCGAGCTACCGGGTGTTCCACCGACGCATCTTCCGCATGGCCCCGTTCCATCACCACTTCGAGGTCGGGGGCTGGCCGGAGACCACGGTGATCGTGCGGTTCTGGATCCTCGCCGGCCTCTTCACGGGGTTGGCGCTGGCGATCTTCTACGCCGACTTCATCTCGACGGGAGCGCTGGACTAGTGGTCGAGGACGCCGTGCGCGGTCCGGCGCTGGTGTTCGGCCTGGGTGTCACCGGCCAGGCTGTCGCCCGCACCCTCGCCGGACGCGGGGTCGAGGTCGTGCTGGCCGACGACATGCCGTCCCCAGCCGCCAGCGACCTCGCCCGGGAGCTCGGCGTGCCGCTGCACGCCGCCCCCTCGCTGCACGGGCTGCGTGCGCTGGTCACGTCGTCGGAGATCGTCGTCCCGAGCCCGGGCGTGCCGGAAGGCCACCCGGTCATCCAGGAGGCACTGGCGCTGGGCGTGCCGGTGCGGAGCGAGTTCGACCTGGCGACGGCCTGGGAGGATCGCCGGCCCTTCGTGGCGATCACCGGCACCGACGGCAAGACCACCGTCACCACGATGGTCACGGCCATGCTCGAGGCGTCGGGCATCTCGGCGGTGGCGTGCGGCAACACCGAGGTGCCCCTCGTGACCGCACTCGACCTGCCCGTCGACGTGTTCGTGGTCGAGGCCTCGAGCTTCCGCCTGCGCTTCGCCGAGGCGTTCCACCCGAGGGTGGGCACCTGGCTCAACTTCGCCGATGACCATCTCGACTGGCATCCCTCGATCGAGGCGTACGCCGCGGCCAAGGCCCACATCTGGGCGGTGCTGGGGCCCGACGACGTGGCCATCGCCAACGCCGACGACGCGGTGGTGGCCGGGCACCTCGCCGAGGTCCGCGCCCGCCGCGTCACCTTCGGCACCGCCGACCGCGGCGAGGCCGACTGGCACCTGGCCGGGTCCACCCTCGTCGGACCCGGCGGCGCCATAGTGACCACGGTGGAGCGCCTGACCCGCTCGTTGCCGCACGACATCGCGAATGCGCTGGCGGCGGCGGCCACCGCGGTCGAGGCCGGCGCCTCCCTCGATGCCGTGCGATCCACGCTCGAGACGTTCCGAGGGCTCCCGCACCGGGTGACCCTCGTCGCCGACGTGGGAGGCGTGGCCTGGTACGACGATTCGAAGGCCACGGCGCCCCACGCCACTCTGGCGGCGGTGCGAGGCTTCCCGTCGGTCGTGCTGATCGCCGGCGGGCGGAACAAGGGCCTCGACCTCTCCGAGCTCGCGGCGGCCGCTCCCCACGTGCGCGCCGTCGTCGCCATCGGTGAGGCCGCCGCTGACGTCGTGGAGGCGTTCCGGGGTCTGCGGCCGGTGCTCGTGGCGGGGTCGATGGCCGAGGCCGTGGCGGAGGCCGCCCGGCTGGCCCGGCCCGGCGACGCCGTGTTGCTCTCCCCCGGGTGCGCGTCGTTCGACTGGTACCGCTCGTACGCCGAGCGGGGCGACGACTTCAGCCGAGCGGTCCGGGTGCTCACCGGGGTGGGGGCGTGACGCCGCCGCGCGCCACGGCGACGCGCCACGGCGCGGCCGGCCGCACCCACGGCACGCGGGCACCGTCCGTCCCGGGGCGCTTCGTCCTCCTCGCCTCGCTCGTCGTGGTCCTCAACCTCATCGGGCTGGTGATGGTGCTCTCGTCGTCGTCGGTGCAGGCGCTGCACGACTACGGCTCCTCCTGGCGCTACTTCAACCGCCAGGTGGTCTGGGTGAGCCTCGGGGCGTTGGTGCTGGTGGGCGCGCTCCGGGTCGACTACCGCCAGTGGCGTCGGATCACGGTCCCGCTGCTCCTGCTGTCGTATGCGCTGCTGGTGCTCGTGCTCGTGCCCGGCCTGGGCGTGACGGTCAACGGCTCCACCAGCTGGCTCGGCATGGGCGAGCTGCGCTTCCAGCCGGCCGAGCTGGTGAAGCTGGCCCTGCTGCTCTACGCATGCGATCTGCTCACCCGGCGCTCGCACCGGGTGGACGACGTCCGCTACACCGTGGGGCCGGTGGTGCTGGTGCTCTCGGGCGCCGTCTTCCTGATGATGTTGCAGCCCGACCTCGGCACCGCCCTGGTCACGGTGGCCGTCGTGTTCTCGGTGCTGTTCGTGGCGGGCACGCCCCTCCTGCCGCTCGCGGGGCTGCTGCTCGTGGGGACGGGCGCCGCCGTGGCCCTGTCGTTCAGCGCCGGCTACCGGCGGGCGCGGCTGCTGGCTTTCGTCGACCCGTGGAAGGACCCGCTGAACACCGGGTACCAGACCGTGCAGTCGCTGGTGGGCTTGGCCTCGGGCGGCATCAGCGGGGTGGGGCTCGGCGCCAGCCGGGCCAAGTGGGGCTTCCTGCCCCACGCCCACACCGATTTCATCTTCGCCATCATCGGCGAGGAGCTGGGCCTGGTGGGCGCCCTCATCGTCGTGGCCCTGTTCGTGGCGTTCGGCGTGGTCGGCGTGGGCGTGGCCATGGCTGCACCCGATCGCTTCGGCATGTTGCTCGCGGCCGGCATCACGGCGTGGATCCTCGTGCAGGCCTTCGTGAACATGGGGGCGGTGGTCGGCGTCCTGCCGATCACCGGTCTGACGCTCCCGTTCGTCTCGTTCGGGGGATCGTCGGTGCTGGTGTCGATGGCGGCGGCGGGGATGCTGCTCAACGTGGCCCGGCGGGGCCGGGCGAGGCGGTGACCGGCTTCCCCGCCCCGCCGTCGCCCGATCCGGACCGGGCCTGGGCCGTGCTGGCCGGTGGTGGCACGGCCGGCCACGTGCTGCCGGGGCTCGCCATCGCCCGCGCCCTGTCCGCTCGCGGGCGGGGCCCGCTGCACCTGGTCGGGAGCCGTCGGGGGGTGGAGGTCGGCCTGGTCCCCGAGGCCGGGTACGCGCTCACCGTCCTGCCCGGTCGTGGGATCCAGCGGCGCCTCACCGTCGCCAACGCGAGTGCGGTGGCCGGCCTGCTCGCCGCGGCGGTCCAGGCGCTGGTGCTGATCCGGCGGCTCCGCCCGGCCGTGGTCGTGTCGCTCGGCGGCTACGCCAGCGTGCCCTGCGCGCTGGCCGCCGTCTTCTGGCGGGTCCCGATCGTCGTCGCCGAGCAGAACGCGGTGCCGGGTGCGGCCAACCGGCTCGTCGCCCGGTTCGCCCGCGTGTCGGCCGTCTCGTTCCCGGGCACCGCGCTCCCGCGGGCGGTCGTCACCGGCAACCCGGTCCGGGCCGAGGTGCTGGCCGTCGACCGGTCGGCCCAGCGCGCCGATGCCCGGCGCTGGCTCGGGCTGCCCGACGACCGCGTCGTCGTGCTCGCCTTCGGCGGGTCGCTCGGCGCTGGTCGCATCAACGAGGCCGTCGTCGCTCTGTGCGGCAGGTGGCTCGGGCGACATGACGTGGCCGTGCGGCACGTGACCGGGGCGCGCAACTGGCCTCCCGCCGGGCCGCGGCCCGATCCACCACCCGGTGGCCTCGTGTACCAGGCCGTGCCCTACGAGGACGACATGGCGCGGGCGTACGCGGCCGCCGACCTGGTGGTGGCCCGGGCCGGCGCCACCACGGTGGCAGAGCTCGCGGTCGTCGGGATGCCGGCCGTGCTGGTGCCGCTCCCAGGTGCGCCGGGTGACCACCAGACCGCGAACGCCCGCTGGCTCGAGCGGGCCGGTGCGGCCGTGGTCGTGCCCGACGACGCCTGCTCGGGCGCCCGGCTGGCCGAGGAGCTCGAGGCGGTGCTCGCCCGGCCCGGCCACCTGGCCGCCATGGCCGCGTCGGCTGGGGCCGTTGCCCGCCCCGACGCGGCCGAGCGGGTGGCCGACCTGGTGGAGGCGGCTGCCCGTGGCTGAGGCGGCGTCGACGGCTCTCCCGCTCGACCTCCGGCGGCGGCGCACCGTGCACCTGGTCGGCGTGGGCGGTGCCGGCATGAGCGGTCTGGCCGAGCTCCTCGCGGCCGGCGGTCACCGCGTCTCCGGAAGCGACGAGGTCGACTCGCCCGTGCTCGACCAGCTCCGGGACCGGGGCGTCGACGTCTGGGTGGGGCACCGGCCCGGCGGCGTCGGGGAGGTGGACGCCCTGGCGGCGTCGACGGCGGTGCCGCCGGACGACCCGGAGGTGCTGGCCGCCCGTGCGGCCGGGGTGCCGGTGCTCACCCGGGCCCAGCTCCTGCGGTCGCTGGCTGCCCTGCGGCGCGTGGCCGCCATCTCGGGTACCCACGGCAAGACCACGACCACGGCGATGGTGTCGAGGATCCTGGAGGCCGCCGGCTCCCGTCCCTCCTACCTGGTCGGCGGGCAGCTGCCGGGGCAGGGCGTCGGGGCGCGCTGGGACGACGGCGAGTGGTTCGTCGTCGAGGCCGACGAGAGCGACGGCACGTTCCTCGAGCTGGGGGCCGAGTCGGTCCTCGTCACGAACGTGGAGCCGGACCACCTGGACCACTGGGGGACCGAGGCGGCGCTGCGGCACGCCTTCGAGCGCTTCGTGGCAGGGGCGGGCGGACGCCGCCTGGTCTGTGCCGACGACCCCGGTGCGTCGGCCCTGGCCGCGCTCCCTGGTGTGACCACGTACGGGGAGTCGGGAGGGGCCACCTTCCGGGTGGTCGGGTTGGAGCCGGTGCCCGGTGGGAGTCGCTTCGAGGTCTGGCGAGAGGCGGAGCTGCTCGCCGACGTGCGCCTCGCGATCCCTGGCCGGCACCTGGCCTTGAACGCCGCGGGCGCGCTGGCACTCACGGTGCTGCTGGGGTCGCCACCCGAGGCTGCCCGGCGGGCCCTGGCCGTGTTCGCCGGCGTGGGTCGGCGCTTCGAGCGCCGCGGCGAGGCCGGCGGCATCACGTTCGTGGACGACTACGCGCACCTGCCCACCGAGGTGGCGGCCAACGTGCGGGCTGCCCGCGAGGGGGGGTGGCGGCGCGTGGTCTGCGTGTTCCAGCCCCACCGCTACAGCCGCACCGAGGCTCTCGCCGAGGCGTTCGGCCCTTCGTTCGAGGGGGCCGACCTGGTGGTCGTCACCGACGTGTACGGCGCAGGTGAGGCGCCCCAGCCGGGTGTCACCGGCCGGCTGGTGGCCGAGGCGGTCGGCGCGTCGTTGCCGGCGGTGCCGGTGCGCTACGCCCCGGGGCGCGACGAGCTGGTGGCGGTGCTGCTCGACGAGCTCCGGGAGGGCGACGTGTGCCTCACGCTCGGCGCCGGCGACCTCACGACCCTTCCCGACGAGCTGCTGGGCCGCCTGCGGGGCGAAGCGTGAGCCGCACCACCGCCGATCCGGGCCGGGTGGCGCGGGCCGTGGGCGAGCTGGAGGGCCTCGCCCTCGTCGACGAGCCGCTCGGGCCCAGGACCACGTACCGGGTGGGGGGCGCCGCGGCCGTCCTCGTCGAAGCGGGCGGTGACGACGACCTGCGACGGGTGCGAGCCGCCCGGCGGGCGAGCGGCCTGCCGACGCTGGTGCTGGGTCGGGGCTCCAACGTGCTGGTGGCCGACGCCGGCTTTCCCGGCATCGTCGTTCTGCTGGGCCCGGCCTTCGCCGACGTGGTCGTCAGCGGCGACCAGGTCAGGGCCGGCGGGGCGGTGAGCCTGCCCGTGCTCGCTCGCCGCACGGTGGCGGCCGGGCTCACGGGGCTGGAGTGGGCCGTGGGCGTGCCGGGGTCCGTCGGCGGAGCGGTGCGCATGAACGCCGGCGGCCACGGCTCGGACCTGCGGGCCACGTTGCTGCGGGTCCGCGTCGTCGACCTCGCCGGGGACGAGGATGGAGAGGTGAGTGTCGACCAGCTCGGCCTGGGCTACCGATCGTCGGCACTGCGTGACGACCAGGTCGTCGTCTGGGCCGAGTTCGCCCTGGCGCGCGGGAGCGTCGCGGCCGGCGAGGCAGAGCTGGCCGAGATCGTGCGCTGGCGGCGGGAGCACCAGCCCGGCGGCCAGAACGCCGGTTCGGTCTTCGCGAACCCGCCGGGTGACGCCGCCGGGCGGCTGATCGACGCCGCCGGGCTGCGGGGCCTGCGCTGGGGGAGCGCGCAGGTGTCGGAGAAGCACGCCAACTTCATCCAGGCCGACGAGGGCGGGTCGGCCGACGATGTCCGCACCCTGATCCTCGAGGTGCAGGATCGGGTCGCCCGTCAGTTCGGCGTGCGCCTGCAGCCCGAGCTGCGGCTCGTCGGCTTCGAGCCCGTGACCGAGGAGCCGGTGTGACCACCTCGGCGACGGCTCGGACCGCTCCCCGGCCACGGGTCGATCCCCGGCTGCGGGCCCGCCGGATCTCCGTGCGCCGGGCCGAGGGTCGCCGTCGGCTCCACCGGCTGGCCCTCCTCGCGTTGGTGATCGGTCTGGCCGCGGCCGCCTGGGGGGTGACGCGGTCGCCGGTCCTCGACATCGACCGGATCCAGGTCCGGGGGGCCGGCCGCACCGCGGTGGCCACGGTGCTCGCCACCTCGGGCATCGAGCGGGGGAGCGCCCTCACCGAGCTCGACCCCGGGGCGGTGGAAGCCAGGCTGGAGCGCCTCCCGTGGGTGGCGCGGGCCGAGGTCGAGCGTCGGTGGCCCGGCTCGGTCGAGGTGACCGTGCACGAGCGGGTGCCGGTGGCGTTGGTGACCGACCAGGCCGGCGGACGATTCCTGGTCGACGGGGCCGGGCGGGTGCTGGCCGGCGTCGTGTCGGCCTCGGCCGATCTGCCCCGGGTCGACGGGGTGGCGCCGGTGGGGGCGCCGGGTACGGACGTGGAGGCCACGACCCTCGATGCCGTGCGGCTCGCTCGACTCCTCCCCGGTCGGCTCCGGCCGGAGGTCGACGCGGTGCGAGTCGACGGCGACGACCTGGTGCTGGAGCTGGTCGGCGGGGGCCGGGTGCTGGTGGGCGACGGCCGCGATCTGGGCACCAAGCTGCTCGCCACCGGGGCGGTTCTGGCCCGGGTGGGGGAGCTCAGCGGCACGCTGGATGTGCGCGTTCCTGCCTCTCCGGTCTTGACCGGAGGCCCCCAGTGACGATATACGTTCGAGCAGGAGTTGAGGTTGACATAACTATCAACCTCAGGTCAACGTCGAGAGTGTGGACATCGTCGCAGGTCAAGGGCCCTGTTCGCCCGTCTCGGTCGCCCAACCGCCCCACCACGTTGCGCGGCGTCGCCGCTCGACCCATCCCCGGAGGTACCCCAACATGGCCGGCAACCCGCAGAACTACCTCGCGGTGATCAAGGTCGTCGGCATCGGCGGCGGCGGGGTGAACGCTGTCAACCGGATGATCGATGCCGGCCTCAAGGGCGTGGAGTTCATCGCCGTCAACACCGACGCCCAGGCCCTGCTCATGAGCGACGCGGACGTGAAGCTCGACATCGGGCGGGAGCTCACCCGCGGCCTGGGGGCGGGCAGCGACCCGGAGGTCGGCCGACAGGCCGCCGACGCCCACCGCCAGGAGATCGAGGAGGTGCTGAAGGGGGCCGACATGGTGTTCATCACGGCCGGCAAGGGCGGTGGCACCGGCACCGGGGCGGCCCCGGTCGTCGCGGAGGTCTCCAAGAGCCTCGGCGCTCTCACCATCGGCGTGGTGACGAGGCCGTTCGCCTTCGAGGGGCGCCGGCGGGCCGTCCAGGCCGAGTCCGGCATCCAGAAGCTGAAGGAGAAGGTCGACACGCTGATCGTCATCCCCAACGACCGGCTGCTGACCGTCTCGAACGAGAAGACGTCGGTGCTCAACGCCTTCAAGATGGCCGACGAGGTCCTCCTCCAGGGCGTCCAGGGCATCACCGACCTCATCACGACGCCCGGTCTCATCAACACCGACTTCGCCGACGTGAAGATGATCATGAGCAACGCCGGGTCGGCCCTGATGGGGATCGGCCACGGTGCCGGCGAGGGGCGGGCCCAGGCCGCGGCCCGTGCCGCCATCTCGAGCCCGCTGCTCGAGGCCTCGATCGACGGCGCCCGGGGGATCCTGCTGTCGATCGCCGGCGGCTCCGACCTCGGGCTGTTCGAGGTGAACGAGGCGGCCGAGATCATCCACGGCGTCGCCCACCCCGACGCCAACATCATCTTCGGGGCCATCATCGACGACGCCATGGGTGACGAGGTCCGGGTGACCGTGATCGCGGCCGGCTTCGACCGCTGGGACGGCGGGCGCGAGAAGGAGGAGCCGGCCGAGCGCGGCTTCGGCGGCGATCTGTTCGGACCGGAGGACGACGACCTCGACCTCGGGCGTGACGACGACTTCGACGTCCCGTCATTCCTCAAGTAGCGCGGTGACGCCCTCCGCCCTCCGGGCGGCGTGGACGGCCGCCGTGGCCGGCGGCGTGGTGCGGGTGCGCTTCACCGGGCGGGCCGAGGGGGATCTGGCGGTGACGGGCCCCGAGGCGGCCCTGCGCGAGCGCAGGGCCGCCGTCGTCGACGTGCCCTGGACCTGGCTCCGGCAGGTGCACGGGGCCGCGGTCGTCGTGGTCGACGTGCCCGGTGCCCACGCCGGCGCGACCGCCGACGCGGCGGTGACGACGGTGCCCGGAGCGGCCCTCGCCGTCCACACGGCCGATTGCGCGCCCATCGCCCTGGTGTCGGCGGACGGGGTGATCGCAGCGGTGCACGCCGGCTGGCGGGGCCTCGAGGCGGGGGTGGTCGCTGCGGCAGCGGGAGCGATGCGGGGCCTGGGGGCGGGACGGATCGAGGCGCTCGTCGGCCCGTGCATCGGCCCCGAGTGCTACGAGTTCGGCGCCGGTGAGCTCGACCGGCTCGCGGCGCGGTTCGGCCCGACCGTGCGGGCCCGCACCACTGCCGGCAGGCCCGCGCTCGACCTGCCTGCCGCCGTGCGGGTCGCGCTGGCCGAGGTCGACGTGGTGGTGCGGGGCCAGGCGGGGCAGGCCCCCGCCTGCACCGCGTGCCGGGCCGACGAGTGCTTCTCCCACCGGGCCCGGGGTGAGGGAGAGCGCCAGGCGCTCGTGATGTGGCTGGAGGCGTCGGACCGGTGAGCGTCCCCACGGGTCTGGCGCCCGCGGCCGTGGGGAGACGGCTCGCCGTGCTCCGCGAGCGGATCGCGGGAGCCGGCGGCGACCCCGAGCGGGTTCGCATCGTTGCGGTCACCAAGGGCTTCGGGGTCGAGGCGGCCCGGGTGGCGCTGGCCCTCGGGTTGGTGGACCTGGGCGAGAACTACGCCCAGGAGCTCCTCGCGAAGGCGGCCGGCTTGGCGGCCGGGGTGGACCAGGGTGGCCCGCGCCCGCGCTGGCACTTCATCGGCCGGTTGCAGGGAAACAAGGTGAAGGGGCTGGCCCCGTTCGTCGCCCTGTGGCAGACGGTCGACCGGCCGTCGCTCGTGACCGAGCTTGCCCGGCGGGCGCCGGGCTCGGCCGTGCTCGTGCAGGTGAACGTGAGCGGCGAGCCCCGGAAGGGTGGGTGCGCGCCCGACGACGCACCCGGGCTGGTGGCGGCGCTGCGAGACCAAGGCCTTGCGGTCCGGGGGCTCATGGCCGTGGGGCGAACCGGCCCGCCCGAGCTCGCCCGGCCCGGGTTCGCGGCGCTGGCCGCTCTGGCCGACCGGCTCGGCCTGCCCGAGCGATCGATGGGCATGTCCGCTGACCTCGAGGCGGCGGTGTGCGAAGGGGCGACGATCATCCGCGTCGGCGAGGCGCTGTTCGGCCCCCGTCCCGCAGCCGCGGTGGCGCGGCACTAACCTGACGGCGGAGGAACCGGCATGGCATCCATGTGGCGCAAGGCCATGATCTATCTCGGACTCGGTCCGGACGACGAGTACGACGACTTCGAAGAGGCCCAGCCGCGCGCCCAGCCGCCCAGGCGCCAGCCCGCCGCGGTCCGCGCCGAGGCGGGGCCCGAGCCGGTCGAGTCGGGGGGGTCGGTCCGCACGATCACGCCCGTGCCGGTGGCGGCGTCGCCGGTCGAGCGATCGACCGTCACCGCTCGGCCGACGCCCGGCCCCGTGGTGCGGCCCATCGCCCCGCAGGTCTCGGCCCGGCCGCAGGTCCTGTCGCCGACCTCGTTCAACCAGGCCCAGGAGATCGCCGACCGCTTCAAGGAGGGGCTGCCGGTCATCGTCAACATGCAGAGCCTCGACCGCGACCTGGCCCGGAGGCTGATCGACTTCGCCAGCGGGCTCTGCTACGGCCTCAGCGGGCACATGGAGCGGGTGGCCCAGAGCGTGTACCTGCTCACCCCGTCCAACGTCGAGGTCTCCGCCGAGGAGAAGCGCCGCCTGCAGGAGCGCGGGCTGCACGACTGAGCCCGTCCCCGGTTCGTGGCCATCCTCTGTCAGATCGTCGTCGTCTACACGTACGCGATCTTCGCCCGCATCATCCTGAGCTGGTTCCCGGTGTCCGGCCAGGGCGTGTTCGCGAGCGTCTACCAGTTCCTGGTCACCATCACCGAGCCGCTCCTGGGGCCGATCCGGCGCGTCCTGCCGCCGATCGGGATCGGTGGGATGGGCCTCGACCTGTCGCCGATCATCGCGGTCCTGCTGCTGCAGCTCGTGGTCGTGCGGATCCTCTGCTAACCGGTCCCGCCCGAGCGCCGGCGGTGTCGCCCATCCCCTGTCGCGCCCGGTGCCATCGGTAGCATGGACGCTCATGGACCTCACGCCGAAGCTGCTCCATGACGTCGAGTTCCGTGAGAAGTGGCGTGGCTACGACCCCGACGAGGTCGATGCGTTCCTCGAGCGCGTCGCCCAGGGGGTCGACTCGCTGCTGGCGCGGGCGAACGAGGCCGACGAGCGGGCCGCTCGGGCCGAGCGCCGGTCGCAGGAGTCCGGTGAGACCGACGAGACCCTCCGTCGCACCCTCGTGCTGGCCCAGCGCACCGCCGACGCCGCCGTGGCCGAGGCCGAGGAGCGGGCGCACGCCCTGGTGACAGAGGCGGAGTCGACGGCCACCCGGCTCGTGGCCGAGGCCGAGGCCCGTGCTGCCGAGCTGCACGCCGACATCGACGGCCAGGTCCGCCAGCGCCTCGTCGAGGCCGAGGAGCGGGCCCGCACGTTGGTGGCCGAGACCGAGGCCGAGGTTCGGCGCCAGGCCGACGAGGCACGCCAGCGCCTGCACCAGGAGATCGCGTCGCTCGAGCAGGCCCGCGAGTCCCTGCGCCTGCAGAGCAGCACGCTCGAGCGCCACCTCGCGGACCAGCGGGAGCGGCTGGCCGTCACCGTGACCGAGCTGCAGCGGGTGCTCAACGACCCCGCGGCCCTGCGCGGCGCAGCGGCGCTGTCGGGGGCCGCCACGGCCACGGCAGGGGTCGAGCCCGTCCCGGGGGGGTTCGACGCGGTCCCGCGACCCGACGACGCGGTGGCGCCGGCGCCATCCGCCCCGGCCGAGCCGGCCCAGGCCGGCGTCGAGCCACCGTCGGACGAGCCGCCGATGCCCGAGGGGTTGCCCGGTGTGGGCGCTGCGTCCGAGGGGCTCGCCCCCGTGGAGATCTCCGCGGCAGGAGCCGCCGAGGAGCCCACCGGCGAGGTCGAGCTGCCCCTGCCGCCGCTCGGCTGGCCGACACCGGTGGTGGCCGCAGCCGGTGGCGACGCGGGCTACGTGGTGCCCCTCGCCGAGCCGGCGGCCGAGTTGTTCGTGCCGCCCGGGCTCGAGGTCCCCGACGCCACCCCCGCGGCACCCCCGTCGGTGCGGCCCCCGCTGTCGGTCGTCCCACCGCTGGCCGAGCGGGAGCGAGCTCCGATCGCGCCGGCGGTGGAGCAGCCCGCACCGGACCCGGTCACGGCCCGCGCCACGGCCGGAGCCGATCTGGCTGGGTCGGCCACGCAGGAGGTGCCCCTGGTGCACCTCGACGCCGCCGCCGCCGACGACGACCCGTTCCTCGCCGAGCTCCGCCGGGCGATCGTCGACCCCGAGCCCCTCGGTCCGCGCGACGATCTCCCGGCCGATGACGACGACCTGTCGTTCTTCGACCAGGACCGGGTGGATCAGCAGCGTTGGGGGGGCCGGTTGCGCCGGCGCCGCTGACCGACCGGGGGTCAGCGCTCGACGACCTCGATCGACGCACGGGTCGGCTCGACGTCGAGGTCGAGGTCGAGGTCGGCGTCGGGCTGCAACGCCAACTCCACGGCCAGGACCTCGGCGGCGATCCACGGGCCGTGCTCGGCGACCGCGGCGCTGACCCGGTCGCCTCCGCACAGACCCAGGCGGATGCGGTCGCTGAGGTGCAGGCCGAGCGACTTGCGCAGGTCGTTGACCGCGCGAACCAGCTCGCGAGCGGTGCCCTCGACGCGGAGCGCGTCGTCGAGGTCCAGGTCGAGGGCGACGGCCCACGGGCCGTCCTGGGCCAGGGCGAAGTCCTGGTGGCGGTCGGCGCGCACCTCGACGTCGGCCGCCGTGAGGCGCTCGCCGGTGACCTCGACCCAGCCGTCGGTCTCGAGCGCCCGCTGGATCGCGGCCCCGTCGACCTCGGCCAGGGCGGCCTTGACGGCGCTGACCTTGGGCCCGAGCCGTGGTCCGAGCACGCGGAAGTTCGGCACGACGGTCCAGCTGACCAGCCCGGAGAGGGTGTCGATGTCTTCGAGAGCCTTCACGTTCAGCTCGTCGGCGATCTCTCGGCGGGCGTCGTCGTCGAGCTCGCTGCCGGGGTGGAGCAGCAGCGCCCGCCGCAGGGGCTGGCGCACCCGCACCTTGGCGTCGGTGCGGGCGGCCCGACCCAGCGCCACCAGGCGGCGGACGGCGTCCATGCGGTCGGCGAGGGCGGGGTCGTGGCGGCCGGCGGGAGTCGGCCAGTCGGCCAGGTGCACGGAGTCGCCCCCCGTGAGCGTGGTGTCGATCTCGTCGGCGATGAACGGGCAGAACGGGGCCAGGAGCCGCGCGGTGGTGACGAGGCACTCGTGGAGCGTGGCGTGCGCGGCCCGGTCGGCGGCCTTCCAGAACCGGGGCCGCGAGCGGCGCACGTACCAGTTGGAGAGGTCGTCGACGAAGCGCCCGAGCCTCGTGGCGGCAGTGAGCGCGTCGAACCCGTCGAGGGCGGCCGTCATGGTGGCGACGGTGTCGTCGAGCTCGGACAGCACCCACCGGTCGAGCAGGTGCGTCGGCGGCGCAGCCGACGGATCGGGCACCCAGCCCTCGAGATCGGCGTAGGTGGTGAGGAAGGCGTAGACGTTCCAGAGGGTGAGGAGCGTCCTGCGGGTGGTCTCGCGGATGCCCTCCTCGAACACCCGGCGGGGTGACCAGGGCTGGCCCGCCGAGAAGAAGTACCAGCGGAGCGCGTCGGCCCCGAATCGGTCGAACACGTCCCACGGGTCGATGACGTTGCCGCGCGACTTCGACATCTTCTGGCCCTGCTCGTCGACGATGTGGCCGAGGCAGACGACGTTCAGGTAGGGCGTGCTGTCGAACACCAGCGTGTTCACGGCGAGCAGCGAGTAGAACCAGCCACGGGTCTGGTCGATGGCCTCGCAGATGAAGTCGGCGGGGAAGGCGGCGCCGAACGCGGCCTCGTCGGCGAACGGGTAGTGCATCTGCGCCGAGGGCATGGAGCCCGAATCGAACCAGGCGTCGAGCACCGGGGAGAGGCGGCGGGCCGGCGCTCCGCAGTCGTCGACCGGACAGGCGAGGGTGACCGAGTCGACGAAGGGGCGGTGCAGGTCGAGTCCGGCGAGGTCGACGCCGGCGAGCTCGGACAGCTCAGCGACCGACCCGATGCACGTGTCGTGCCCGGCCGGGCAACGCCAGACCGGCAGTGGGGTGCCCCAGTAGCGGTCGCGGCTCAGCGCCCAGTCGACGTTGCCCTCCAGCCACTTGCCGAACCGGCCGTGCTTGAGGTGCGTGGGGTGCCAGCCGATCCGCTCGTTCTCACGCAGCAGCTCGTCGCGACGGGTGGCGGTGCGGGCGAACCAGGAGGTCTTGGCCCAGTAGATCAGCGGGGTGCCGCACCGCCAGCAGTGCGGGTAGGCGTGCTCGTAGGGGACCTCGCGAACGAGCAGGCCGCGAGCGGCCAGGTCGTCGATGACGCGCCGGTCGGCGTCCTTGACGAAGGTGCCGTCGAGCCAGGGGACGGTGTGGTCGAAGGTGCCCGACGCGCCGACCGGGTTGAGCGTGGGGAGACCCTCGGCCCGCCCCACCTCGGCGTCGTCCTCGCCGAATGCGGGTGCGAGGTGCACGATGCCGGAGCCGTCCTCGGTGCTGACGAACTCGCCGGCCACGACGCGCTCGCCGCCCTCGCCGAGGGGAAGGGTGTCGAACGGCCGCTGGTACCGCCACCCCACCAGCTCGTCGCCGCGGTAGCGCTCGACCACCTCCCCGCCCTCGACGTCGCCGAACAGCCTGGGGAGGGCGACCTCGGCGAGCACCAGGTCGCGGCCCGGTGCCGCGCCCCGGAGCCGCACGTAGTCGAGACCGGCGCCCACCGCGCAGGCGACGTTGGAGAGCAGGGTCCAGGGCGTCGTGGTCCAGACCAGCAGGTCGGCGTCGGGCGCGCCCGCTCCCGAGAGGGGGAAGCGCACGTAGACGGACGGATCGACGACGTCCTGATAGCCCTGAGCGACCTCGTGGGACGAGAGCGCCGTGCCACAGCGGGGGCAGTAGGGCGAGACCCGGTGGCCCTCGTAGAGAAGACCCCGATCCCACATCTGGCGGACGAGCCACCACACCGACTCGATGTAGTCGTTCGAGAGCGTCCAGTACGCGTCGGCGGTGTCGATCCACACCGCGGAGCGGACCGTGAGCGAGCTCCAGTCCTCGACATAGCGCTGCACCGACTCGCGGCAGCGCTGGTTGAACTCGGCGACCCCGTACGCCTCGATCTCGTGCTTGGAGGTGAGCCCCAGCTCCTTCTCGACCTCGATCTCGACGGGCAGCCCGTGGCAGTCCCACCCGCCCTTCCGGGGCACGTCGTGGCCGCGCATCGTCTGGAATCGCGGATACAGGTCCTTGAAGACGCGCGCCCACACGTGGTGCAGGCCGGGGCGGCCGTTGGCGGTGGGGGGACCCTCGTAGAAGATCCAGGGCGTGGCGCCGGCCCGATGCCGCCGCACCCGCTCGACGATGCCGTGCTCGCGCCAGCGGGCCAGCACCCGCTGCTCGAGGGCGACGAGGTCGAGCTGGGGGTCGACGGGTCCGAAGGGCATGGAGGCCATGCTATTGGTGGGTTCGTGCCCGGCCGACCCGGGTCAGCCGGGCACGTCGGCGGGCGCGGGCGCCCGTGACCGAGGAGGGCCTTCGTGGCAGTCGACGACCTGATGACCGTGACCGCTGACGGGATCGTGCTGTCCGTGCACGCGCAGCCCGGGGCAGGCCGCTCCCAGGTGAGCGGCCGGCACGGCCGGGCGTTGAAGGTCCGTGTGGCCGCGCCGCCCGAAGGTGGTCGCGCCAACGAGGCGCTCGCCGGCGTGCTCGCCGAGCTGTTCGGGGTGAAGCCCGCTCGGGTCCGGCTGCTGTCGGGTGCGTCCAGCCGGTCGAAGCGCTTCCTGCTGGAGGGTGTCAGCGCCGACGAGGTCACGGTCGTCCTCGAGCGGGAGCTGGCTCCGAAGGCCTCGCGTCGCCGCGGCGATCGGCCTTGACCGAATCCCGCTTCCGGCATACGATCCGCCCCCTTTGGCGGGGGAAGGACGGGGGCGCATGACTCGTGCGAGCAGGTCCACAGGGGCGGCCAAGGCTCCGGCCAAGGCGGCGAAGCCCCCGGTGAAGGCGGCGAAGCCCGCGGTGAAGGCGGCGAAGCCTGCGGTGAAGGCTCCGGCCGAGGCGGCGAAGGCTCCGGCCAAGGTGGTGAAGGCTCCGGCCAAGGCGGCGAAGCCTGCGGTGAAGGCTCCGGCCAAGGCGGCGAAGCCCGCGGTGAAGGCGGCGAAGCCTGCGGTGAAGGCTCCGGCCAAGGCGGCCAAGGCGGCGAAGCCTGCGGTGAAGGCTCCGGCCAAGGCGGTGAAGGCTCCGGCGAAGCCCCCGGTGAAGGCGGCGAAGGCTCCGGCGAAGGCGGCGGCCAAGACGGCGAAGCCTGCGGTGAAGGCGGCGAGGCCTCCGGCCAAGGCTCCGGCCCGTCGCGCCAGCCCGTTCGATGCCAAGTTCCTCGAGCAGCAGCGCAAGCTCTTGCTCGAGGAGCGCGCGCGCAACCTCCGCAACGCCGAGCGCTTCCAGGCCGAGTACGACGCCCTCGCGGCCGAGTTCGAGCCGGGCGACGTGCAGTTCGACGACGAGTCGGGCGAGGGCGACACGCTGAGTGTGGAGCGCGAGCGCGACCTCGCCCTGTCCCAGGCGGCTCGCCAGGCGATCGACGAGATCGACCGGGCCCTGGCCAAGTTCGACCTCGGCACATACGGAGTGTGCGAGGTCTCGGGCGGGCCCATTCCGAAAGAGCGCCTGCGGGCGATACCGTGGGCTCGTGAGCGGGTCGAGTACAAGGCCGGTGGCCTCGGGCGACGCTGACGCCACCGAGGCTCCAGCCGGTCGTGCCCCGTCGTCCCGCCATCGGGTGGCGTTGGTGGCGGGGGTGGCCATCGCCGTCGTGATCGTCGACCAGCTCACCAAGTGGTGGGCGCTCACGGCCCTCGACGACCGGATCGTCTCCGTGGCGTGGACGCTCCGGCTGAACCTGGCCTTCAACAAGGGCAGCGCCTTCGGGCTCGGTCCGGGCCTGGCGCCGTTCATCGCCGTGGCGGCTCTCGCGATCGTGGTGATCCTGCTGCGCTCCGGGCGTCACCGCCAGAGCCTTCCCGGCGCGGTGGCGGTGGGTCTGGTGCTGGGGGGAGCGATCGGCAACCTGCTCGACCGCGCCTTCCGCTCGGGCGACGGCTTCCTGCAGGGCGGCGTGGTCGACTTCATCGATTTCCAGTGGTGGCCCATCTTCAACGTGGCCGACACGGCCATCGTGATCGGTGGGATCCTGCTGGTGCTCGGCGGGCTGCGGGAGCCCGCACCCCCTCCCTCGCCGGGGTGAGCGACCGCCCGGCCGAGGCCGGCGGGCTCCTCCCGCCGGCGCTCGACGATGAGCGCCTCGACCGGGTCGTGGCCTTCCTGGCCGACGTCAGCCGGGCCGAGGCCGCAGCGCTGGTGGCCGGCGGAGCGGTGCTGGTGGATGGCCGCCCGGTGACGACCCGGGCCGCCCGGGTGGCGGCCGGCTCAGAGGTCCGTGTGGCCCTTCCCCCGCGCCACGACCGCCCGGCGGTGGCGCCCGATCCCAGCGTGCTCGTGCCCCTCGTGTACGTCGACGACGAGGTGATCGTGGTGGACAAGCCTGCGGGCCTGGTGGTGCACCCGGGCGCCGGCCACGCTCAGGGGACCCTGGTGCAGGGGCTCCTGGCCCGCTTCCCGGAGCTCGCGGGTGTGGGCGACCCCGACCGTCCAGGGCTGGTCCATCGCCTCGACGTGGGCACCACCGGCCTGCTGGTGGTGGCCCGCACGTCGGCCGCCCATGCCTCGCTGGTCGGCCAGCTGGCCCGACGAGAGGTGACCCGGCGGTACCTCGCCCTGGTGTGGGGGCACCTGACCGAGGCGGCGGGTCTGGTCGATGCCCCGATCGGGCGGGCGCGGCGAGACCCGACCCGCATGGCCGTCTCCAGCCAGGGGCGAGCGGCCCGGACGCGCTACGAGGCGGTGCGGGCCTTCCGTGACCCGGTGGCGGTGAGCCTTCTGTCGTGCCGGCTCGAGACGGGCCGCACGCACCAGATCCGGGTCCACCTGGCCGCCATCGGCCACCCGGTCGTGGGCGACCGTCGCTACGGCGGCCAGCGCGCCAGCCTGCCGGCGCCCCGCCCGCTCCTCCACGCCGCCGAGCTGGCCTTCGACCACCCCCGCACTGGGGAGCGGTGCACGTTCACGGCTCGGGCACCCGCCGACCTCGAGCAGGTGCTCGAGGCGCTCCGCTAGCCCGGCGCCTCACGAGGTGGAGGCGCCCGGCCAGGGTGCCTCGCCCCGGGCCTGGGCCGCGATGTCGGCCAGCGTGAACGAGTCCAGCAGCTCGCGCATGCGTCCCCCGACGGAGGACCAGATGGCCAGGAGCACGCACTGCCCCTCGTGGTCGCAGGCGCCGTCCTGGTGGGGCTCGCCGAAGTCTCCCACGGTGATCGGTCCGTCGACGGCGCTGACGATGGCGCCGAGGGTGATCTCCTCGGGCGGCCTCGCCAGGACGTAGCCGCCCCCCACCCCGCGCTTCGAGCGAACCAGCCCGGCCCCCTTGACGGCGAGGAGGATCTGCTCGAGGTAAGGCTGCGGGAGCCCGGTCCGCTCGGCGATGTCGCGCACCGAGGTGGGTCCGGTCTCCTCCGGGTGCAGCGCGAGCGAGAGCAGCGCTCTGCTCGCGTAGTCCCCCCGGGTCGAGACCTTCACGGGCGTCATGGTAGGGCGGGGTGATCTCGGGGACGGGACCGAGGCCGTGCCGCCCACGCCGCACGGTCCCTGGCCAGCACCGATGCGGCCCGACGTGCGGTAGGGCCGGCGGTGGTGCTGGACTCCTCGAGGCCTGCCGGGCTCCGGCCGGTAGAGGTGGAAAGGGACGATCCGTGGGCGACCACCCGATGCTGCCCGACTACGGCGGCGCCTGCCTGAGCAACGTGGTGCCGGTGCTGCTGGCTCGGGCCCGGGGGCTGCCGGCGTGGGTGCCGCCCGAGCTGGCCGAGGCACGACAGGTGGTGCTGCTGGTGCTCGACGGCCTCGGATGGGAGCAGCTGCGAGCCCGTTCGTCGATGGCCCCGACCCTCGACGCCATGGCCGGCGGTGCGATCTGCACGGTCGTGCCGTCGACCACGGCGACGGCGCTCACGTCGCTGGCGACCGGTCTGCCACCCGGTGAGCACGGCGTCGTCGGCTACCGCATCGACGTGCACGGAGAGGTGCTCAACGTGCTGCGATGGTCGACCCCGGGTGGCGATGCCCGACGGTCGATCCCCCCGGGCGACTTCCAGGCGATCGTGCCGTTCCTCGGCACGCGCGTGCCCGTGGTGACCAAGGCCGAGTTCGAGGGCTCCGGCTTCTCGGCCGCCCACCTGGCCGGGGTCGAGTGGCACGGGTGGCGGGTGCCGTCGACCCTCGTGCTCGAGGTCCGCAAGCTCGTCGCGTCGGGCGAGCCCTTCGTCTACGCCTACTACGAGGGCATCGACAAGGTCGCCCACGAGTACGGCCTCGACGAGCACTACGACAGCGAGCTCGCGTTCGTCGACCGTCTCGTCGGGGACCTGTGCGGGCTCCTCCCGCCCGGTGCGGCCCTGGTCGTGACCTCCGATCACGGCCAGGTGGACGTGGGCGACAACGTCAGGCCGCTGGCTCCCGAGGTTCTGCGCCACTGCGAGCTGCTGTCCGGCGAGGGCCGCTTCCGCTGGCTGCACGCCCTCCCCGGGCACGCCTCCGAGCTGCTCGAGGCGGCCCGTGCCGCCCACGGTGACGAGGCGTGGGTGATGGGGGTGGAGGAGGCCGTGCTGGCCGGGTGGTTCGGGCCGCGGGTCCTGCGGGACGCCGCCGACCGCCTGGGTGACGTGCTGGTCGCGGCTCGCAGCGACGTGTCGTTCGACGATCCGGCCGACACCGGGCCGTACGAGCTGGTGGGCCGCCACGGCTCGCTCACGCCGGCGGAGATGCTCGTGCCGCTCCTGTCCGTCTCCCGCTGACCCCCGCCGAACAGGCGTCTGGCCCCGGGGCTCGGCATCGGGGAGGATCATGGCCATGGCTGATCAACCTGCCGTCGAACACGCCGACCTCGTGGGGCCGGGGGGAGAGCCCATCCACAGCGAGCCGCAGCGGGCCGAGGTCGTGCGAGCCCAGCCGGGGCGCGGGGACACCGAGGCGGTCGAGCAGCCCGGCAAGGTGCTTCGGATCGGCTCCATGATCAAGCAGCTGCTCGACGAGGTGCGCAGCGCTCCCCTCGACGAGCCGAGCCGAGAGCGGCTCCGCGACATCTACGACACCTCGGTCCAGGAGCTCGCCAGCGCCATGTCGCCCGACCTGCGCGACGAGCTGAGCCGCCTGGCGCCGCCCTTCGAAGACGACGCGGTGCCGAGCGAGGCCGAGCTCCGGATCGCCAAGGCCCAGCTGGTCGGCTGGCTCGAGGGGCTGTTCCACGGCATCCAGGCCACGCTCTTCGCCCAGCAGATGTCGGCCCGCCAGCAGCTCGAGGACATGCGGAAGCGCTTGCCGCCGGGGCAGCAGGAGCCGGTCGGCGGCGAGCGGCCGGGGACCTACCTGTGAGCGGGCTGGCCGACGAGCGGGTCACGTACCGGGTGCAGGGCGGTGCCCCCCTCGAGGGAACCGTGTTCGTCCAGGGCGCCAAGAACGCCGTCCTGCCCATGATCGCCGCCGCACTGATGGCCGACAGCGGCCGGACGGTGCTCCGCAACGTGCCGATGATCCGCGACGTGCACGTGGCCGTCGAGATCGCCCGGGCCGTCGGCGCCACCGTCGAGGTCCACCCGGCCGAGCGGGCCCTGGTGATCGACGCCGGCCGGCTCACCTCCAGCGTCCTGCCGGCCGAGCTGACGAACCAGATCCGGGCCTCGGTGCTGTTCATCCCGCCGGTGCTGATGCGCCTCGGCGAGGTGACCCTGGACGGGGTGGGCGGCTGCGACCTCGGCGGGCGCGGCCTCGACTTCCACTACCGGGGCTTCGCGCGTCTGGGGGCGACGGTGCTCGAGGAGGGCGACCGCATCCGGGTCGTCGGGGGGCGGCACCGGGGCACGCACCTCTACCTCGACATGCCGAGCCACACGGGAACCGAGAACCTCATCGCGGCGGCCTGCTGCGCCGAGGGGACGAGCGTCATCGAGAACGCGGCCCTCGAGCCCGAGATCGCCGACTTCGCCCTCTTTCTCAACCGCATGGGGGCCCAGGTGCACGGCGTGGGCACCGGCTTCATCACGGTGGAGGGGGTCGACCGGCTCTGCGCCGTGCAGCACACCGTGCTCCCCGACCGCATCGATGCCGGCGTGCTCGCCATGGCGGTGGCGGCCAGCGGGGGCTCGGCCACGCTGGCCGGGGTGCAGCTGGCCGACCTGGGGATCGCGCGCTGGAAGCTCGAGCAGATGGGGGTCGACCTGGAGGCCGACGGGGCCGTGGTGCGGGTCAGCCGCACCGGCCCGCTCCGGCCCATCAACGTCCTGACCTGGCCCTACCCCGGCTTCGCGACCGACCTCCAGCCGCCCATGATCAGCCTGGCCTGCCTGGCCGACGGGGTGAGCTGGATCCGGGAGATCATCTTCGAGCAGCGCTTCGCGGTCGTGGGCGAGCTGGCCCGGATGGGCGCCGAGATCACCGTGAAGGACGGCGCGGCCGTGGTGCACGGACCTCGGCGCCTCCACGGTGCCGAGGTCCACGCCCATGATCTGCGGGCAGGGGTGGCGCTGGTGCTCGCCGCCCTCATCGCCGACGGGGAGAGCCTCGTGGGCAACGGGGCCATGGTCGAGCGCGGCCACGGCGAGCTGGCGCCGAGGCTCGCGTCCCTGGGTGCCACCATCACCCGGGAGGTCGAGCCGAGGTAGGGCCGATCGCACGGGTGCCGCCACCGCGCTAGGTTGGCGAATCACACGGGTGTAGTTCGTCCACAGGCTGTGGACGAACCCTGGGCGGAGCCGGGAGGGAAGCGGGCGTGGGCGACTCGTTCACCCATCTGCACGTCCACACCGAGTACTCGATGCTCGATGGCGCATCGCGGATCGGCGACCTGGTGGCGGCCGCGGCCGCCGACGGCCAGCCGGCGCTGGGGATCACCGACCACGGCAACATGTACGGGGTCCTCGACTTCTACAAGGCCTGCCGGGACCAGGGCGTCGTCCCCGTCCTCGGCACCGAGGCCTACATGGCCCACGAGCACCGGACCGAGCGGCCGCCCCGACGGGGAAGGGTCGACGACACGGGCGGCGACGTCGAGGGCGGCCAGAAGCTCTACTACCACCTGACGCTGCTCGCCGAGACCGACGCCGGCTACCGGAACCTGATCAAGCTGTCGAGCCTCGCGTACCTCGAGGGCTACTACTACAAGCCCCGGCTCGACTGGGAGCTGCTCGAGCGCCACCACGAGGGGCTCATCGCCTCCACCGGGTGCCTCGGCGGCCACGTGCTGCAGTCGCTGCTGAACGGCGACGAGCGGGGCGCCCTCGAGAAGGCGGGCCGGCTCCAGGACATCTTCGGTCGCGACCACCTCTTCGTCGAGGTGCAGGACCACGGCCTGGCGGCCCAGCGCCGCACCAACCCCCAGCTGGTCGACATCGCCCGCAGGATCCGCGCCCCGCTGCTCGCCACCAACGACAGCCACTACACCAGGCGCGAGGACCATCTGGCCCACGACGCCCTCCTGTGCGTGCAGACGGGCGCGCTCATGTCCGACCCGGATCGCTTCAAGTTCGAGGGCGATCAGCACTACCTGAAGTCGGCGGCCGAGATGCGCTCGCTGTTCGCCGAGCTCCCCGAGGCCTGCGACAACACGCTGTGGGTCGCCGAGCGGGCCCGGGTCACCATCGAGTTCGGCAAGCCCCAGCTGCCGGCGTTCCCGCTGCCGGAGGGCTTCGCCTCCGACGACGACCACCTCCGCCACCTGGCCCTCGACGGGGCCCGCCAGCGGTGGGGCGATCCGCTGCCCCCGGAGGTGGTCGAGCGGCTCGGCTACGAGCTGCGCGTCATCTCGGACATGGGGTTCTCCTCCTACTTCCTCATCGTCTGGGACCTCATCCGCCACGCCCGGGAGCGGGGGATCCGGGTGGGGCCGGGACGAGGGAGCGCCGCCGGCTGCTGCGTCGCCTACTGCCTGCGGATCACCGACCTCGACCCGATCCGGTACGACCTGCTGTTCGAGCGCTTCCTCAACCCCGGCCGCGTCCAGATGCCCGACATCGACATGGACTTCGACGACCGGTACCGGGACGAGATGATCCGGTACGCGGCCGAGCGCTACGGCCGCGACCATGTGGCCCAGATCGTCACCTTCTCCACCATCAAGGCCCGGGCGGCGGTGCGCGACGCGGCACGCGTGCTCGGCTACCCCTACGCGGTCGGCGACCGCATCGCCAAGGCGATGCCCCCGCTCGTGATGGGCCGGGACACGCCGCTGCACGCGTGCTTCGAGTCGCACGCCAAGTTCGAGGACGGGTACAAGGCGGCCGTCGAGCTCCGCGAGATGTACGCCACCGACCCCGACGTCCATCGGGTCGTCGACGTGGCCCGGGGGCTCGAGGGTCTCCGCCGCCAGGATGGGATCCACGCCGCCGCGGTCGTGATCACGCGCGAGCCGCTCACCGAGTACCTGCCCATCCAGCGCAAGCCCGAGTCAGGCGTCGACCCGAACGACGCCCCCATCGTCACCCAGTACGAGATGCACGGGGTCGAGGAGCT
The DNA here is from genome assembly GCA_016716005.1 of Acidimicrobiales bacterium. Classification (NCBI taxonomy): domain Bacteria; kingdom Bacillati; phylum Actinomycetota; class Acidimicrobiia; order Acidimicrobiales; species Acidimicrobiales bacterium. The sequence continues at coordinate 3,517,264 of JADJXE010000001.1, forward strand.
CGGCCTGCTGAAGATGGACTTCCTCGGCCTGCGCAACCTCTCGGTGATCGACCAGACCCTCGAGCTGCTCGCGCGGCGGGGCATCAGCCTCGACATCGACCACGTGCCGCTCGACGACGACGGCACCCTCGAGCTGCTCCGCCGAGGCGACTCGATCGGCGTGTTCCAGCTGGAGGGCGGACCGATGCGGGCCCTCATGCGGTCGCTGGCGCCGACGAGCTTCGACGACGTGGCGGCCCTCGTGGCCCTGTACCGCCCCGGCCCCATGGCCGCCAACATGCACAACGACTACGCCGACCGCAAGAACGGACGGAAGCCGATCGCCTACCTGCACCCCGACCTCGAGGAGATCCTGGCCGACACCTACGGCCTGATGATCTACCAGGAGGCGGTCATGCGGGTGGCGCAGAAGTTCGCCGGCTACTCGCTGGCCGAGGCCGACAACCTCCGCAAGGCCTGCGGCAAGAAGATCCGGGAGCTGATCGCCGAGGAGCGCGAGAAGTTCGTCGAGGGGTGCGTGGCCACCGGCTACGGCCGCGACCTCGGCACCAAGCTCTTCGACATCATCGAGCCCTTCGCGGACTACGCGTTCAACAAGAGCCACTCCTACGGGTACGGCTACGTCGCCTACCAGACCGCCTACCTCAAGGCGCACCACCCGGTCGAGTACCTGGCCGCCCTTCTGACGAGCGTGAAGGCGAACCAGGACAAGGCCGCCGTGTACCTGGCCGAGTGCCGGGCCATGGGCATCACGGTGCAGGTGCCCGACGTGAACCGGTCCGACGTCGACTTCACGCCCCAGGACGGCACGATCCTGTTCGGGCTGTCCGCGGTTCGCAACGTGGGCGAGGGCCTCGTGGGCCTGATCCTCGACGAGCGCGACCGGGGTGGGCCGTTCCGCGACTTCCACGACTTCTGCGATCGCGTCGACGTGAGCGTGCTGAACAAGCGGGCGGTCGAGTCGCTCGTCAAGGCTGGTGCCTTCGACTCGCTGGGCCACCCGCGCAAGGGGCTGCTGGCCGCGTTCGAGCAGATCATCGACGTGACGGTCGCGCGGCGTCGGGAGCGCGACCAGGGGATCATGAGCCTGTTCGGCGACGCCTCCGAACCCGACGCCGACAGCGGGTACGACGACCGCATCGGCATTCCCGACGTCGAGTTCGACAAGTCGGCCCGGCTCGCCCTCGAGAAGGAGATGCTGGGCCTCTACGTGAGCGACCATCCGCTGCTGGGCGCCGAGGCCGCGCTCCGCCGCCGCTGCGACGTCACCGTCGCGGAGCTGGCCGACAAGCCCGACGGCGAGGTCGTGCAGGTGGGCGGGGTGGTCACCAGCCTGGCCCGCAAGTACACGCGCAAGGGCGACCTCATGGCGGTGTTCACGCTGGAGGATCTGCAGTCGTCGGTCGAGGTGATGGTCTTCCCCAAGACCATGGCCGAGCAGGGGTTCAAGCTGGTCGACGACGCCGTGGTGATCCTGAAGGCCCGGGTCGACGGCCGCGACGAGCCCCGCAAGCTCATCGCCATGGAGGTGACGCCGTTCGAGCCGATCCCCGACGGGGGGGCGCCCGTGCGGATCAGCCTGCGGCCGGGTGCCCTCGACGAGCACCTGATCGAGGCCCTCAAGCGGCTGATCGTCGAGCACCCCGGCGACGCCACGGTGTTCCTCCACGTGGGCGACACCCAGGTGCTCCGCCTGCCCGAGCAGTACCGCGTCGACGCCAGCAACGGCCTCGTGGCCGAGCTCCGCGTGCTGTTCGGCCCCGAGGCGATCGTGGCCTGACGGGCGCCGGCCGGCGCCCGGAGAGCCCCCGGGCAGAGGAGGTGCCGGTGAGATGGCAGAATGGTGCGCCCGACGTCGCCCCGGCGACGGTCCGGACCCACAACCGACGCCTCTCCGCCGCCGGGTGGACGAGGCCCTCGTCATCGCTTTCGGGGGCAGCAGGGAATGCCGATCGAGGTCGAGACCAAGGACTGCACGTCGCTCAGCGACGCCGAGCTGGCCGACATGGGCGACATCTGCGCGGGCGGCCCCGCACGGTTCGACTTCGGGCTGCTGTCGAAGCAGCAGGAGGAGTGGGTGCTGATCACGCTGGCCCGGGTCGACGGGAAGCTGCACGGGTTCTCGTTCTGCACCCTGGAGCGCATCGGTGGCACCCCGAGCGTGCTGATCGGCCTGGGGTCGGTCAAGCGGTCCTCGAAGCGTGAGTCGGTCCTGCGGGCGATCGTGACCGATCAGCTCCGGCGGGCCGTGCTGGCGTTCCCCGACGAGGACGTGCTCGTCGGGACCCGACTGTCGGGGCCGGGGGGCTTCGAGGTCTACAAGGCGCTGGTCGACGTGGTCCCGAGGCCCGGCCACAAGGCCACGGGCGAGGAGCGGGCCTGGGGCCGGCGGCTGGTGAAGCGCTTCGGCTCCGAGGGCACCTACGACGACCGCACGTTCGTGCTCACCGGCGAGGGCTCGCCGTCGTGCGTGCTCGACCACGAGTCCCTGCGGCCCGAGAAGATCGATGCCGACGTGGTGGCCCTGTTCGACGGCATCCAGCCGGAGCGCGGCGACTGCCTGATCGCGTTCGGCTGGGCGCTGGCCGACGACCTGCTGAAGCTGCAGCCGTAGGCGGCCGCCCGGCGGCGACGAGGGGAGAGCCGCCCGTGGAGTTCACCAGCGTCGTCCGGCACCGGAGGATGGTCCGGAGCTTCGACGGCCGGCCCGTGCCGGCCGGGGTGCTCGACGCCGTCCTCGACGCGGCCAGCCGGGCGCCGTCGGCCGGCAACAGCCAGGGGTACTCCTTCCTGGTGCTCGACGGCCCCGAGCAGACGACCCGCTTCTGGGACGTCACCCTCCCCCCGCAACGGCGGGCCGGGTTCCGCTGGCAGGGGCTGCTCCGGGCGCCGGTGCTGGTGCTGCCGCTGGCCGAGCCCCAGGCCTATCTCGACCGCTACGCGGAGCCCGACAAGGTGGCGAGCGGGCTGGCCGACGAGGCGAGCTGGCCGGTGCCGTACTGGCAGATCGACACCGCCTTCGCCACCATGCTCCTGCTCCTCGCGGCCGTCGACGAGGGCCTCGGCGCGCTCTTCTTCGGGATCTTCCGGGCCGAGGCCGAGCTCCTCTCGTCGCTCGGGGTGCCCGGGGGCGTGCGGCCGATCGGCGCGGTGGCGCTCGGCTGGCCTGCTCCCGACGAGCCGGGCCGTTCGGCCGGCCGGACGCGGAGACCGCTCGACGACGTCGTCCATCGCGGTCGGTGGGGAGGCTGAGGTGCGCAGAGCCCTGTTCGTGGTCGCCGCGGTCGCGGCCGTGGCCCTCGTCGCGTTCGCCCTGCTCCACCGGGACCAGGTGGTGACGACCGTGGTGACCGAGCCGATCGCCGGCGTGGTCGTCGAGACGGGCGCAGGAACCGTGACCGTCGCCGGGTCCGAGCGCACCGACGTGCAGGTGCGGGTGCGGGAGCGTTACCTGTTCGTCCGTCCCGACGTGGAGCTCTCGCTCGAGGGGGGCCAGCTGCGGATGCGGCTGCGATGCCCTCGGCTGGTGCCACTGTGCTCGGCCGACGTCCTCGTCGAGGGTCCGTCGGCGCTGGCGGTCGAGGTGCGGGGCGGCTCCGACGACGTCGCCGTCCGGGGCGTCTCCGGCAGGGTCGACGTCCGCACCGGCCCCGGCGACGTGGAGGCGACCGACATCGACCGGTCGCTGCTGGTTCAGGCCGGCTCGGGCGACGTGTCGGTGCGGGGCCTCGCTGGCGACGCCGAGCTCTCCACCGGTTCCGGCGACCTCATCGGGAGCGACCTGACGTCCCCCTCGTTCTCGGGGTCGGTCGGGTCCGGGCAGGTCACCTTGGCGTTCGTCGCCCCGCCCACCGACGTGGGCGTCCGGGTGGGCGCCGGCGACGTGGAGGTGCGGCTGCCCGGCGGACCCTACGCCGTGGACGCCACGTCGGGGAACGGGCAGGTCGACGTGCGCGTCCCCACGGATCCGGCTGCCCCCGCATCGGTGGCCGTGCGGACGGGGAGCGGTGACGTCGCGGTCCTCGCGGCGGAGGCGGGCGCGTAGCCCCCGGGAGCGGCCATGGCGTGGCCGGTGGGTGGAGCCGGCGTCGTCGCGCGCCGTAGGCTGCGCCCCGTTCTGCGAGGGGGGAGTGCCATGGCCGACCGCGTCCCGATCGTCGACTACCTGGTGCTCGAGGAGCCGCCGTACCTGGTCGCTCACGAGTGCACGGGCTGCGGCGCGCTGTACTTCGACCGGCGAAACGCCTGCGCCAGCTGTGGGGGCCGCCAGTTCGGCTCCCGCCGGCTCGGCGACACCGGCGTGGTCCGGGCCTTCACGATCGTGCACCGGGCCGCACCGGGCGTGCCGGCCCCGTTCGTATCGGCCGTCGTCGACCTGGACGGGGGCGGGATCGTCAAGGCGAACATCGTCGACACCGATCCCACGCCCGAGCGAGTGACCCTGGGGATGCCCGTGCGGCTCGCCACCTTCGTGGCCGGCACGGACGACAACGGCACCGAGGCCGTGGCCTTCGGCTTCGCGCCGGCGGCCTGAGGGGGTTCGGCATGGCTGACAGCGTGTGGCTCATCGGCGTGAGCATGACGAAGTTCATGCGGTACAAGGACAAGGACCTGATCGACCTGGGGAGCGAGGCCGCGCTGGCCGCGCTCGACGACGCCGGCGTGACGATCAGGGACATGGACGTGATGGCCTCCGGGTGCCTCTACGAGGCCAACGCCGGTGTGGGCCAGCGGATCCAGAAGCAGATCGGCCAGACCGGGATCCCGGTGTTCAACGTGGCCAACGCCTGCGCCACCGGCGCCACCGCGCTGCGCACCGTCATCCTGTCGATCAAGGCCGGCGAGGCCGACATGGGCTTGGCCGTCGGCGTCGAGCAGATGGGCAAGATGGGGATGCTCGGCGCGGCCAGCCGGGCTCGCGGCGAGAGCCACGAGTTCACCCCTTCCGGGCGCTACGGGGCGGTCATGGGCGTCGAGGGCATCCTGGGCTCGAACCTCATGCCCGGCACGTTCGCCCTGGCCGGGATGGAGTACGCCTACGAGCACGACGGCGTCGGCTTCGAGCAGTTCGCCAAGGTGGCCGAGAAGAACCACGCCCACTCGGTGCTCAACCCCCTGGCCCAGTACCAGAAGGCCTTCTCCCTGGAGGAGGTCATGGGCGCGGAGATGATCGCCTACCCCAACACCGTCCTGATGTGCTGCCCGACCGGCGACGGCGCCGCCGCCGCCGTGGTGGTCGGCGAGGAGCGGCTGCGGTCGCTGCCCGCCGAGGTGCAGCGGCGGGCGGTGAAGGTGTCGGCGTCGGTGCTCACCTCCGACCCCTACGTCGAGGGCGGGCTCGTGCAGTACGACGTGAACACCCTGACCCGGCAGGCGGCCGACAAGGCGTATGAGCAGGCCGGCGTGGATCCCAAGGACCTCGATCTGGTCGAGCTGCACGACTGCTTCGCCACGGCCGAGCTGCGCCACTACGACAACCTGCGGCTGTGCGAGCCCGGCGGTGCAGGGGAGTGGATCGACAAGCGAGGTCCCTGGCGTGACGGGGAGATCCCGGTGAACGTGTCGGGGGGTCTGCTGTCGAAGGGCCACCCGCTGGGGGCGACCGGCATCGCCAACGTCTACGAGGTGGCCACCCACCTGCGGGGCGAGGCCGGCGACCGCCAGATCGAGGGGGCGAGGGTGGGTCTCACCCACGTGATCGGGCTCGGCTCCGCCTGCGCCATCCACATCCTCGAGAAGCCCGCCGCCTAGCGCGTCACGCGTCGAGCTGGGCGAGAAGGTCGTCCACCGCGTCGACCGGCGCCCGGCACGCGAAGTCGCGACACACGTACGCCAGACCGGCGCGCCGGCCCTCCCACAGCGGCGACCGGTAGGGCTCGCCCCACGCCACCACCGCGTTGGGCACGTAGCGAGCGGCGACGGCCCGCACCAGATCCGGCCGATCGCCCACGATCGCGATCTCCGTCGCGCCGGACACGTGCAGGTGGACGGCCGCCAGCAGGTGGGCGAAGGCCGTGGGGTGCTCGGCGGCCAGCGGGCCGAGGAGGCGCAGGATCGCCTCGGCCCGCTCCCGGTAGGCGGGCTCGCCGGTGAGCGCCGCCAGGCGCAGGAGCGCCAGCGCGGCCAGGCTGTTCGCGGACGGCGTGGCGTTGTCGAGCACGTCCTTCGGGCGGGTCACGAGGGCCTCGGCGTCGGAGCCGGTGGTGAACACGCCGCCCTCGGCGTCGTCCAGGAACAGCGCCAGCAGGCGGTCGGCGGCGTCGCGGGCCGCCTCGATCCAGCGGGCCTCACCCGTGGCCTCGGCCACGCGGGTGAAGGCGTCGACCAGGGCGGCGTGGTCGGCGGCGAACGCCAGGTGGCGGGCCCGGCCCCCGTCGTCGCCCTGCCACGAGCGGAGCCAGCGGCCGTCGGTGGGTCGGCGCAGGTGGGCGAGCAGGAACTCCGCGTTGGCCACGGCCGCCTCGAGCCAGTCGGCGCGCCCCAGCGCCGCGGCGGCCTCGGCGAGGGTCGCGAGCATGAGCCCGTTCCACTCGGTGAGCACCTTGTCGTCCAGTCCGGGCCGGACCCTCCGGCCCCTCGCCTCGAGGAGCTGCTGGCGGGCCGCCTCGATGGCCGGCGGTCGGACCAGGTCACCGCGCAACGGCCGGTGCAGGATGTTCGCCCCCTCGAAGTTGCCGGACCGCGTGACCCCGTACCACTCGATCGCCCCCGGCGCGTCGGGCCCCAGGACGTCCTCCATCTCCTCCTGCCGCCAGACGTAGAACCGGCCCTCCTCTCCCTCGGAGTCGGCGTCCTCCGCCGAGAAGAAGCCGCCGGCGGGGTGGCGCAGATCGCGGAGCACGTACTCGATGGTCTCGGTGGCCACCTGGCGGTAGCGCTCCTCGCCCGTCACCTGCCAGGCGTGCAGGTAGACGCGGGCGAGCAGCGCCTGGTCGTAGAGCATCTTCTCGAAGTGGGGCACCATCCAGAAGGCGTCGGTCGAGTAGCGGGCGAACCCGCCGCCCAGGTGGTCGTAGATGCCGCCCGAGGCCATGGCGTCGAGTGACGTCGTCACCACCGTTCGGGTGCGGTCGTCGCTGCGGTGGCCGGGCGAGCGCAGGGCCAGCTCGAGGGCCATGGCCTGTGGGAACTTCGGGGCGCGGCCGAAGCCGCCCCACTCGGGGTCGAACTGGTCGGCCAGGTGGGAGAGGGCGGTGTCGAGGGTGTCGACGCCGGGCAGCTCGTCACCGGCCGCGAGCCCGGCGACGCGCCCGATCGCTTCCGTGAGGCGGTCGGCCTGCTCCAGCAGCTCGCTGCGCCGCTCGCGCCACGCCTCGGCGACCGCCCGGAGGAGCTCCACGAACGACGGCATGCTGCCGCGTCGCACCCTGGGGAAGTAGGTGCCGCCGAAGAAGGGCCGACCGTCGGGCGCGAGGAAGACCGTCATGGGCCAGCCGCCGCGCCCGGCCATGGCCTGCACCGCCTCCATGTAGATGGCATCGACGTCCGGGCGCTCCTCGCGGTCGACCTTCACGTTCACGAAGAGCTCGTTCATGACAGCCGCCGTGTCCGGGTCCTCGAACGACTCGTGGGCCATGACGTGGCACCAGTGGCATGCGGAGTAGCCCACCGAGAGGAGGATCGGCCGGTCGTCGGTCCGAGCCCGGTCGAAGGCCTCCTGCCCCCACGGGTACCAGTCGACCGGGTTGTCCCGGTGCTGGCGGAGGTAGGGGCTGGTCTCGTGGGCGAGGCGATTCACCGGGTCAGGCTACCGGCGACCCCCCGCTGCTCCCGGCTCAGGCCCAGCCACGGGTGGCGTCGCGCGGCAGCCCGGCCAGGAACGCCAGCAGCGCCTCGTTCACCTCCGCCGGCCGTTCCTGCTGGGTCCAGTGCCCGCAACCCTCCAGCAGCACCGAGTCCCGCAGGCCGGGCACGGTGTCGACCAGGGCCTCGACCGCGCCGGGCATCATGAGCAGGACCCCGTCGCGGGTGCCCCCGATGAACAGCGCGGGCTGGTGGATGCGAGCGTCGGCCCAGGGCGCGGTGAGCTCCCAGTTGCGGTCGAGGTTGCGGTACCAGTTCAGGCCGCCTCGGAAGCCGGTTCGCTCGAACTCGGCGGTGTAGACGGCGAGGTCGTCCTCGGTGAGCCAGCCGGGCAGGGTGTCGGGCTGCACGAGCCCCGGGAGCAGCCCGTCGTCGGGTGGGCGGGACCCGGTGTGGAGCCGCTCGGGGGGAACGTCGCCCGAGGCGGTGTAGAGGAAGCCTCGCTGCACCGAGCCGGCGGCAGGGTCGAGCTCGGCCTCGGCGACCCCCGGCTCCTGGAAGTAGAGGATGTAGAAGAACGAGTCCGGGTAGACGGCGCGCATGAGGTCGGTGGGTCGCATCGGCGAGCGGGGTGTCCACGGCACGCTCATGCCGACGACGGCGCGGAACCGGTCGGGGCGGAGCATGGCGGCCGTCCACGCCAGCGGGGCCCCCCAGTCGTGGCCCACCACCACCGCCGTGCGCTCATCGCAGGCGTCGAGCAGGCCGACCAGGTCGCCCACGAGGTGCAGGATCGTGTAAGCGTCGACAGGGTCGGGGGCGTCGGTGCGCCCGTAGCCCCGCAGGTCGGGAGCCACCGCGTGGTAGCCGGCCGCGGCCAGCGCCGGGAGCTGGTGCCGCCACGAGTACCAGAGCTCGGGGAACCCGTGGCACAGCAGCACGAGGGGCCCGTCGCCCTGCTCGGCCGCGTGCATGCGGATGCCGTTGGTCTCCACCGTGCGGTGCGTGGCATCGGTCATGGGCCCCCCTCTCGTCGACCGTGTCCCCACCCCGCGCACCGTAGGCTTCGCCTCCATGGAGCTGCGACTCGACGGGAAGGTCGCGCTGGTCACCGGCGCGTCGAAGGGGATCGGGCAGGCCATCGCGGCCTCGTTCTCGGCGGCGGGCGCGAAGGTGATGCTCTCGTCGAGGAAGCTCGACGCGCTCGAACGTGCTGCCGCGACGATGGCCGGCGAGACGGCCACGTTCGTGGCCAACGCCGGCGATCCCGAGGCTGCGGCCGGGGCGGTGGCGGCCACGATCGAGCGCTTCGGTGCGCTCGACGTGCTCGTGAACAACGCCGCCACCAACCCGTACCTCGGGCCCACCATCGGCGTCGACCTGGCCCGGTACGACAAGACCTTCCAGGTCAACCTGCGCGGCCCCCTCGCGTGGACGCAGGAGGCGTGGTCGCAGCGGATGCGCGAGCACGGTGGGGTCGTGCTCAACATCTCCTCCGTCGGTGGGTTGCGGGTGGAGCACGGCCTCGGCGTCTACAACCTCACCAAGGCGGCCCTGGTGCACCTCACCCGCCAGCTCGCCATGGAGCTGGCACCCGGCGTGCGGGTCAACGCCATCGCCCCCGGCCTCGTCAAGACCGACTTCGCCCGGGCGCTCTGGGAGCCCGACGAGGAGCGCATCGCCGGCGCGTTCCCGCTGCGGCGGCTCGGCACGCCGGACGACATCGCCAACGTGGCCCTGTTCCTGGCCAGCGACGCCTCGTCGTGGATCACCGGTGAGACGATCGTCGTCGACGGCGGAGCCGGGGTGCGCCCCACCACCGGGTAGCCCTCAGGAGGGCCGAGCGGGCTCACCCGATCGCAGCGGTGGCGGCGGGTCCACCAGCGAGATCACGTGGTCCGGCGCCTCGCCCGGGGTGGTGGGCGCTGCGGCCTCCGGTCGGCCGGCCTCGACGGGGTCGGGGTCGGGGTCGTCGTGGGCGGCTCGCGCCGCACGGCGCTTGGCCCGCTCGATGGTGCGGGTGCTGATCACCGGCCAGACCAGCAGGATCATGACGAGCAGCACGCCCGATCCGGCCAGGAAGGGGGCGCGGATCCCGAACAGGGTCGCCAATGCCCCGCCGACCAGGGCGCCCACCGGCAGGCTTCCCCAGCCGAGGAAGCGGTAGACGCTGTTCACCCGGCCGAGCAGCCGATCGGGCACGATCGTCTGGCGCAGCGACACCGTGATCACGTTCCAGATCACCGCGCACATCCCCGATGCCGCCATGGCGGCCACGACCACCGCGGTGGACGAGGTGAGGCCGATCGCGAGCTGGGTGAGGGCCAGGACGCCGATCACGGTGAGGATGGCGCGGCCGGGGCCGAGCGCGGCCGTGATCCTGGTGGTCAGCAGGCTGCCGATCACGCTGCCCACCGCGGCCGAGGCGAGGACGAAGCCGTATCCGACGTCGGTCACGCCCAGCACGTCCTGGGCGTAGAGCACGAACACGGCCATGCCGGCGAACACCACCAGGTTGATCGTCCCCAGCATCAGCGCCAGGGTGCGGAGCAGCCGGTGGTCCCACAGCCACCGGACCCCCTCGCGGATCTCGCCCCGGAAGCCGGCCGTGGCGCGGGTCTGGCGCTCGGGGCGGAAGCGGCCGCGGACCGTGAGCACGAGCAGCGCCGCGATCAGGAAGGACGCCGCGTCGGCGAAGAACGGAGCGGCCGCGACCACGGCGAAGAGGGCGCCTCCGAGCGGAGGGCCGACGAACACGTTGGCCACCTCCTCGACGGCGAACAGGCGCCCGTTGGCGGCCTCGAGCCGCTCGGGCCGCACCACCGAGGGGAGCAGCGTCTGGGCGGCGCTGTCCGCCAGCGTCTCGCCCACGCCGAGCACGAACGCGGCGGCGTAGACCAGCGGGAGGGTGCTCACGTCGGCCCACACGGCCAGGCCGAGGCCGCCGATCACGGCGGCCCGACTCAGGTTGGTCGCCCAGAGCACCGTGCGCCGATCGAGCCGGTCGACCACGGCACCGCTGACCAGGGCGAACAGCAGCCACGGGAGCGACGCCGCCATGGCCACCCCGCCCACCAGCATCGGGTCGCGCGACAGCGACGCCGCCAGCAGCGGGAACGCGGTGGCGACGACGCCGTCGCCCACGTTCGACACGCCGCTGGCGGCCCACAGCTTCCAGTAAGAGGCGCCGAAGCGGGCCCGTGCCACCGACCGTGAACCTACGCGCCCGGCGAGCGCGAAACGTGGCAATCGGGGGGATCGGGGGGATCGGGGCTAGGTGCCCAGATCCTGCTGCTCCAGGTCGGCGAGGCCCTCGGCGATGAGCCGGAACATCTCGGGATAGCGCTTGGTGCGGGCGCCTCCGTCGACGAGCAGGAGGTCGCCCGTCACCCACGATGACTCCTCCGAGGCGAGGAACAGCGCGGCCGAGGCCACGTCCTGGGTCGTGCCGACCCGGCCGAGCGGGATGTTCTCGAGGTACCCGGCGCGGATCCCGGGGAGATCGCGCTGGAACTGCGTGAGGGGGGTGTCGATCAGGCCCGGCCCGATGGCGTTCACGCGGATGCCGTGGGGGCCCAGCTCCAGCGCAGCGCAGCGCGTGAGCATGTCGATGCCCGCTTTGGACGCGCAGTACGCCGACATCCCCTCGGCCGGCTGCACCGCGTTCAGCGAGGCGATGTTGATGATCGAGCCGCCCTCGCCCTGGGCCAGGAGGCGCCGGGCCTCGTGCTTGACCGACAGGAACACGCCCGTGAGGCAGACGTCGACGGTGAGGTTCCAGTCTCCCTCGCTCAGCTCGGCGATCGGGCCGAAGGTGGAGAGCCCGGCGCAGTTGACGCCCACGTCGAGGCGGCCGAAGGCGTCGATCGCGGCCGCCACCAACCGCTCGACGTCGTCCTCGACGGTGACGTTGGCCTCCAGGGTCGTGCAGGCCGGGCCCAGCTCGCGGGCCGCCTCACCGAGGAGCCGGACGTCGAGGTCGCCGAGCGTCACGCGTGCCCCTTCGGCCACGAAGCGCCTGGCGATCTCGCGACCGATCCCCGACGCGCCACCCGTGATCACGGCGACCTTGCCCTCGAGTCGGCCCACCGTCTGCACCCCCCGTGCTCGTCGACGCGCGCACGCTATCGGCCGGGGGCCACCACCCCGGGCAGCTGGCTGCGCCGCACCTTGCCCAGGGTCGTGCGCGGCAGCCGTTCGACGAGCACGAGCTCCCTCGGCGCCGCGTAGGGTGCCAGCCGCTCCTTCACCGCGGCCCGCACCTCGGCGAGGGTGGGGAGGCGCGCCGGGTCGGCGGGCACGACGAACACCACCACGCGCTGCCCCCACTCGGGGTCGGGTCGGGGGGCCACCGCGGCCTCGGCCACCCCGGCGAGCGCCTCGACCACGGCCTCGACCGGCGCGGGCCACACCTTCTCGCCTCCGGTCACGATCAGCTCGCCCCGGCGGCCGTGGACGACGAGCCGGCCGTCGGAGCCCAGTTCGCCCTCGTCGCCGGTGGGAAGCCAGCCCGCCGCGTCCCTGGGGTCGGTGCCGTCGCGGTAGCAGCGCAGCAGCATGGGGCCCCGCAGGTGGATGTGGCCGGCCCGGATCCGCACGTCGACACCGGGCAGGGGCTCCCCGTCGTAGACGACCCCGCTGCCGGTCTCGGTCATGCCGTAGGTGGCGACCGCGTTCGCCGGGAGGGGCGCGGGCGGCGCGGCGCCCCCCACCACCACCACGCGGTACGCCGACGTGTCGGCTCGTCGCAGCGCGGTCGCCACCAGTGACACGAGGGTGGCTCCACGGCGGGCCGCCTCCTCGACCGCGCCGGGCTCGAAGCCGGGGAGCACCGTCACCGGCGTGCCCGTGAGCAGGGCGCGGGTCACCACGGAGAGCCCGCCGACGTGCGCGAGCGGCAGGCAGGCCAGCCAGTGGTCGCGCGACGGGTCGACCGCGAGCCTCGCCGATGTGGCTCGGGCCGACGAGGCGACCGCGTCGTGGGTGAGGACCACTCCCTTGGGCTCGCCGGTGCTGCCGCTGGTGGCCACCACCAGGGCGTCGCCGGGTTCGACGGCGCCGCCCCCCGACCGACGGTGGCGCTCGCCGTGCTCGTCGACGACCACCGAGGGTCGAACCGCCGCCAGGACCCGCTCGCGCTCGGCCGGCGGGAGGCGGAGGTCGAGGGGGAAGGCGGCGTCGCCGGCGTCCCAGACGTCCTGCAGGGCGGCGACGAACGCCGGTCCGCCGGGCAGGGCGAGCGCCACGAGCTGGGGCATGAGGGTCACCGTAGCGACGGGATTCGCCCGGCCGGGCCGGTGCGAGCATCCTGGGAGACCACATGGCCCCCTGGACGTCCCCCCGCGCCGCGCCGTGAACCGCTGGGTGGCCGGGTGCCGTCCCCGCACGCTCCCCGCCGCCGTCGTGCCGGTGGCCGTCGGCACGGCCTGCGCCCGCGGCGTGGCCGACGTGATCGCCTGGCGGGCCGGCGCCGCGCTGGTCGTGGCCCTCGCCCTGCAGGTCGCCACCAACTACGCCAACGACTACAGCGACGGCGTGCGGGGCACCGACGAGGGCCGGGTGGGGCCGGTGCGCCTGGTCGCGTCGGGCCTGGCCTCGCCGGCGGCCGTGAAGCGGGCCGCGCTGGCCGCCTTCGGGGTCGCGGCCCTGGCCGGGCTGGCTCTGGCGGCCGCCGTGGGGTGGGAGCTGCTCGTCGTCGGCGCGCTGGCCATCGCCGCCGGTTGGCTCTACACGGGCGGCCCCCGACCGTACGGCTACGCGGGCCTGGGCGAGGCCTTCGTGTTCGTGTTCTTCGGCCTGGTCGCCACCGCGGGCTCGGCCTACGTGCAGGTCGAGCGCCTCACCGGGCTGGCCGTCTACGCGTCGGTGCCGGTGGGCCTGCTCGCCACCGCGCTGCTGGTGGTGAACAACCTCCGCGACATCCCGACCGACGCCCGGTCGGGGAAGCGCACCCTGGCCGTGCGGCTCGGCGACCAGCGCACCCGGGTCCTGTACGTCGCCCTGCTCGTGCTCCCGTTCGTGCTGGTGCCGTTCTTCGCCCTGTTCCTGCGGCCCCTGGCGGCGCTGGCGTTCGTCGCCGTGCCGCTGGCCCAGCGGCCGGTGGTGCGGGTGCTGGGGGGCGCCCGGGGCCCGCAGCTGGTGCCCGTGCTGGCGGCCACCGGCCGGGTGCAGCTGGTGTTCGGGCTCGCCCTGGCCCTGGGCGTGTGGCTGTCGGCGTGAGCCCGCCCCACCGGCGGTCCCGCGTCCGAGATCGCCCGGGAAGCGGGACGATCGGGACCGAGAAGGTGCGGGGTGGGTGCAGCACCGGTGAAGGGTGGGCAAACGGTCGGGGGCCGGTGAGCGGTCGGCCGTGTCGCCCCGTAGCCTCGGGCGCATGGCCCAGACCTCTGCCGAGACCGCCCGCCGCCAGGCCCTCGACGTGCTCCTCGACCCCGATCTCGAGCCCATCGTCGAGCTGGTCGTCGAGCGGCGAGACGGCGGCTACGAGGCCCACGCCGTCGACGGGCACGCCCGGTTCCGCTGCACGCCGCAGGGTGCCGGTTGGGGCTTCGAGGTCGAGTCGGTCGAGGGCCGCAACCCGCTGGCCGACCAGGCCACCGACCGCTTCGCCGGCCTCGAGGCCGAGCGCTCCAACCTGCACCCCCATCGCACCGGCAACGCCTACCCGCATGCCTACGAGCAGGTCGCCCAGCTGTTCGACGCACCGCACGCCCCCGACCTGTGCGTGCTGCACACCGCCGCCCACAACTGGGCCGACCAGGGCGGGCACCTGGGCGAGCACGGCTCGATGGGGGCGATCCAGGCCCGGGCGCCGTTCGTGATCGCCGGGGCCGGCGTGCGCCCGCTCGGCCGGGTGCCCCGCTCGGCCCGGTTGGTCGACGTGACGGCGACGGTCGCGGTGCTGCTCGGGGCCCGCCCGGGGCCGGGCACCGGCCTCAACGGCGCCGAGCGCCCCGACGCCGTGCTGGCCCGCCAGGACGGCGATCCGCTCACCGACCTGCTCGACGGTGATCGCCCGCGTCACGTCGTGGGCTTCCTGCTCGACGGCTGCAACCCCAACGTGCTGTACGCCATGGCCGACCGGGGCGAGGCGCCGAGCATCGCCCGCCTGATGGCCCTCGGCACCACCTTCGAGCACGGCGCGGTCTCGTCGTTGCCCACCGTGACCCTGGCGAACCACACGTCGATCATCACCGGCCTCCACCCCGGCCACCACGGCATCCTCCACAACGCGTGGTGGGATCGGGACCGCCGTGAGCAGGTCGTCACCAACTCGCCGACCACCTGGGCGACCGCGATGAGCCTGCTCGCGCCGGGCACCGACTCGCTGCACCTGGCGGCCAGGCGGGCCGAGCCCGGTGCCTTCACCGCCTCGGTGAACGAGCCGGCCGACCACGGCGCCGACTTCTCCACCTTCGACCTGCTCCGGCGCGGCGTGCGCAGCGACTTCCCCCGCTCTCCCGACGACCTGCCCCACGCGACCGAGCGGTTCGTGCGGCCCTTCAAGGACTACGCCTGGTACAGCCGGGTCGACCACAACGCGGTGCAGCAGGCCGCAGGGCTGTGGCGGGGCTCCTACCTCGACGTCGCCTACCCGCGACCCCGGTTCCTGTGGGTCAACTTCACGCTCACCGACACCGCCTTCCACGAGGGCGGCCCGCACTCGGAGATCGCCGAGGCGTCCATCCGCGACACCGACGGGCGCATCGGCGACATCCTCGATGTGATGGACGCCGAGGGCACCTTCGGCGACACCGCGTTCTTCCTCGTCGCCGACCACGGCATGGAGCTCACCGACCCCGGTGTCACCGGGGACTGGGACGTGGCGCTGCGCCGGGCGGGCGTGCCGTTCCGCGACGAGGGCTACGGGTTCATCTACCTCAACCCGTAGGGCCTCGCTCCGTCATCCGGAGCCAGGGCCGCACGAGGGCCAGGACCTCGGCCGGCCGCTCGAGGTGCGCGGCATGCCCGGCCCCGGGCACGGCTGCGAACGTGGCGTTGGTGCCGATGGCCGAGGCCAGCCGCCGGCCGAGGGCGCAGAAGCGGTCGTCGAGCGCGCCGGCGAGCACCAGCACCGGCATCCGCAGGCTCGCGAGGCGCTCCCAGAGGGGTTCCTGGCGGCCGGCGCCGGCCAGCCGGAGGCTCGAGGCCAGCCCCTCGGCCGAGCTCTCGCGGCGGGCCTCGACGAAGGCGGCGTCCGGAGGCAGGGTCTCGAAGAGCGGGCCCGCGAGCCACCGCTGGAGGAAGGCGTCGAGCCCGGTCCGCTCCAGCTCGTCGGCCAGGGCCGCGTCGGCCCGCCGGCGGGCGGCCCGCTCGGCCGGATCGTCGATGCCGGCGGTGGCGCCGATCAGCACCAGCCCCCGGACCAGGTCGGGTCGGGCCAGGGCGAGGTGCAGGGCCACCCGGCCGCCGAGCGAGTAGCCGAGGTACGTCGCGGGTCCACCCGCCTCGCCCAGGAGCGCGGCGGTGGTGGGGAGGTCGGCCGCCGTCACGCCCGACCGGCCGTGGCCGGGGAGGTCGACGCGGATCACCTCGTGGTCGGTGGTCAGCTCGTCGGCGAGCGCTCCCCAGCAGCGCCGGTTCTGGGTGAAGCCATGGGCGAGGACCAGCCTCGGGCCCGTGCCTGATCGCTCGGAGTGCAGGTCCACCGGAGAGGCATGGTTGCATGGACGCCCGATGGGCACGACCGCGGCCGCCACCTTCTGCGCCACCCTCGTCGACGAGTGGTTGCGCGCCGGCGTCACCGAGGCCGTCGTCTCGCCGGGCTCGCGGTCCACGCCGCTGGCCCTGGCGCTGGCCGCCGATGGGCGTCTGCGGCTCCACGTGCACCACGACGAGCGCTCGGCCGCCTTCGTCGCGGTCGGGTTGGGCGCGGCCTCGGGCCGGCCGGCGGTGGTGCTCACCACCAGCGGCACCGCCGCCGTCGAGCTGCACCCGGCCGTGGTCGAGGCCGACCAGGCCGGCGTGCCGATGCTGGCCTGCACCGCCGACCGGCCACCCGAGCTGCACGACGTCGGCGGGCCCCAGACGGTCGACCAGGTGCACCTGTTCGGCCGAGCGGTCCGGTGGTTCGCCGACCCGGGGGTACCCGTCGCCGCGGCGTCGGGTGCGTGGCGCTCGATGGCGGCACGGGCGGTGGCGGAGGCCTGCGGCCCGCCGGCGGGCCCGGTCCACCTGAACCTGCCGTTCTGCGACCCCCTCGTGGGTGAGCCCGGCCCGCTCCCCGAAGGCCGCCCCGCGGGGCGGCCGTGGCACGAGCGCGTGGTGGAGGCGGCCGTCGATCCCGCCCTGCTCGACGCGGTCGCCGCGACCGTCGACGGGGTGCGCGGCGTGATCGTGGCCGGGGCCGGTGCGGGCGAGCCCGTCGCGGTCCACGCCCTGGCCTCCGCCGCCGGCTGGCCCGTGCTGGCCGACCCGCGTTCGGGCTGCCGGGTGCCCGGGCCGAGCACGGTCGCGGCGTTCGACGCCCTGCTCCGCCACGAGCCGTTCGCCGCCGACCACCGGCCGGACGTGGTCCTGCGGCTGGGAGCGCCGCCCGCCTCGAAGGTGCTGGCCCAGTGGCTCGCCGCCTCGGGTGCCCGCCAGGTGGCGATCTCGGCGGACGGGCGGTGGTGGGACCCCGAGCGCACCGCAGCGCTGGTGGTGCGGGCGGATCCCGGGGCGGTGTGCCGGGCGCTGGCCGGCCGGGTGGAGGGAGCGGCCGGCACGCCGTGGCCGGCCCGCTGGTCGCGGGCCGAGCGCCTCGCCCAGGAGGCCCTCGACGCCGCGATGGGGCACCACGCCGAGGCCACCGAGCCCGCGTGCGCGCGCGCCGTGGTGGACGTGCTGCCCGGTGGGGCGACCCTGGTGGTGTCGTCGTCGATGCCGGTGCGCGACGTCGAGTGGTACGGCCGTCCCCACCCCGACCTGCGCGTCGTGGCCAACCGGGGTGCCAACGGGATCGACGGCGTCACCTCCACCGCCGTCGGCGTCGCCCTGGCCGGGCCTGCGCCCACGCTGGCGCTGGTCGGCGACGTCGCGTTCCTCCACGACGCCAACGGTCTCCTCGGAGCCGTGTCGCGCGGCATCGACCTCGCGCTGGTGGTGGTCGACAACGACGGCGGCGGGATCTTCTCGTTCCTGCCCCAGGCCACGGCGGTGCCGCCCGATCGGTTCGAGCGGCTGTTCGGGACGCCCCACGGCGTCGATCCCTGCCTGGTGGCGGCCGCCCACGGGGTGGCGTCGGTGACGGTCGACAGGGCCGCCGACGTCGGACCCGCGGTCGCCGACGCCATCGGGGCGGGCAGCGTGCGCCTGGTGCGGGTGCGCACCGATCGCGCCGACAACGTGGCCGTGCACGACCGGCTGCACGCGGCGGTGGGGGCGGCGCTCGGCGGGCGCTGACCCCACCCGCCCGGCGCTCCCCGGCGGTCCGTGCCCAGGGGCCGGCGATGGTGCGGGGTGCCTACGGGCGCACGAGGGCGGGGAGCATCGCCTGGAGCTTGGCGCGGGTCTCGGCCAGCTCGGCGTCGGGATCCGAGTCGGCCACGACGCCCACCCCGGCGAACAGCCGTGCCCGCGTCCCCTCGAGTTCGGCACACCGGATCGCCACCGCGAACCGGCCGTTGCCGGCCCCGTCCACCCACCCGACGGCGCCCGCGAACCGGCCCCGGTCGACGCCCTCGAGCTCGGCGATCAGCGCCAGCGCCTCGGGTCGCGGGTGGCCGCCCACGGCCGGCGTCGGATGGAGCGCCGCGACCAGCTCGAGCGCGGACGAGAGCGGGTGCGAGAGCCGCCCCTCGACCAGGGTGCCGAGGTGCTGGACGTTGGCGACCGCCACCACGGACGGCTCGGCCTCGGCGTCGACGAACGAGCAGAACGGGAGCAGGGCGTCGAGCACCGCATCGATGGTGATCCGGTGCTCGAGGCCGTCCTTCACCGACGCCAGCAGGCCGGCCGCCAGGCGGGCGTCGGTGGTCGGGTCCCCGCTGCGGGGGGCCGTGCCCGCCAGCGGGTGGGAGCGCACCACATCGCCGGCGCGGGCCACGAGCAGCTCGGGACTCGCTCCCACGAAGCCGCCGACGGCGTAGGTGAGACACGACGGGAACGTGCGGCGCAACCGGCCGAGCACGGCAGCGCGGGCGAAGGGCCGGTCGGCGTCGACGAGCACCTCGCGGGCCAGCACCACCTTGTCGAGGGACCCGGCCCGGATCCGATCGCGGGCCGTGGCCACGGCCCGGCACCACTCCGCGGGCGGGCGGCCGGCGGCCACGCGGAAGGCGCTCGGCTCGGGCGGCGCGACGTCGTCGACGGCGCCCAGGGTGGGTGGCTCGCCGCCGGCGGGGCCGATCGTGGTGACCCACCGCGTGCCCTCGGGGCTGCGGCCCACCACCACCCGGGGGACGACGGCCTCGGCCGGCGAGCGCGGGTCGAACGGGATGGCGGCGAACGCCACCGGGCCGGTGCCGGGCACGCGGACCTCGTCGTCGGTGGGCAGCGCCGCCAGCGCCTCGGTGACACCGGCCAGCGAGAGGCGGGCCACCTCGCCCTGGCCGGCCAGGCCCATGCCCTCCTGCTCGAGCAGCGGGCCGTGCTCGCCGGCCACCGCGAGCAGGTCGACGTCGCGGTCGAGGCGGCGCGTGACCGCGACCAGGCCCACGGGGAGCCGCCTGGTGGCGAGCTGGCCGGTCACCGGTGGCTCCGCGTGCCCACGAGGAGCTGCACGATCCCCCCTGACAGCGGACGTCGCTCGGCGTCGGCGAACCCGGCCGCGCCGAGCAGGCGGACCAGCTCGGCCGGTGCGGGCAGGTAGGCGACGGAGCGGGGCAGGTACCGGTACGCGGCCGGGTCGGAGAGCCACCCGCCGATCCTCGGCACCACCTTCCCGAAGTACACGCCGTGCCCCCAGCGCACGAGGGGCTGCCGGGGCCGGCTCACGTCGAGCAGCGCGATCCGCCCGCCCGGCCGCACCACCCGGTGGAGCTCGGCGAAGAAGGGCCCCAGCGCCACCAGGTTCCGGAGGGCGAACCCGCACGTCGCCCCGTCGACGGAACCGTCGGGGAGCGGGAGGCGCAGGATGTCGGCCTGCACCCGGGGGGCGCCGCTGCGGTCGGCTCCCAGCATCCCCGCCGAGAGGTCGACGCTCACGGGCCGCAGCCCGCTCCTGGCCAGCTCCACGCAGAAGTCACCCGTCCCCGAGGCCAGGTCGACCACCCTCGACCCCGGCGCGAGGCCCAGCGCCGCCACCGACCGGCGCCGCCACCCCACGTCCATCCCGAACGTCATCACCCGGTTGACGAGGTCGTAGCGGGGGGCGATGGCGTCGAACATGGCCCGGACCGCGCGGACCTTCTCCTCTCCCTGGGGGAGTGGCGCGTCGGGCGCGGGGAGCGGCCCGCCCACGATCAGGCGTCCTCGGGCCGCGCCGCGCCGCAGTGCTTGCAGCGCGGGTACGCCCGCGACGTCGGCCGGCCGCACGCCGCGCAGCGGACCACGGCGATCTCGCCGCGGCGCAGCCGGACCGCCACCTGCCAGAGCATGCCGCCGATGGCGACGAGGATCGCGACCTCCAGCACGTCGCGGACGGCGTTGTTCACCGCTCCAGTGTGCCGCCGTGGGTGCAGCTCTCCCCAACCAGCGGCCTTCCCGGGCCGAGCGCGACGTCCTCTGGCAGACTCCCGAGCCGTGATCGACTTCACCTTCCCGCCCGACGTCGAAGAGATCCGCCTCGAGGTCCGCGACTTCATGGACTCGGCCGTGCGCCCCGCGGAGAAGCAGGCGGACGCCGAGTCGTGGGACCGCGGCGCCTGGATCCGCGCCATCGTCGACCTGCGCCAGCAGGCCAAGGACCGGAACCTCTGGCTGCCGCACATGCCGCCCGAGTGGGGCGGCCTCGGCCTCGGGCCCACGGCCATGGCGGCGGTGTCGGCGGAGGCGGCCAGGACCCGCATCGGCCCGTTCGTGCTCAACGCCCAGGCGCCCGACGAGGGGAACCAGCACACGATCCTGCACTGGGGGACGCCCGAGCAGAAAGAGCGCTACCTCCGCCCGCTCTGCGACGGCACGGCTCGGTCGTGCTTCGCCATGACCGAGCCCGAGGTCGCCGGCTCCGACCCGACCCTCATCCGGACCTTCGCCTACCCCGACGGCGACGAGTGGGTGGTCAACGGCCACAAGTGGTTCATCTCGGGGGCGCGCGGCGCGCAGTTCGCGATCCTGATCGCCCGCACCGAGGAGGACCCCGACCTCCCGCAGGCAGCGAACTCGGCGTTCCTCGTCGACCTGCCGAGCGAGGGCTGGAACGTCGTCCGTGACGTGGAGACCATGTCGGGAGGGCACAACCACTGCGAGATCCTCCTCGAGGACCTGCGGGTGCCGGCGGCGAACATGCTGGGCGGCCGGGGCCAGGGGCACCTGCTCGGGCAGTACCGCCTCGGACCCGCCCGGCTGGCCCACTGCATGCGCTGGATCGGCCAGGCGGAGACCGCCCTCGACATGATGGTCGACCGCTCCCTGAACCGGTTCAGCCACGGCTCGCTGCTGGCCGAGAAGCAGGGCATCCAGTGGCTGATCGCCGACTCGGCGATGGAGCTCTACCAGTGCAAGCTGATGGTGCTGCACGCGGCCTACAAGATCGAGAACAAGCTCGACTTCACCTCCGAGGTCTCGATGGCCAAGCACTTCGTGGCCAACAGCCTGTGGCGGATCATCGACCGAGCGATCCAGGTGCACGGCGCGCTCGGCTACTCGACCGACACGCCCCTGGCCGACATGCTGAAGCAGGCGCGCTGGGCCCGGTTCGCGGACGGTGCCGACGAGATCCACCAGATGCGCATCGCCCAGCGCACCATCGCGGCCTGGAAGGACCACGGGTCCACGGCCACGGCCACCGGCGACCTGCCCCTCTAGGGAGAGCCCCATGGTGATCGACACGCTGCTCGACGAGGCCGCCGACCTGCAGGCCGACGCCGTCGCCCTCCGGCGGCGGATCCACCGCCATCCCGAGCTGGGCCTCGACCTCCCCCGCACCCAGGCGGCCGTGCTCGAATCGCTCGACGGCCTCGGGCTGGCGCTGGCCACCGGAGAGGCCACGACGTCGGTCGTGGCCACCCTCGACGGGGGACGGCCCGGGCCCACGGTGCTCCTGCGGGCCGACATGGACGCCCTGCCGATGCCGGAGGACACCGGCCTCGAGTTCGCCTCCGAGGTCGACGGGGCCATGCACGCCTGCGGCCACGACGCCCACACGTCGATGCTGGTCACCGCCGTCCGCCTGCTCGCGGCCCGGCGTGACGACCTGCCGGGACGGGTCGTGTTCATGTTCCAGCCGGGCGAGGAGGGCCACCACGGAGCCCGCGTGATGCTCGACGAGGGCCTGCTCGACGGCGACGCACCGCCGTCGTACGCCTTCGCGATCCACGTCACGCCCTCGATCCCGGCGGGGATGGTGAGCACCAAGGGCGGTCCCATGATGGCGTCCGCCGACGAGCTGCAGATCGTCGTGCGGGGCCGCGGGGGCCACGCGTCCATGCCCCACCTGGCCCTCGACCCGGTGCCCGTGGCCTGCGAGATCGTCCAGGCGCTCCAGACCATGGTCACCCGCCGGGTCGACGTGTTCGACCCGGCCGTCGTGACCATCGGCTCGATCCGCGCCGGCACCACCACCAACGTGATCCCGGAGACCGCCGTGCTGCAGGGCACCGTGCGCACCGTGTCCGAGGGGGCCCGCCGCCGGGTGCTCGACGGGGTGCGACGGGTCGCCGAGAACGTGGCGGCCGCCCACGACGCGCAGGCCGACGTGGTGGTGAACGAGGGGTATCCGGTCACGGTGAACGACGACGGCGCGGCCGTGTTCGCGGCCGGCGTGGCCCGCGACCTGCTCGGCGACCGCGCGGTGGTCATCCAGCCCACCCCGGTGATGGGTGCCGAGGACTTCTCCTACGTGCTCCAGCGGGTGCCGGGGGCGATGGTGTTCCTGGGCATGCACCCGGGCGGCCGCGGCACCGTGGCCCCCAACCACTCGAACCGGATGGTGATCGACGAGGGGCCGATGGCGGCCGGCGCCGCGCTCTACGCCGCCGTCGCGCTCCGCCGGCTCAGCGGCGAACCCTGAGCGATCCGGTCACGCCCGGCCCAGGGCCTCCAGGGCGGTGGCCTTGGCCCAGCGGTAGTCGGGCTTGCCCGAGGGCGAGCGCACCACGTCATCCACCACCACGAGCTCGCGGGGAAGCTTGTAGCGGGCGAGGTGCTCCTCGCACTGCGCGCGGACCTCGTCCAGTGCCGGCGGGTGCTCCGGGTCGCGCACCTTCACCACCGCCACGACCCGCTCGCCCCACCGCTCGTCGGGTATGCCGACCACGACGGCGTCGAACACCCCCGGGCAGGCCTTGAGGGCGGCCTCCACCTCTTCGGGGAAGATCTTCTCGCCGCCCGAGTTGATGGACACCGAGCCCCGCCCGAACACGGTGATCGTGCCGTCGGCCTCGATGGTGGCCCGGTCCCCGGGCACGGCCCAGCGCACGCCGTCGACCACCGGGAACGTGCGCGCGGTCTTCTCGGGGTCCTTGTGGTAGCCGAGCGGGATGTGGCCCCGGCGGGCCAGCCAGCCGACCGTGCCGTCACCGGGCTGCAACGGTCGGAAGTCGTCGGAGAGCACCGTCGTCTGCTCGTTGACCGCGAAGCGGGGCGGTCCGCTCTGGCCGCGGGCGGCCACCATCTGGCCCTGGCCGCCGGTCTCCGACGCGCCGAACCCGTCGACGACGATGGTGGAGGGGAGCAGCCTCGTCAGCAGCTCCTTCACCGCCGGGGAGAGGATCGCGCCCCCCGAGAGGAGCACCGTGAGGCAGGACAGGTCCCACCGACGGGGCTCGGCGTCCAGCGCCTCCACCAGCGGCCGGGCGAAGGCGTCCCCGACGATCACCAGGAACGACACGCGCTCGTGCTCGACCATCGTCCAGAGGTGGCGGGTGTCGAAGTGCCGCTCGGGCGAGATGACCACGGCGCCTCCGGTGAAGAACGTGGAGAACGCCATCCAGTGGGCCGACCCGTGCATGAACGGGCTGGCGGGCAGGCACCGCGTGGTCCCGGAGGGGGCTCGCTCCAGCACCTCCTCGGGCCGCTCGATGGGGGGTCCGCCCGGGTTCCCGCCGCCGAACGCGCCGAAGAAGATGTCCTCGTGGCGCCACGTGACGCCCTTGGGCAGGCCCGTCGTGCCGCCCGTGTACAGCACGTAGAGGTCGTCGGCCGATCGCGGCCCGAAGTCGCGGGCCGGCGACGCGGCGGCCAGCGCCGACTCGTACTCGGTGCCCTTGGCGAGGGTGGCCCGCAGCCGCGGCAGCCCGCCTCGCACGGCGTCGATCTTGGGGCCGAAGTCCTCCTCGTGGATCACCATCGCGAGGTCGGCGTCGTCGAACAGGTACCGCAGCTCGTCCTCGACGTAGCGGTAGTTCACGTTCACGGGCACGGCCCGCAGCTTGTAGGCCGCGAGCATGCCCTCGAGGTACTCGTTGGAGTTGTAGAGGTGCAGGCCGATCCAGTCGCCGGCGCCCACCCCGCGCTCGGCCATGGCGTGGGCCAGGCGGTTCGCCCGCTCGTCCAGCTCTCGGTACGTGAGTCGCACGTGCCCGCACACGATCGCCTCGCGGTCGGGCACCGCGTCGACGACCCCCTCGAACAGGTCGGCCAGGTTGAACTCCACGGTGCGAAACGTACCCCCGGGCCGATGGCTGTCTGCACGGCTACCGTCGAGCACCATGCACGACGAAGTGGTCTTCGGGGCGTTCGTCCCCCAGGGGTGGAAGATGGAGCTGGCGGGCGTCGAGGGCGCCGAGGCCAAGTGGGCCACGAGCCTCGCGATCGCCGTGCAGGCCGAAGCCCTCGGGTACGACTCGATCTGGGTCTACGACCACGTGCACAACGTGCCTCGGCCTGCCGGCGAGGCCGTGTTCGAGTGCTGGACGGTGATGGCTGCGCTCAGCCAGCGCACCAGCAGGATCCGGCTGGGCCAGATGGTCGGCTGCACCGGGTACCGCAACCCGGCGCTGTTGGCCAAGATCACGTCCACGGTCGACGTCCTGAGCGGCGGCCGCCTCGACTGGGGGATCGGCGCCGGCTGGTACCAGAACGAGTACGTCGGGTACGGCTACGAGTTCCCGGAGGCCAAGGTCCGGATCGGGATGCTCCGTGAGACGGTGGAGATCGTCACCAGCATGTGGAGCCTCCCGGAGACCACCTACGACGGGCGCTACTACACCCTGCGGCGGGCGAACTGTGATCCGAAGCCGCTGCAGCAGCCCCGGCCCCCGGTCTGGATCGGTGGTGGCGGCGAGCAGCTCACCCTCCGGGTCGTGGCCCGCCACGCCGACTGCTCCAACTTCGGGGGGAAGCCCGAGGAGTGGGCCCACAAGCGCGACGTGCTGCGGGAGCACTGCCGGGCCGTCGGCCGGGACGCCGACGAGATCCGCATGACCTGGTCACCCGAGGTGTTCGTCCGGGAGACGGAGGCCGAGGTGCGCGCCGCCGGGTCGAGGTCGCTGTGGGGCGAAGCGGCCGACTCGTGGCGGGCCGGCAACCTGGTGGGCACGCCCGAGCAGGTGTGCGAGAAGGTGCAGGCCTACGTCGAGCTGGGCTGCACCGGCTTCGTGCCCTGGTGCGCCGACTACCCCGACGACACCACCCTGCGGCTCTTCGCCGAGCGGGTGATGCCCGAGTTCCCCCGGGTGGGTCAGGCGTAGTAGCGGTACACGACCTGGGCGACGCAGCTGGGCTTGGGGGCGCCCTCGACCTCGAAGGTGAGATCCATCGTCACCTGCGCACCGCCGGCGACGTCGTCCACCCCTGCCAGCGTGGCGCCGAGGCGCACGCGGGCGCCGACGGGCACCGGTGACGGGAAGCGCACCTTGTTGCAGCCGTAGTTCACGCCCATGGAGATGCCCTCGACCCGGAGGATCTCCGGGAGCAGGGCGGGCGCCAGGGAGAGGGTGAGGTAGCCGTGGGCGATGGGGCCGCCGAAGGGCCCGGCCTTGGCCCGCTCAGGGTCGACGTGGATCCACTGGTGGTCGCCGGTGGCGTCGGCGAAGAGGTTCACCTGCTCCTGGGTGACGTCGCGCCAGTCGCTGTAGCCGAGGTGCTGGCCCACCTCGGCCTTGAGCCCGTCGATGCCGTGCACGGTCGTTGCCATGGCCAGGATCATGCCCGGCCCGGCCCTGGCCCGGCGAGTCGGCGGCGGGCGCCGGCTACTTGAACCAGATGCGCTGGTAGTCGCGGCTCATCGGGTGCAGGAGCAGGGCGACCAGCGCGATCTCGAACATCAGGTTGAGGATCCCGACGCCGAGCATGCCGCCGAAGCCGAAGAACCACAGCCGCCACACGAAGGGGAACAGCGCCATGGCCACGCCGAGGCCGTAGCCCCACTTCTTCTCGTTGGCGATGCCGAACCCGGCGGCCACCCCACCGCCCACGAGGACGAGGCCGATCACGTTGAAGATCCCGCCGGCGATCGCGAGGAAGAAGGCGTTGATGTAGAGGAGGAACACGGCGATCTGGAGCGTCTGGGGCTGGTACGGGTTGAAGAACCGGCGCGTCTCCATTCCCCTAGTCTGGCAGGCGTTCCTCCCGACGCGACGTCCCCCGCCGCGGTCGCGGGCGTGGTGCTGGCCGCCGGCCTGGGCACCCGCCTCCGGCCGCTCACGCTGCTTCGCCCGAAGGCGCTGTGCCCGGTCGGCGGCGACGCCCTCGTCGACCTCGCGCTCGCGGGGGTCGGCGCGGCCGTGTCCGCGATCGCGGTCAACGCCCACCACGGTGCCGATCAGGTGGCCGAGCACGTGGGCGGGCGGGCCCACCTGTCGATCGAGCGGGCCGCACCGCTCGGGACGGCCGGCGCGCTGGGCCGGCTGCGGGGGTGGCTGGACGGACGGGCCGCCCTGGTCGTCAACGCCGACGCCTGGCACCGGGCCGATCTGGCCGCCCTCGTCGGCGATTGGGACGGCGAGCGGGTGCGGCTGCTGCTGGCCGAGCCGGCCGGGGCCGGCCTCCGTCCCACGAGCCGGGTCGTCGGCTGCGTGCTGCCCTGGCCGATCGTGGCCGGCCTGGGTGAGCGACCCGCAGGTCTGTACGGCGAGGTGTGGCGACCGGCGGCGGAGAACGGCCGACTCGAGGTGCTGACCTACGGCGGGCCGTTCGTCGACTGCGGGACGCCTGCGGGCTATCTCCAGGCGAACCTGGCGGTCTCGGGAGGCGGCTCCGTCGTGGGCGAGGGCGCCGTGGTGGCCGGCCGGCTGGTGCGGTCGGTGGTGTGGCCCGGGTGCACGGTGGGGCCGGCCGAGGTGCTCGTGGACGCGATCCGTGCCGACCGCGGCCTCACCGTGCTCGTCCGCCGCCCCGCGGGCGCCTAGCGGTCCCCCCGGACCCCCGACCCCCCCGGGTCTTCATCGCGCTGACGACGTGCCAGGCGTGGCGAGCGCGCCGTTGGTGGGGGAGCCGGGTTCTCCGTCGCGCTGGCGCCGTCTGGGGTGCGGCGGGCGCGCGCGGGACCGTACGTGGAGCGGCGGAGGGGGGCGGCGGGGCGAGCGGGTGGCGGGGCGAGCGGGTGGCGGGGTGGGGTCGGAATCAGCCGCCGGTGTCCGGCGGGGCGCCCGCGAGGGCCTCGAGGTAGGCGACCACCGCGTCCAGTTCGGCCGGGTCGAGGTCGAAGGCGGCCATCGCACTGCCGGCGCCGGCGCCGGCGCGGGTCGCGGCCCCCGGGTCGGAGAGCGACTGCTCCAGGTATGCCCGGTCGAAGGTGACCACCGTCCCGTCGGTCAGCTCGACGGGGCGGCCCCAGACGCGGGCGAACGACACCCCGGGGGTGTCGCTCGGCGTCTCCTGGTGGCAGGCCAGGCAGCCGCGGAGCTGCACCACCCGCCGGCCGGCCTGCGCCTCGGCCGACAGGACCGTGCCGGCCGGCAGCTCGCGATCGGCGCACGCGGGCGCCGCGAGGCCGATCCCCACCAGCGTCGCCGCCAGCGCCCCGCGTCGACGCAGGCTCACGGTGGCGGAGCCGCGCCGCGGCCCAACGCCACCGGGGTCGCGGCGTGACCGGCGCGCAGCTGCCCACATGCGGCGTCGATGTCGGTGCCGCGGTTGCGGCGGACGGTGGCGTTGACGCCGAGGGCCCGGAGTCGCTCGGCGAAGCTGGCGACGCCGTCGGGGGGCGTGCCCCGCGCCGGGTAGCCGGGTGTGGGGTTCAGGGGGATCAGGTTGACGTGGGCGCGCAGGGCCCGGGCCAGGGCCGCCAGCTCCACCGCGTCGGTGGGGCGGTCGTTGACGCCGTCGATCAGCGCCCACTCGAGCGAGAGCCGCCGGTTCCGGGCCGAGAGGTAGGCCCGGCAGGCGGCCACGAGCTCGGCGAGGGGGTAGCGCCGGTTGAGCGGGACCAAGTGGTCGCGGAGCTCGTCGTTGGCGGCGTGGAGGGAGACCGCGAGGTTCACCGGGAGCCGCTCCCCGGCCAACCGCCGGATGCCCGGGGCGACGCCGACCGTGGAGACGGTGAGGTGCCGGGCCGAGATGCCCACGTCGTCGTGGAGCCGCTCGATCGCGAGCCAGGTGCGCTCGTAGTTCGCGAGGGGCTCGCCCATCCCCATGAACACGACGTTCGAGACGCGCCGCGGGGCGGCGCGCCGGGCCGCCTCGATGACCTGCTCGACGATCTCGCCGGCGGTGAGGTGGCGCTCGAAGCCGGCCTGGCCGGTGGCACAGAAGCCGCAGGCCATGGCGCAACCGGCCTGGGTCGACACGCACACGGTCGCCCGGTCCGCGTAGCGCATCAGCACCGTCTCGATGCGGGCACCGTCGGGCAGCGACCACAGCCACTTCACGGTGTCGTCGCCGCTCGTCGACTCGGCGACGGGCGTGAGCGCGGCCGGGAGGGCGGCGGCGAGCCGCTCCCGCAGGCCGCGGGGCAGGTCGGTCATGGCCTCGGGGTCGGCGAAGCGACGGTGGAGCCCGTCCCACACCTGCCGCACCCGGTACGCCGGCTCCCCGGCGAGGAGCGCGGCGAGGTCGTCGCGCGAGATGTCGTAGCGGCTGCCCACGCCTCCCAGGCTAGGTGGACGACCCGGTCAGGCAGGGGGCAGGTCGGCCACGAACGCCCGGTCGGCATGGTGGCGCTCGAACCCGAGGTCGGCGTACAGCGCCATGGCGGTGTCGTTGTCGGCGTCGACGTACAGCATGCCCATGTCGAGGCCCCGCCCGGCCAGGCTGTCGAGGCCGGCCAGGACCAGGCCACGGCCCAGGCCGAGGCCCTGGAACGAGGGGTCGACGGCGATCACGTAGATCTCCCCCAGCGGGGGGTGGGCGTCGCCGTGCACCTTCGTCCAGCAGAAGCCGGCGAGGCGGCCCTCGCGCTCGTGGAGGAGGAAGCCGGCCGGGTCGAACCAGGGCTCCTGCTCGCGGGCCCGCAGGGTCGCCAGGTCCCATCCTCCCTGCTCGGGGTGCGCCGCGAAGGCGCGGTTGTTGACGGCCAGCCAGGCCTCCTCGTCGTGCCCCGGCACGAAGGGGCGGCACGGGAGCGTGGCCGGCTCGTCGAGGGGCAGGGGCCGCCGGAGCTGCAGGAGCTCGCGCCCGGGCCGCAGGCCGTGGGCGGCGGTGACCGCGTACAGGTCGGCCGCCGGCCGGTAGGCCCACAGGTGCACGTGACCGCCGCCCTCGGCCCGCACCACGTCGAGCGCGCTGCCGAGCAGCTCGTCGGCGATCTGTGCGGTCTCGGGGCGGTGGTGGGGGGCGATCACCAGCTCCAGCGCCCACGAGTCGTTCCCCCGGGAGAGCTGCGCATAAGCGACCGGGTGCTCGTGACCGGGCTCCCACGCCACGAGCCCCGCGAAGCCGGCCCGCCCGCCCTGGACCAGGTCGACCCACTGGTGGTCGGCGAGGGCCTGGTGCTCGTCGGCGTCCTCGACCAGCTCGAGCAGCTCGGCGACGGCGGCCACGTCGGCGGGCTCCATCCGACGCTTGATCTCCAACCGGCGCACCGCGTCGCAGGCTACCGGTGCGATCCCGAGCGGGTCCGGGACGCCTACCCTCCGGGGTCGTGGCACGCCCCCGCACCCCCGCCGGCCGGGCCCGGGAGACGAGGCGGCGCCTGGCCGAGGTGTACCCCGAGGCGCACTGCGAGCTCGACCACGACGGGCCCTTCCAGCTGCTGGTCGCCACGATCCTCTCGGCCCAGTGCACCGACGCGCGGGTGAACCAGGTGACGCCGGCCCTGTTCGCCCGGTACCCGACCCCCGAGGACCTGGCCGGTGCCGACCCGGAGGAGCTGGAGCAGCTGATCCGCCCCACCGGCTTCTTCCGCTCGAAGGCCACGAGCCTGACTGGGATGGCCGCGGCGCTCGTCGAGCGGTTCGGCGGCGAGGTGCCGGGACGCATGGAGGAGCTGACGACCCTGCCAGGGGTGGGCCGCAAGACCGCCAACGTGGTGCGGAGCGTGGCCCTCGGCCTGCCCGGCCTGCCCGTCGACACCCACGTGGGGCGGCTGGCCCGCCGGCTCGGCCTCACGGTCGAGACCGACCCGGTGAAGGTCGAGCACGAGCTCGGCGCCATCGTGCCGGCGGCCGAACGGGGCGCGTTCAGCCTCCGCCTGATCCTCCACGGCCGGCGGGTGTGCGACGCCCGGAGGCCCCGTTGCGCCGACTGCGTGCTGAACGACTTCTGTCCATCGTCGACGGTGGTGGGGCCGCCGCGGGCGGCGCAGGGTCGGCGGGCCGACTGACCGCGGCCACGAGGTCACACCGGTCGGCCGGCCGACGGCGACGCGACCCCGGGTCGGAGACCTGCGCACCGAGGGTGGTTGGACGGCGCGAGGCGACGGTGTACGGTGATCGGCGAACCAGGTTCCCGCCACCTGGTGACGGGCGACGCCGGGATCCGCCGCCTGGCGTCGCTGCGGTCGACGGCGCCCTTCGGGGCGCCGTCGCCGCGCTCGGCGTCAGCTGCGCGTCAGCGAGGCCGCGGCCCGGGTGAGGCGCCTCGAGGCCAGCCGCAACGAGCGCTCGGCCTCGTGCAGGTCGGCGAGCACGTCCTCGCGGTCGGAGCCCTCGTAGCGGTCGGCAAGGCTCACGACCCGCTCGGTCAGATCCTCGAGCGCGGTCACCATCGAGGACAGGGCGGCGCCGTCGCTGGTGCTCACCGACCCAGTCTGCCCCGGGACCGCAACGGGGCCGCACCGGCGCGCCGGGGCCGGGGGCCGGGGGTGGGAGCCGAGCCGGGGCCCGGAGCGGAACCGGAGCCGGGCGATCGGGGGGGCCGGGTAGCCTGCACCACCGTGCTGACCCGCCTCGACCTCCGTGGCGTGGCCGACCTGCGGTCGCTCCTGCCCAGGCCGGAGGTCGGACGCGAGGAGCAGCCCGTCGACGCCGTCCGGGCCATCCTGGCCGACGTGCGGGAGCGCGGCGACGCTGCGCTGGTCGACCTCACCGGCCGGTTCGACGGGGTGCAGCTGGAGTCGGTCCGGGTGCCGCCGGCCGACGTGGCCGCGGCCCTCGGGCAGGTTCCCGCCCCGCTGCGGGCCGCCCTCGAGGCGGCGGCCGCGAACGTGGAGGCCTTCCAGGCCGCCGAGCGGGCGCCCGACGTGGTGTGGGAGCGAGCCGGCGTGCGGGTGCGCACCCTCCACCGTCCCGTGGATCGCGCCGGCTGCTACGTGCCCGGTGGCCGGGCGATCTACCCGTCGACGGTGCTGATGACCGCGATCCCGGCGCGCGCTGCGGGCGTCGCCGAGGTGGTGCTGTGCAGCCCGCCCGGGCCCGACGGGCGCATCCCCGCCCCCACGCTGGCGGCCGCGGCCGTGGCCGGCGTCGACGCCGTGTACCGGGTGGGCGGGGCCCAGGCCGTGGCCGCGCTGGCGTACGGCACCGAGAGCATCCGCCCGGTCGACGTGATCGTGGGGCCGGGCAACGTCTTCGTGGCGGTGGCCAAGCGCGAGGTCGCGGGCGTCGTGGCCGTGCCGTCGGCCTTCGCCGGCCCGTCCGAGGTGGTCGTGGTGGCCGATGCCACCGTGAGCCCTGAGCACGCCGCCATCGACGTGCTCGTCCAGGCCGAGCACGGCCCCGACGGCCTGGCCTGGCTGGTCACCTGGTCGCCGGAGGTCGCCGACGCCGTCACCGCCGAGGTCGAGCGGCTCACGGCCCTGGCCCCTCGCCGGGCCGACATCGTGGCCAACCTCACCCGCTCCGGGTTCGCCGTCGTCGTCGACGGCCCGAAGCAGGCCATCGACGTCGTCAACCACATCGCCCCCGAGCACCTCGAGCTGCTCTGCGAGGGCGCCGACGCGCTGGTGGCGCAGGTGCGTCACGCCGGAGCCGTCTTCTGCGGGCCGTGGGCGCCGGCGTCGGTGGGCGACTACGTCGCCGGCCCGAGCCACGTCCTGCCCACCTTCGGCACCGCCCGCTTCGCCGGGGCGCTGACCGCCAACGACTTCACCAAGGCCATGCACGTGATCGACGTCGACCGCGCCGCGCTCGCCGAGCTGGGGCCGCACGTCGTGGTCCTGGCCGAGGCTGAGGGCCTGCCGGCCCACGCCGAGTCGATCCGGCTGCGGGGTGCCGGGTGAGCGCCGCCGGCGTCGACAGGCGGCCCCAGGTGCGGCCCGACCTGGTGGGGCTCGAGGGGTACCACTCGCCTCAGGTCGACGTGAAGGTGCGGCTGAACACCAACGAGTCGCCGTTCCCGCCACCGCCGGGCTGGCGCGAGGCCTACCTGCGCGAGCTCGCCACCGTGGAGTGGCACCGCTACCCCGACCGCGGGGCGCGCCGGCTGCGTGCGGCGATCGCCGAGCTGCACGGCGTGGCCCCCGGGCAGGTGTTCGCGGCCAACGGCTCCAACGAGGTCCTCCAGACCCTCTGCCTCGCCTACGGGGGAGCCGGCCGGGTCGTGGCCACCTTCGAGCCCACCTACGCCCTCCACGCCCACATCGCCCGGCTCACGGGCACACGGGTCGTCGAGGGCGAGCGGGCCGGCGACCTCTCCCTCGACCTGGGCGAGGTCCGGCGGGTGCTGGCCGCAGCCCAGCCGGTGATCACCTTCCTCTGCTCGCCCAACAACCCCACGGGCATGGTCGAGCCCCGGGCGGTGGTCGAGGAGGTGCTCGGGCTGGCCCCCGGGCTGGTGGCCGTCGACGAGGCCTACGGCCAGTTCGCCCGGTGGTCGGCGGACGAGCTGGTGAGCGACGACGTGCCCCTGGTCGTCACCCGCACCTACTCCAAGACGTGGTCGATGGCGGCGGCCCGGCTGGGCTACCTCGTGGGCCCGTCGTGGCTGGTGGCCGAGCTCGACAAGGTCGCCCTGCCGTACCACCTCGACGCGGCCAAGCAGATCGCCGGGCGGCTCGCCCTCCGCTATCGCGCCGAGATGGACGCCCGGGTCGGCGCCCTGGTCGCCGAGCGGCAGCGGCTGGTGGCGCGGCTCGCCGAGCTGCCCGTCGACGTGTGGCCCTCCGGTGCCAACTTCGTGCTGTTCCGGCCGACGACCCGCCCCGGCGCCGAGGTGTGGCAGGCCCTGCTCGACCGTTCGGTGCTGGTGCGCAACACCTCGGGGTGGCCGCGGCTCGAGGGTTGCCTGCGCGTCACCGTCGGCACCACCGCCGAGGACGACGCCTTCCTGGCGGCCCTCGCCGAGATCCTGGAGGCCCCCACATGAGCCGCTCGGCCAGCCGCACGCGCACCACCGCGGAGACCGCGATCACCGCCGCCCTCGAGCTCGACGGCACCGGCCAGGCGGTGGTCGGCACCGGCCTGCCGTTCTTCGACCACATGCTCGCCCAGCTGGGTCGCCACGGCGGGTTCGACCTCACCGTCCGGGCGACCGGCGACCTCGACGTCGACAGCCATCACACGGTCGAAGACGTCGCCATCGTGCTGGGCGAGCTCCTGCGTGAGGCGCTCGGCGACAAGGCCGGCGTCCGCCGGTTCGCCAGTGGCCTCTACCCCCTCGACGAGGCGCTGATCGAGGTGGCCCTCGACCTGTCGGGCCGGCCCTTCGTCGCCTGGGACGTGCCCATCCCCGAGGTGATCCCGCTGGGCACGCCGCCGTTCGATCCGCAGCTCGCCGAGCACTTCTTCCACTCGTTCGCGACCAGCGCGGCCATCACCCTGCACGTCACCGAGCGGGCCGGCCGCAACGCCCACCACATCATCGAGGCCACGTTCAAGGGCGTGGCCCGGTGCCTGCGCGACGCCGTGCGCCTGGAGGGCGGCGGGGTGCCGTCCACCAAGGGTTCGCTGTGAGCGTCGAGGACCCGGGTCGGCCCCTGGTCGCCGTCCTCGACTACGGCATCGGCAACCTGCGCTCGGCCCAGAAGGCGCTCGAGCGCGTGGGGGCCGACGCCCGGCTCACCGACGACCCAGACCTCGTGGCCCGGGCCGCGGCCGTCGTCCTGCCCGGTGTGGGCGCCTTCGGTCGCTGCATGGAGGCCCTGCAGGCGTCCGGTCTCGACCGGGTCGCCCTCGACGCGGTGGCCTCGGGCCGGCCGTTCCTCGGCATCTGCGTGGGGATGCAGCTGCTCTACGAGGGGTCCGACGAGAGCCCGGGCGTGGCCGGCCTCGGCGTGCTGCCCGGCGTGGTGCGCCTGCTGCCCCCCGGGGTGAAGCGGCCCCAGATGCAGTGGAACGTGCTCGACGCGGTGCGGCCGTCGGCGCTGCTGGCCACCCTCCCGGATCCGGCCTGGGTCTACTTCGTCCACTCCTACGCGGCCGAGCCCTCGGCCGACGTGGTGGCCACCTGCGACTACGGCGGCGCGGTGGTCGCCGCGGTGGAGCGGGGCCCGCTGTGGGCCACCCAGTTCCACCCCGAGAAGTCGGGGCCGGCCGGCCTGGCGCTGCTGCGGGGGTTCGCGGCGGCGGCCCGGTCGGCCGCGGCCGCGGCCTGAGGGGCGCCGTGGATCTCTACCCGGCCATCGACCTTCGCGGCGGGCGGTGCGTGCGCCTCCACCAGGGTGACTACGCCCGGGAGACGGTCTACGGCGCCGACCCGGTCGCGGTGGCCACCGACTTCGTCGGGGCCGGCGCCCGGTGGATCCACGTGGTCGACCTCGACGCGGCCCGCACCGGCGAGCCGGTGAACCGTTCGGTGGTGGGCGCGGTGGCCGAGGCCGTGGCCGGCCGGGCCCGGGTGCAGAGCGGCGGGGGGGTGCGCTCCGAGGCGGCCGCCGCGGCCCTGGCCGAGGCCGGGGTGGCCCGCGTGGTGCTGGGCACCGCGGCCCTGGAGGACCCCGAGCTGGTGCGCCGCATCGCGGGCCGCCAGCCGGTCGCCGTCGGGCTCGACGGGCGGGGCGGGCGGCTGGCGGTGCGCGGCTGGCTCGACGACGCCGGCGCCACGGTGCTCGACGTGCTGCCCCGCTTCGCTGACGCCGGGGTCGCCGCCCTCGTGGTCACCGAGATCGGCCGCGACGGCACCCTCACCGGCCCCGACCTCGACGGCCTGGCGGCCGTCCTCGCCCGCACCGACGTGGCCGTGGTGGCGTCGGGGGGCGTGGGCTCCCTCGACGACCTCCGGGCCCTCGCCGCCCTCGAGGCCGGTGGCCGCCGCTTGGCCGGGGCGATCGTGGGCAAGGCGATCTACGAGGGGCGGGTGGGCGTGGCCGACGCACTGGCCGCGGTGGAGGCGGCCGGCTGATGCGCACCGTGCGGGTCATCCCGTGTCTCGACGTCGACCGGGGCCGGGTGGTCAAGGGCGTGAACTTCGTGGGGCTCCGCGACGCCGGCGATCCCGTGGAGCTGGCCGCCCGCTACGACGCCGAGGGCGCCGACGAGCTCGTCTTCCTCGACATCACGGCCTCGTCCGACGCCCGCGACACCATCGTGGAGGTGGCCCGCCACACCGCTGAGGAGGTGTTCATCCCCTTCACGATCGGCGGTGGCATCCGGTCGGTCGACGACGCCCGGCGGCTGCTGCGGGCCGGCGCCGACAAGGTCTCGGTGAACACGGCCGCCGTCAACCGCCCGGAGCTGGTGTCGGAGCTGGCCGAGGAGTTCGGCGCCCAGTGCGTCGTGGTCGCGATCGACGCCCGCCGCACCGCCACGCCCGGGCTGGCCAGCGGGTTCGAGGTGGTCACCCACGGTGGGCGCACACCCGTGGGTCTCGACGCCGTGGCCTGGGCGCAGCGGGTGGAGCGGCTCGGCGCCGGCGAGATCCTGCTCACCTCCATGGATCGCGACGGCACCCGCGACGGCTTCGACGTGGCGCTCACGCGGGCGGTGTCCGACGCCGTCGGCATCCCGGTGATCGCGTCGGGTGGCGTGGGCACCCTCGCGCACCTCGTCGAGGGCGTGCTCGACGGCCACGCCGACGCAGTCCTGGCCGCCTCGATCTTCCACTTCGGCGAGCACACCATCGCCCAGGCCAAGGCCGTGCTCGCCGCGGCCGGGGTGGCCGTCCGCCCCGCCTGAACGGCAACCAGCGTTCTCCGGCGGGTTGGCCACCGCCTGGGTGGTCGGGGTGCCGCGAAACGCCACGGGGTTGCCGCCCACCACGAGCCGTCAGGTGGGCGTCGCCGTCGCCGTGGCCCGGGCGACGACGTGGGCCGCCACCGTGGCGGCCGCGCCCCGGCAGCCGTGGTCGGCGCCCGGCAGCACCTCGAGCCCCGTGGCGGCCCACCCGGCCACGATGGGCCCGGCCACGTCGGGCGGGCACAGCTGGTCGTGCTCGGGTACCAGCACCAGCAGCGGGCGGCCATCGGTGCCGGCGACGGGGACGGCCCCGGCCAGGAGCCCGAGCGGGGGCGCCACCGCCACCCAGCCGGCCAGCGCCGGGTGGTCCACGAGCAGCGCCACCACCGCGCCGAACGACCACCCCACCACCAGGAGCGGCGTCCCGGGCTCGGCCGCGACCAGGTGGTCGATCGCGGCGGCCACGTCGAGGCGCTCGGCCCGGCCCCCGTCGTGCTCGCCGCTGGAGCGGCCGACCCCCCGGAAGTCGAAGCGCAGGGTGGTCAGGCCCGCCGGCGGGAGCAGCTCGAACAGCGAGCCGATCAGCCCGGCGTGCATGTCGCCACCGTGCAACGGGTGCGGATGAGCCAGGACCGCAGCGCCCCGGACCGGGCCGGCGGGCCGGGCCAGCTCGCCCTCCAGCCGCTCGCCGTCGGCGGTGGCGAGGCTGACGGTGTCGACCGGCACGCCGAGACGGTACCGTCGGTGCCCGTGACGCGGAGCGAGGTCGCCGACCACCTGCAGCCCGGAGACGGCAAGCTCCCCATCAAGATGCTGAACGACCGCATCCTGGTGCAGCTGCCCAAGCAGGAGGGTGAGCGCCGCTCGTCGGCCGGCATCCTCATCCCGGCCACGGCCCAGGTGGCCAGGCGGCTGGCGTGGGCCGAGGTGGTTGCGGTGGGGGCCAACGTGCGCACCATCGAGCCCGGGGACCAGGTGCTCTTCAGCCCGGACGACCGCTACGAGGTCGAGGTGCGTGGCGACGACTTCCTGATCCTCCGCGAGCGCGACATCCACGCGGTGGCGTCGCCGCGCCTCGAGGCCGGCAGCACCGGGCTGTACCTGTAGCCGGGGGGCGAGCCCCGACCGCGCCCCTACCATGGGGCCATGCCGGTCCCCACCCCGATCGACGCCTCCGAGGAGCAGCTCGCCCTCGTCCGCTACGACGCCGACGGCCTGGTGCCCGCCATCGTGCAGGAGGAGGGCACGGGCCAGGTGCTGATGATGGCCTGGATGACCGAGGCGACCCTGCGCAAGACCCTGGCCACCGGCCGAACGGTGTTCTGGAGCCGTTCCCGCCAGGAGGAGTGGATGAAGGGCGAGACCTCGGGCGATCGCCAGTTGGTGCGCAGCGCGCGCTACGACTGCGACGGCGACACGCTGCTCTTCGTGGTCGACCAGGAGGGCCGGGGGGCCTGCCACACGGGTGAGCGGTCGTGCTTCTACCGGGCCTTCGGGCCCGGCGACCGGGTCTAGCGGTGCGGGTCCGCCCCGACCGGGAGGAGTTTCGGGCGCTGGCCCGGGCGCACACCGTGGTGCCGGTGTGGTGCGAGCTGCTCGGCGACCTCGAGACGCCGGTCGCCGCCTTCCAGAAGCTGGTGGGCGACGGGCCCGGCTTCCTGCTCGAGTCGGTCGAGCACGGCGAACGGTGGAGCCGGTGGTCGTTCGTGGGTCGAGACCCGAGCGCCACCCTCGTGGCGCGGGGCGGCCGCGTCGAGGTGACCGGCGAGGTGCCGGCCTCGGTGCCCCTCGACCGGGGTGTCCTGGCCGCCCTCGAGGCCCTGCTCGGCGTCTCCCGGTCGCCCGACCTGCCCGACCTCCCGCCCCTGCACGGCGGGGTGGTCGGCTACTTGGGCTACGACGTGGTCCGCGAGGTCGAGCACCTTCCCGACGTGCCCCCGGACGACCAGCACCTGCCCGAGGCCGTGCTGTCGGTGATCGGCAGCCTGGCGGCGTTCGACCACTGGCGCCAGCGCGTGACGCTGGTCGAGAGCGTGCCCGTGGGCGGCGGCGCAGACCCCGACGCCGCCTACGACGCCGCGGTGGAGCGGCTGGCCACGGCCGTGTCCGACCTCGGTCGCCCTCTGGCCTACGTGCCGGTGGAGCCCCCCGATCCCGACGACGCGCTCCCGCACGTGGTGTCCACCGTCGGCCGCGAGGGCTACTGCCGGGCGGTCGAGGTGGCCAAGGAGCACATCCTGGCCGGCGACGTCTTCCAAGTGGTGCTGTCGCAGCGGTTCGACCTCGACCTCGACGCCGATCCCTTCGACGTCTACCGGGTGCTCCGTCAGGTGAACCCCAGCCCCTACATGTACTTCGTGCGCCACGCCGAGGTGACGCTGGTGGGCTCGTCGCCCGAGCCCATGGTCCAGCTGCTCGGCGGGCGGGTGATCTCGCGGCCGATCGCCGGCACCCGCCGTCGTGGCCGCACCGACGAGGACGACCGGCGCCTGGCGGCCGAGCTGAGGGAGCACCCGAAGGAGGTCGCCGAGCACGTGATGCTCGTCGACCTGGCCCGCAACGACGTGGGCCGGGTGGTGCGGTACGGCACGGAGCGGGTCGACGAGCTGATGACCCTGGAGCGGTACAGCCACGTGATGCACCTGACCTCCCAGGTGTCGGGCGAGCTGGCCGCCGGCAAGGGGCCCATCGACGTGCTGCGCGCGACGCTCCCGGCGGGAACCGTGTCGGGCGCCCCCAAGGTGCGGGCGATGGAGATCATCGACCAGCTCGAGCCCACCAAGCGCGGGCCCTACGCCGGCGTGGTGGGCTACATCGACTTCTCGGGCAGCCTCGACACCGCCATCGCGATCCGCACGATGGTGATCGGGCCCCGGGGGGCGTCGGTGCAGGCCGGCGCCGGGATCGTGGCCGAC
Source organism: Acidimicrobiales bacterium (assembly GCA_016716005.1). Taxonomy (NCBI): domain Bacteria; kingdom Bacillati; phylum Actinomycetota; class Acidimicrobiia; order Acidimicrobiales; species Acidimicrobiales bacterium. The sequence continues at coordinate 3,556,313 of JADJXE010000001.1, forward strand.
AGCGATCCGGTGGCCGAGCACGAGGAGTGCGAGAGCAAGGCGCGCGCCCTGCTGGCCGCCGTGCCGGCGGCCCGGCGGATGACAGCCCGGCGGGCGGCCGCAGGCGGCCCGTCGTGAGCGCCGTCGAGGGCGGCTACGCCACCCTCCGCCGCGACGTCGGGGCGGTGTGGCTGGCCCGTGACGTGGTGATGGTGCAGGGGCCGGACGCAGCCGCGTTCCTCCAGGGTCAGCTGAGCCAGGACGTGCTCGGCCTGGACGTGGGGGCGTCGGGGTGGTCCTTCGTGCTCCAGCCCCAGGGCAAGGTGGACGCCTTCGTCCGGGTGCTGCGCAGCGGCGACCACGCCTACGTCCTCGACATCGACGGGGGCTGGGGGGAGGCGCTGCTGGCCAGGCTCCGCCGGTTCCTGCTCCGGGTGCAGGTGGAGCTGGCCCCGATCGAGTGGCGCTGCCTGGCGATCCGCGGGCCGCGCGCCCACGCGGTGGCGCGTCCCGCCGAGGGCCGCGTCGTGGTGCCCGCCGATTGGCCCGGGCTCCCGGGTGTCGACCTGCTGGGCCCGTCGCCGGCCGTTCCGGACGGCGTGGCCGTGTGCCCCCTCGGCGCCTACGAGGTGGTCCGGGTCGAGGCCGGCGTCCCGACGATGGGGGCCGAGCTCACGGAGGCCACGATCCCCGCCGAGACCGGCCTGATCGACCGGGCGGTGAGCTTCACCAAGGGGTGCTTCACGGGCCAGGAGCTGGTGGCGCGCATCGACAGCCGGGGCGGCAACGTCCCTCGGCACCTCCGGGGGGTGGTGATCGGGGCCGGTGGCGTCCCGCCGGTGGGCGCCGCGGTCGTGGTGGGCGGGGCCGAGGTCGGGCGGCTCACGAGCGTGGCGACGTCTCCCGAGCGCCAGGCGCCGGTGGCGCTGGCCTACGTCGCCCGGGCGGTGGTGCCCCCCGCCGAGGGCGAGGTGGTCTGGGGCGGTGGCGCGGCGCCGGCCAGCGTGGAGGAGCTGCCGCTCGCCGGCCGGGGTTGACGGGTCGCCGACCGGAGCGGGCTCACCACTCCGGGGGCAGGCCGTCGGGGGGCGGCGGCGGGACGCCGGGCTCGGCGAACCCCAGCGGGGGTGGGAAGGCGGGTGGAGGGCTGGAGGGCGCCGGACCCGGCGCCGGGGGCGGGGTCATCGGCCCGCCGTGCGGGCGCACGACCCGCTGGGCGCGCTGCAGGGTGTCGACGTCGCGCCGGTCGACCACCACCAGGGCCCCGAGCCACGTGAACGGCACGTTCTGCGCGACGAGCTGGCGGGCCAGCTCGCCCCGCTCGGACAGGGTCCAGCCGTCGAGGCGAACCTCGATCTCGACCGCCTGCTCGGGGACCTCGTCGGGCGGGGGCGGCGCCGGCGCGGCCTCGCCGCCGGCCGAGGCAGGGGGCCAGGTCGACGCCTCGGCGGCGGGTGGGACGGCCCACGAGGCGACCAGCTCCTCCGAGCGCTCGGGAGCGGTCCAGGCGGGGCCGGCCCCGGCCGGTGGCGGGGTCCAGGCGGCCGGGGGCTCCTCCGGGACCGGTGGCGGGGCCCAGGCGGCCGAGGGCTCCTCGGGCGCGGGGGTTCGACCGGCGGCGGGGGTTCGACCGGCGCCGAGGGCTCTTCGGGCGCGGGGGGTTCGACCGGCGGCGGGGGCTCGACCGGCGGCGGGGGCTCGACCGGCGGCGCGGCGGGCTCGACCGGCGGCGGGCCGGCGACCCCGGCGGGGGGCTCGACCGGCGCCGCGGGGACCTCGGCGGGAGGCGCCTCGGGCGGAGGTGGGCCCGTCTCGCCGAGGGCCTCGGATGCCGGCCCGGCTCCGGGCGGCGGGCTCGCCGCAGTGGCGGCCGGTGCCTCGGGTGGATCGGCGTCCTCCACCCCGCCGTCGCGCACCAGGCTGGTGGGCTCTCCCAGGATGAGGTAGCGCTCTTCGTGGCGGCCGAGGGGGTCTGGTGCCCAGCCCGTGCTCGCCGTGTCCGTCGTCATGCCGGCCTCCACCGCCCTGTCCTCGCCGACCAGCGTAGGTGCCCCCTCCGGACCGGCGGTAGGGTGCCGCCGGCGACCATGAGGGAAGGAGGCACCGCCATGGCCGTGTCGTCCACGATGCTCCCCATCGGCACTCCGGCGCCCGATTTCAAGCTTCCGGACCCCTCGGGCGTGGTGCACCGCCGGGACGACTCGGCCGGAGCGCCGGCGTTGCTCGTCATGTTCATCTGCAACCACTGCCCCTACGTCCAGCACGTGCGCGAGCGCCTGGCCGTCGTGGCCGCCGAGCTGCAAGCGCGTGGGGTGGCGGTGGTGGCGGTCAACAGCAACGACCCGGACCAGTATCCCGAGGACGCTCCCGAGAGGATGGCCGAGGAGATCGACCGGTTCGGGTACACGTTCCCGTACCTGTTCGACGAGGACCAGGTGGTCGCCCGTGCCTACCGCGCCGCCTGCACGCCCGACTTCTTCCTCTTCGACGCCGACCGCCGCCTCGTGTACCGCGGTCAGTTCGACGACAGCCGCCCGGGGAAGGACATCCCCGTGACCGGGGGCGACCTGGTCGCGGCCGTCGACGCCGTCCTGGCCGGGGGGCCGGTCCCCGAGCCCCAGCGCCCCAGCCTGGGCTGCTCGATCAAGTGGCGGCCGGGCAACGAGCCGGAGTGGGCCGCCTGATCGACCCGGCCGGTGGCAGCCGGTGACCCACTACGAGGTCCTGGGCCTGGCGCGGGGCGCAGAACCAGCCGAGGTGCGCGCCGCGTACCTGCGGTCGGCGCGCCGCCACCACCCCGACGTCCACGCCGGTGCCGATCCCGCCACGCGCCGCTGGCACGAGCAGCAGATGCGTCTCGTGACGCAGGCGTGGGCGGTGCTCGGCGACCCCGTTCGCCGAGCCGCCTACGACCGACGGCCGGATGTGCACGAGCCCGCCGCCGAGCCCCTCGACGAGCGGCTCGACGACGGCGAGCTGCTCGACGCCGAGCCCGTGTCCGGGGCTCGGCCGGGGAGGGCGCTGGTGATGGCGCCCGCGACCATGCTGGTTGCGGCCGCGCTTGCCCTCGGGGGGAGCCTGGTGTTCCGCTCGCCGGCGCTGCTGGCCCTGGCCGGGCTCGCCGCCGTGGGGGCGCTCGCCCTCTTCGTGCTGGCGCCGTTCCTGGTGATGGTGGCCGCTCGACGGGGCGCGGACCGCTGACCCGCGTCGGGCCACCTCGGCCCGGCCGTGCCATGATCCCGCCGCCGTCCGTCCCCAGGGGGTCCCATGTCGAAGATCTCGGTCGTCGCTCGCCTCACCGCCCAGGCCGGCAAGCGAGACGAGCTGCTCGCCGCGCTGCAGCCGCTCATCGACGGCGCGGCCGGGGAGCCGGGCACCCTCCTCTACCTGTTCAACACCGACGCCCAGGACCCGGATGTGCTCTGGATCTACGAGCAGTACGCCGACCAGGCCGCCTTCGATGCCCACTCCTCGTCGCCCGCGATGAAGCAGGCCGGAGCGAGTCTGGCCGGCCTGGTGGCGGGGGCGCCCGAGCTGCACTTCGGCGCACCCGTCGCCGGCAAGGGCCTCTGACCCGGGCCGCGGCCGGCGCGCGAGACCCGCGGCCCGCCATGGCGACGTACCTCGACCGCATCCTGGTCGCCCACCGGGCCTCGGCGGCCCAGGACGCCCGCCCGCTCGACGAGCTGCGGGCGGCGGCCCGGCGGTCCCCGCCGGTGCGGGGCTTCCGGCAGGCCCTGGAGGCGGCGTCGACCGAGCGGCTGGCCGTGATCGCCGAGGTGAAGCGCCGGTCGCCCTCGAAGGGGCGGCTCGCCGAGCTGCAGCCGGCCCCGATGGCCCGCTCGTACGAGGCCGGCGGCGCGGCCTGCCTGTCGGTCCTCACCGACGCCGAGTTCTTCGGCGGGTCCCCGGCCGACCTGGCCGAGGCCCGCGCCGCGGTGGGTCTCCCCGTCCTCCGCAAGGACTTCACGGTCGACGGGCGCGACGTGTGCGACGCGCGCCTGATGGGCGCTGACGCGGTGCTCCTGATCGTCGCCGCCCTCGACCACGCCGAGCTGGCCGGGCTGCACGGCTTGGCCGTGTCGCTGGGCCTCGACGTGCTGGTGGAGGTGCACGACGAGTCCGAGCTGGCGCAGGCGCTGGCCATCGGGGCCTCGCTGGTCGGGGTGAACCAGCGCGACCTGTTCACCTTCGAGGTCGACCCCGTCCGGGCCGAGCGCCTGGCCGGTGCCATCCCCCCGGGGGTGGTGAGGGTGGCCGAGTCGGGCGTGCGGGGGCCGGTCGACGCCGAGCGGCTGGCCGCCGCCGGCTACGACGCGGTGCTGGTGGGGGAGTCGCTCGTCACCGCGGCCGACCCCTCCGCAGCCGTGGCGGCTCTCCGGGCGTCCCGCTCACCCCGCCACCGGCGCTTGTAGGCTCCCGGCGCCTCGATCACCGTCTACCCGGAGGAGCCCCCCTTGCGCTGGACGCTCAGCCCCGACCAGGTGCCGACCGCCTGGTTCAACGTGTTGCCCCGGTTGGCGGAGCCCATGGATCCGCCGCTGCACCCGGCCACCCGGGAGCCGGTCGGCCCCGGTGACCTCTCCCCGCTGTTCCCCATGGCCCTGATCGAGCAGGAGATGTCGCCGGAGCCGTGGATCGACATCCCCGGCGAGGTGCTCGACATCCTGCGGCTGTGGCGGCCCACGCCCCTGGTGAGGGCTCGCCGCCTCGAGGAGGCGCTCGGGACGCCCGCTCGCATCTACTTCAAGGACGAGTCGGTGTCGCCGGCCGGCTCGCACAAGCCCAACACGGCCGTGCCGCAGGCCTTCTACAACAAGCAGGAGGGCATCGCCCGCCTCACCACGGAGACGGGTGCCGGGCAGTGGGGCACGGCGCTGTCGTTCGCCTGCACCCAGTTCGACCTGGAGTGCAAGGTGTACATGGTGCGGGCCTCGTACGACCAGAAGCCGTACCGCAAGATCATGATGGAGGTCTGGGGCAGCGAGGTCGTGCCCTCGCCGGTCGACGACCCCGACAGCCCGGGCTCGCTGGGGCTGGCCATCACCGATGCCGTGCGTGACGCGGCCGGCCGGGCAGACACGCACTACGCGCTGGGGTCGGTGCTCAACCACGTGCTGCTCCACCAGACTGTGATCGGCCTCGAGGCCAGGGAGCAGCTGCGCGCCGCCGGCGAGGATCTCCCCGACGTGGTGATCGCACCGTGTGGCGGCGGGTCGAACCTCGGCGGGATCTCGTTCCCGTTCGTGCCCGACGAAGGGGTGCGCCTGGTGGCCGTCGAGCCGGCGTCGTGCCCCACGCTCACCGAGGGCACCTTCGACTACGACTTCGGCGACGCTGCGGGGCTCACGCCGCTGCTCCCCATGTACACGCTCGGCCACGAGTTCATCCCGCCGGCCATCCACGCCGGTGGCCTGCGCTACCACGGCGACTCGCCGATCATCTCCCACCTGGTGCGCACCGGTCGGATGGAGGCGGTGGCGTACCCGCAGGGCAAGGTGTTCGAGGCGGCTCGCCTGTTCGCCAACACCGAGGGTCGCCTCCCGGCCCCCGAGGCCGGCCACGGCATCCGGGCCGCCATCGACGAGGCCCTGGCGGCCAAGGAGGAGGGCGACGAGCGGGTGATCCTGTTCAACTACTGCGGCCACGGCCTGCTCGACCTGTCGGCCTACGACGACTTCCTGCACGGGCGCCTGCTCGACGAGTAGCCGCGGTGCGGGCGGCGCCGCCTCCGGGTGGGGGCAGGCTCGGCCGGTCGGGTACCGTCCTCTCTCCGTGTGGGTGAAGATCTGCGGGATCACGAGCGAGGACGACGCCCTCCTCGCCGTCGCGCTCGGGGCCGATGCCGTGGGCTTCGTCTTCGCGCCCTCGCCGCGCCAGCTGTCGCCGGTCGTGGCCCGCGACATCGCCCGGCGGCTCCCCGGTGAGGTGCGCACCGTCGGCGTCTTCCGCGACCAGGTCCCGTCGAGGGTCGTCGAGATCGTGAACGAGGCCGGCCTCCAGGCCGCGCAGCTCCACGGTCACGAGACGCCCGAGATGACGCGCTACGTCCGCGAGCGGGTGCCGTTCGTGATCCAGGGCTTCGCCGCCGGCGACCCGGCCCTGGCCCGGGCGGCGGACTATGCCGCCGACGCCATCCTCATCGATTCGGCCAGCCCCGGCTCGGGCGAGGTGTTCGACTGGCGGCTGGCCGAGGGCGCACCCTCGGGCCGTCGGCTCATCCTTGCGGGCGGGCTCGACGCCGACAACGTGGCCGCGGCCATCGAGCGCGTCCGGCCGTGGGGCGTCGACGTGGCCACCGGCGTGGAGTCCGGCCCGGGCCGCAAGGACCCCCGCAAGCTGCGGGCCTTCATCGAGGCTGCCCGAGCGGCCGCGCCCGAGCCCTACGAGGGTTCGGACGATGCGCCGTACGACTGGGCCGAGGACGCCTGAGAGCGTGCACCCGTCCCGCCCCCCGGCCCCATCCCCGCCCCTGTCCCGCCGCCGCCCGGAGGATCGCTGACCATGCCCGACCCTGCACCGCTGGCCGCTCCGGGTGCCGAGGCGATGGGTGAGCCGTCGCCTGCCGGGCGCTTCGGCCAGTTCGGGGGGCGCTTCGTGCCCGAGACGCTGGTGCCGGCGTGCGAGGACCTCGAGGCCGAGTTCCGAGCGGCGTGGGGCGACCCGGCCTTCCGGGCCGAGCTCGACGGCATCCTCCGCGACTACGGCGGCCGCCCGTCGCCGGTCACCGAGTGCCATCGGCTCTCGGACCGCCTGGGGGTGCGCGTCCTCCTCAAGCGTGAGGACCTGAACCACACCGGCTCGCACAAGATCAACAACGTGATCGGTCAGACGCTGCTGGCGCGGCGCATGGGAAAGACCCGGATCGTGGCCGAGACCGGTGCCGGCCAGCACGGGGTGGCCACGGCCACCGCCTGCGCGCTGTTCGGGCTGGAGTGCAAGGTGTACATGGGCGAGGTCGACGTGGCCCGCCAGGCCCTGAACGTGTTCCGGATGCGCCTCCTGGGAGCCGAGGTGGAGCCGGTGGTCTCGGGCAGCCGGACCCTGAAGGACGCCGTGAACGAGGCCATGCGCGACTGGGTCGCCACGGTGGAGACCACCCACTACTGCCTGGGCTCGGTGATGGGGCCGCACCCGTACCCGTGGATGGTGCGCGAGTTCCAACGGGTCATCGGTGACGAGGCGCGGGCGCAGTGCCTGGCCGTGCTGGGTCGCGACCCGGACGTGGTCGCCGCCTGCGTCGGTGGCGGCTCCAACGCGGCCGGGATCTTCAGTGGCTTCGTGGGCACGGGTGCCGAGCTGGTGGGGGTGGAGCCCGCCGGTGGCGCCGCCATCGGGCGCGGCATCCCGGGGGTCGTCCACGGCTCGAAGTCGTTCCTCCTCCAGGACGAGTACGGCCAGGTGCTCGAGGCCCACTCCATCTCCGCCGGGCTCGACTACCCGGGCGTGGGCCCGGAGCACGCCCACCTGGCCTCGATCGGTCGGGCCCGCTACGAGGCCGTCACCGACGACGAGGTCGTGGCGGCGTTCCAGGTGCTCTCCCGGCTGGAGGGCATCATCCCGGCCCTCGAGCCGGCCCACGCGATCGCCTGGCTCCTCCGTGCCGCGCCGGGCATCCAGGGCCGGACGGTGCTGGTGAACCTGTCGGGCCGGGGCGACAAGGACGTGGCCCAGATGATGGAGCGCCTCGGGTGAGCGACCCGGCGCCCCCCCCGGAGCGCCCGGCCGAGGCAGGGACGCTCGAGCGGACGCTGCGCGGGGCGAGAGCCGCCGGCCGCAACCTCCTGGTGCCGTACGTGACGGGTGGCCTCGGTGCCGACTGGCCCGACGTGGTCCGCGCCGTCGCCGCCGCCGGTGCCGACGCCATCGAGATCGGCATCCCGTTCTCCGACCCGGTGATGGACGGGCCCACGATCCAGGCGGCGTCGGAGCGCGCGCTCGCGCAGGGCGCCACGCCGGTGGCGATCCTGGACCAGCTGGCGAGCCTCGACGCAGGGGTGCCGCTCGCGGTGATGACGTACTACAACCTGGTCTTCCGAGCCGGCCACCAGCGCTTCGCCGAGTCGTTGGCGGCCGCAGGGGTGTCGGCTGCGATCCTCCCCGACCTGCCCCTCGACGAGGCCGGCCCGTGGTGCGTGGCGGCCGACGCCGGGGGGGTCGAGACGGTGCTGCTGGCCGCGCCCACCGGCTCCGACGAGCGCCTCCGGCGGATCTGCCGGCGCTCCCGCGGCTTCGTCTACGGCGTGGGCCTGCTCGGGGTCACCGGTGAGCGTGCCGACCTGGCCGCCACGGCCACCACCATCGCCCGGCGCCTCAAGGGGCTCACCGATCTGCCGGTGCTCGTCGGGATCGGCGTGTCGAACGCCGCCCAGGCCGCGGCCGTGTCGCGGGAGGCCGACGGGGTGGTGGTGGGCTCGGCGCTGGTGCGTCGGGTGCTGGAGGGGGGCGGGCCGGAGGCGGCGCACGCCTTCGTGGCCGAGCTGCGAGCCGGCCTCGACGGCAGGTGACCGATGTCACAGCCAGTTGTTTAATCCTAAATTGCCGTGACTCCGAAGAGGAGCTGGGCCGGGAAAGGCCCGCGATCGACCCACCGACCCGAAGGACTCTGCATGCGCACTCGCACGAAGCTCCGCCTCCTGGCCCCCGTGGCTGTCGCCGGGCTGTTCCTCGCCGCGTGTGGTGGCGACGACGACGACGCCTCCGGCGACACCTCCACCACCACTGCTGCAGCCAGCGAGGACACCACGGCGTCGACCGACGACACGACGACCGAGGACACGGCGGCCGACGACTCGATGGCGGCCGAGGAGACCATCGTCGACATCGCCGCCGGCAACCCGGACTTCTCGACCCTGGTGGCGGCCGTGGAGGCCGCCGGACTGGCCGAGACCCTGAGCGGTGACGGCCCCTTCACCGTGTTCGCTCCCACCAACGAGGCCTTCGACGCCGCCCTGGCGGCCCTGGGTGTCACGGCCGAGGAGCTGCTCGCCGACCCGGCGCTGGCCCAGATCCTCACGTACCACGTGGTGCCCGGGATGATCATGTCGACCGACCTGCAGCCCGAGCAGACGGTGGCCACCGTCGAGGGCTCCGATGTCACCATCACGGTCGGGGCCGACGGCGCCACCATCAACGACGCCAACATCGTGGCGACCGACATCGTGGCGTCCAACGGGGTCATCCACGTGATCGACGCCGTGCTCCTGCCGCCCGATCTGGCCGGCTGATCCCCCCGGACCGAGCGCGGCGGCGGGAGCCCTTCGGGCCCCCGCCGCCGCGTCAGGCCCCCAGGTAGTCCTCGAGGCGGCCCACGGTGAAGCCCTGGGCGTCGAGGGCGTCGACCAGCATCTCGAGGTTCTGCAGCAGGTCGGGGCGGAAGTGCAGGAGGATCACGTCGCCGGGCTGCAGCTCCTCCTCCTGGACCTGGAGCTGACCGGCGTTCGTGGCCGCCTTCCACAGCACCACGGCGCGATAGCCGCACCCCTTGGCGGTCACCTGGACGGTGTCGTCCACGGCCCCGTACGGCGGTCGGAACAGCGTGGGCCGGCGGCCGAACCGGGCCTCGAAGTCGTCCAGGGGCCCGCACACCTCGTTGGTGCGGGTCGCGGTGTCGACCGTGGTGAGGTCGGGATGGGTGTAGGTGTGGGTGTGGATGGTGGCGCCCGCGTCCTGCAGCTGCCGGAAGAAGTCCTCGCCGGCGGCGGCGGCGCTCTGCACCAGGAACAGCGAGGACGGCATCGGGTGCTCGCGGAAGAACTCGACGACCGCCGGGTCCCGCTCGAGGCCGTCGTCGATGGTCACGAACACGACCCGATCGGTGGTGGGCACCCGGCTGACCACGGGCGCCTCGGGGCCGACGGGCAGGCTGACGGGTGTGACGGCTGTCGTGGACGGCGTGGCCGCGTCGGGCGGCGGCGTGGTCGCGGACGGGTCGACCGGGGCGGGGGCGGACCCGGGGTCGGTGGCGCTCACCGGCACCATCGAGGTGAGCACGTCGTCGGGGTGGAGGGGCTCGCCGCCGGCGTCGTCGGGGGGGAGGTGCGAGGGTTCGGTCGGCGGTGCCGCGACGATGCCCAGCCCCGCGCCGTCGCCCGATGCCAGCAGCACCGCCGGGACGGCCGCCGCCAGCGCGCACGCCAAGAGCAGCCGCGCCGCCACCGTCCTGTGCACGCCACCAGTGCAGCACAGGGCAGGTCGGCGGTGAGGTCATCGCCTTCCCGTACGCTGGATCGGGTGGATCGGGTTCGGGTCGACGGCTGCGATCTCTGCGAGGAAGCGCGCATCACGCCCTGGTTCTACGAGGACGAGCTCTGCTGGATCGCGGAGTGCGAGATCTGCGCGGTGCCCATGGTGGTGTGGCGGCACCACGATGCCGTCCCGCCCGACGACGTGAAGGCGTCGCTCCACCTGCGGCTCGCCTCGGTGGTGGCCGAGCACTTCTCGTTCGAGCACTACGTCGACGACAACATGCGCAACATCCCCGACCACTACCACGCCCACGCTCGGCCCCGGGGTGGCTTCTTCGGCCACGGCCTCCGACGCCCCGGCTGAGCGCCGCCCGGATGGCCTCGCCCGCGCTCGTCACCGCCGCGGCCTCCGAGGCGGCCCAGCGGCGGGCCGCAGCCGGGCTCCGCCGGGCGGGGCTCGGGCCTGGTGACCGGGTCGCCATCGTGGCCGACGGGTCCCCCGCGTACCTGGCGGTGGCGGTCGGGGCGCTGCGCGTCGGCATCGTGCCCGTGCTCGTGAACGTGTCGCTCACCGCACCCGAGGTCGCGGCGCTGCTCGACGACGCCGAGCCGGCCCTGGTGCTCCACGACGACGACCTGGTGCGCGTCGCCGCCAACGACGGCGACGCCGAGCTGGCGCCGTGGCCGCTCGCCCGCCCGATGTTCTTCACGTCGGGCACCACCGGCCGGCCCAAGGGCGTGTGGTCCGGCGTGCTCGCCGATCACGAGGCCGCGGCCCTGCTGGCCGAGGAGCGCGACCTGTGGGGCTTCGCAGCCGGCGACGTCCACCTCGTGGTGTCGCCCCTCCACCACTCGGCTCCCCTCAGGTTCGCGGCGGGCACGTTGCTGGCGGGTGGCGCGGTGGTCCTGTCGGGCGGGGTGGCGCACCTGGCGGAGGCCATCACCGAGCATCGGCCCACCAGCGCCTTCGTGGTGCCGGCGCACCTGCAGCGCCTGTTCGCGGCCGGGCCGGGAGCGGTGCCGCCCCTCGGGTCGTTCCGGTTGCTGGCCCACGCCGGGGCGCCGTGCCCGGAGGCGCTCAAGCGCCGGACGCTGGCCGCGTTCCCCGACGGGGTGGTGTGGGAGTTCTACGGCTCGACCGAGGGGCAGTTCACGGCCTGCTCGGCGTCGGAGTGGCTCGAGCGGCCGGGCACCGTCGGCCGTGCCCGGCCCGGGCGCCGGCTCGAGATCGGGGCCGACCGGGTGATCTGGTGCCACGCCCCGTCGCACGCCCGCTTCGAGTACTGGCGTGACCCGGAGAAGACGGCGCGCGCCTGGCGCCGGTGCCGCGACCCGGGCTGCGCCGGCGCCTTCACCGTGGGAGACCTCGGGCGCCTCGACGACGACGGCTACTGCTACCTCGACGGTCGGCGCGACGACCTGATCATCACCGGCGGTGTCAACGTGTACCCGCTGGAGGTGGAGCAGGCGCTGCTCCGGCACCCCGGCGTGCAGGAGGCGGCTGTGTTCCCCGTGCCCGACGAGCGGTGGGGCCAGATGGTGTGCGCCGCGGTGGTGGCGCCCGCAGGCACCACCGGGCTGGCCGACTTCCTGGTGGGCTGCCTGGCGCCGTACAAGCGCCCCAAGCGCATCGTCGAGGTCGACGAGATCCCGAGGAGCTCGATGGGCAAGGTGCGCCGCAGCGAGCTGGCAGGGGTTCTCGGCCTGGCCCCACCGGCGCCGCCGCGCCCCTGAGCGCCGACGTCGGCGCGGCCATCGAGGCGCAGCCCGGCGCGGCTCGGGAACTCGACGACCACGCTGCTCGTCGCATGGGTGTCCGCGCTCCAGAGCGCACAGCCCACGCACCCGAGGGGGCCAGCATGCCTGCCGCCACGCTCACGCCGACCATCGGCCCGCCCGCGCCCGATGCGGGCTCACCCTCACGGCCGCCGATGCCGCCGCCCTCGCCCTCGCCCTCGCCCCCACCGCACCGCCGCCGGCGCGCCGGGCTGGTGGTCGCGCTGGTGGCCGTGGCCCTCGTTGTGGCCGGTGGCCTGGTCGCCCTGGCCGACGATCCCGGCCCCGAGGTGGCCGATCGGTCGATCGTCCCGGCCGAGGGCGGAACGACCGGCGACGTGGGCCTCGCCGAGGGCCCCGCCACCACGATCGCGCCGGGGCCGCCCTCGCCGGAGGGCGCCGGCGACGCCGCCGGGGGGGCCGAGAGCACGTCGCCCGGGCCGGGCGTGGCCGACGTGCCGGTCGAGGGACCCCGGGTGGTCCGTACCGCCGACCTGCGGATCTCGGTGGATGACGGCGAGGCGGTGCGCGCGGTCGACCGGGCGGCCGACGTGGCCGCCCGTCATGGCGGTTTCGTCACCTCGTCGAGCACGGCGATCGCCGACGGCGCCTCCGGCGGCGCCTCCGGCGAGGTGACGATCCGCGTCCCGGTGTCGGAGTTCGACGCCGCCCGCCGGGAGCTGGCCGCGCTGGGCACGGTCGAGCAGGCCGTCGTCCGCGGTGACGACGTGACCGCCCAGCTCGTCGACCTCGGTGCCCGGATCCGCAGCCTGCAGGCCGAGGAGGAGGCGTACCGCGTCCTCCTCGCGCAGGCCCGTTCGGTCGGCGACATCATCACCATCCAGGACCAGCTGTTTGCGGTCCGGACGGAGATCGAGCAGCTGCAGGCGCAGGAGGCCTCCCTCGGCGCTGCGGCCGACCTGTCCACCATCCGGGTGGTGGTGGTGGAGCCGGGTGCGGAGGTGCTCCCGCCGCCCGTCGACGACGAGCCGGGCGTGCTCGCCCGCGGCCTCGAGCGGGGTGTCGGGGGCACCCTGGCCGTGCTCGCCGGCACCCTCGTCGTGCTCGGCTACGCCGTCCCCCTCGCCCTGCTGGGGCTCCTGGCCTGGCTGGTCGTGGCCCTGGTCAGCCGGGCGCGCCGTCACCCTCGCCCCCCGGCCCCGGCCGACTGACCGGACAGCCGGCGAGGCGGCCTTGGTAGCGTCGAGCCCATGCTCGCCGTGGGAGACCAGGCACCGTCGTTCTCGTTGCCCGACCAGGACGGCGACACCGTGTCGCTGGAAGGGTTCGCCGGCCGCAAGGTGCTGGTGTACTTCTATCCGAAGGCCGACACGCCCGGGTGCACCACCCAGGCGTGCGGGCTGCGGGACGTGCTGGGGGACATCGGCACGACGGCCGTGGTCGGCATCAGCCCCGACCCGCCGGCGGCCCAGAAGCGCTTCGACGAGAAGTACGGGCTGGGGTTCACGCTGCTGTCCGACCCCGACCACGCCGTCGCCGAGGCCTACGGGGCCTGGGGCGAGAAGAAGCTCTACGGCAAGGCGTACCAGGGGGTCATCCGCTCGGCGTTCCTGGTGGACGAGGAGGGCGCCGTCGAGCAGGCCTGGCCCAAGATCAGCCCCAAGGACACGCCGACGAAGCTGCTGAAGGCGCTGGGGGCGTGAGCGCCGCCGGCCTGCCCCGGCCCGGCGCGGTCCTGCCCCACCGCCCGCCCTTCCTCTTCGTCGACGAGGTCACCGAGCTCGAGCCGGGCGTCTCGGCCCGAGGGCGGTGGCACCTCACCGGCGACGAGCCCTTCTTCGCCGGGCACTTCCCCGGTCGGCCCACGCTGCCCGGCGTGCTCATGCTCGAGGCCATGGCCCAGCTCGGGGGCGTGGCCGTGCTGGCCGACCCCCGCTACGCGGGCCGCCTCCCGCTGTTCGGCGGGGTCGACGGGGCCCGCTTCCGCCGCCAGGTCGTGCCGGGGGAGACCCTCGAGCTCGAGGTCACCATGGGCCGCCTCTCGGCCCGGGCCGGAAAGGGGCACGGACGGGCCTCGGTGGGCGGGCAGACCGCGTGCGAGGCCGACCTGCTGTTCGTGGTGGTCGACCTACCGGCCGGGCCCTGACGGGCCACCGCCCCGGCGATGCGGCGGCCGGGTCAGCCGGCTCCCTCGCGGCAGGCCGTGCCGCTGCGGAGGCAGCCCGCCCGGTCGAGGGCGGCCACGACGGCGCGGGCGTTTCGGGCCGCGCCGGCGCCGGTGAGGTGGACGCCGTCGTACAGGCGGATCGCCTCTTGACCGCCGAAGCCGTCGGGCACCTCCTGGGTGAACGCGCCGTCGGCGGTGCCGAGGGCCCGGTAGAGGTCGACGGGCACCAGGCGGCCGTCGACCGTCGCCGGCAGCCCGAGCACGCCGAGACCGATGCCGCGCAGCGTGGCGTCGACCGCCGGGACGCCGAGCGGTGGGCCGAGCACCCAGGCCACCCGGCCGCCGCGGCTCGTCAGCACGTCGACGACCCGCGCCGCCTCGTCGACGAAGGCGGCCACGTACGCCGACGTCGTGGGGTCGAGCAGCGAGCCGTCGGGGCCGGTGAGGTCGGGCCGGGAGTTCTGGCCCATGAACTGGACCACGGTCACGTCCGGGTCGAGGGTGTCCACCAGCGACTGCAGGTGGGAGGGCCAGTCGACGTCGCCGAGCAGCCCCGTCGCCGGGCGGGCGTCGAGGGCGGCCGTGGCCCGTCCGGTGCCGAGCAGCAGCGCCCGGATCCGGGGCGCGGCCTGCCACAGGATCGAGTCGCCCACCACCAGCACGTGCACGGGGTCGGCCGCCGCCGGAGGGCCACCCACCCACGGGTCGCCGGCCGGGTCCCCGACGTGCGGGGTGCAGGTAGGCACGGCCGGGTCGAGGCACCAGTCCGCGGTGAGGCGGGCCGCCACCACGTCGGCGACGAGCCCGGCGCCGTCGGCGCCGAGGCCGTACCCGTCGGCGGCGCGGAGGGCGATGGGCCGGCCGTCCGCGTTCGTGCCGGTGGCCGCGAAGCCGCCGTCCGGCCCGGCCACCGCCGCCCGCACGTCGATCGTGCGCACGTCGCGGGGCTGGCGGGCCGCGAGGGACTGGACGGCGAGGTCGACGGCCTGGGCCCGCTCGTCACCGGCCGGGTCGGCGACCGGCGGGGTGGTCACCCAGTACGTGAGCACCCCGCGCTCGGCGAGCACGTCGGTGATCGCGCGCGTGGCGCGCCCCCACCGGTCGAACCAGCCCGGTGAACCGGGCGGGGCCGGGAGGCCGTCGATGCCGGTGGCGTACGGGGGCGAGTCGGTCCCGCCGAACTGCGCCACCACCACGTCGGGATCCACGGCGTCGACGGTGGGGGCCAGCCGGGCGGGCCAGTCGACGCTGGACGCCAGGCCGGTTCCGGGCCGGGCCTCCACGTGGACCTGGGCGCGCCCCGTGGCCTCGAGGCGCTCGGCGAGGACCGGTCCCGTGGCCGCGGCCAGGTCGTCGCCGATGACCAGGACGCGCACCGCCGTGCCCGCGGTCGGCGCGGGAGCAGCGTCGGCGGTCCCCAGGGGGGATCCGTCGGTGCACGCGGCAAGCAGGACGGTGGCTGCCAGCAGCCCTGCCAGCCCGGCCCCACGGCCTCGCCGGGGGGCCCGCCTGCTCAGGGCCCCTCCGGGCCGATCACCAGGCACCCGTTGTGCCCCCCGAACCCGAAGGAGTTCGACAGCGACGGGCCGGGCGTCCACGGTCGGGGAGCGCCGCGCACGACGTCGATCCGCAGCTCGGGGTCGGGCTCCTCGAACCCGGCGGTGGGCGGGATCAGCCCGTGCTCGATCGACAGGGTGAGGGCCACCGCCTCCAGGGCTCCGGCGGCGCCGAGCGAGTGTCCGGTGACGCCCTTGATCGACGTGACCGGCGGGCCGGGCACCCCGAACAGCTTGGCGATGGCCTCGGCCTCGGCCGCGTCGTTGAGCGGTGTCGACGTGCCGTGGGCGTTCACGTGCGCGATCTCACCCGGAGCGACGTCGGCGTCGGCCAGCGCCAGCTCCATGCACGCCAGGGCGCCGCTGCCCCCCGGCGCTGGTGCGGTGATGTGGTGGGCGTCGGCGTTGCTCGCCGCGCCCAGGAGCTCGGCGTAGACGCGGGCGCCGCGGGCGCGCGCCCGCTCGAGCTCCTCGAGCACGAGGACGCCGGCGCCCTCGGCGATGACGAAGCCGTCGCGGCGTGCGTCGAACGGGCGCGAGACACCGCTGGTGGAGATGGCGGTCATGTTCACGAACCCCTGGATGCCCACCGGTGTCATGGCCGCTTCGGCACCGCCGGCGAGCATGGCGTCGCACCGGCCGTACGCGATCAGCCGGTAGGCGTGGCCGAGGGCGTGGGTGCTGGCCGCGCAGGCCGTGCTGACCGTCTCGCAGGGCCCCTGCCAGCCGAAGCGCATGGAGACGGCGGCCGCGCCGGAGTTGGCCATCATCATCGGCACGAGGAACGGCGAGACCCTCCGGGGACCCTTGTGGTGGTACACGAGGACCTGCTCCTCGATGGTGTGGAGCCCACCGACGCCGGTGGCGATGACGACCCCGGCTCGCTGCGGGTCGGCGCCGGGGTCACCGGCGTCGTCGATCGCCATCTGGGCGGCGGCCACCGCGAACTGGGCGAAGCGGTCGGTGCGCCGCGCCGCCTTGGGGTCGAACCACGGCCCGGGGTCGAAGTCCCAGACCCGACGCTCGCCGTCGGGCGCCGGCCCGCACAGGCCGTGCCAGAACGGCCCGGTGCCGATGCCACAGGGCGCCACCACGCCGAGGCCGGTGATGGCGACTCGTCGCATCAGAGCTTCGACTGGATGAGCTCGAGGGCCTGGCCGACCGTGCCGACGTCGGCCAGCTCCTCCTCGGGGATCTGCTCGATCCCGAACTCCTCCTCGAGCGCCATCATCAGCTCGACCAGGTCGAGGCTGTCGGCGTCGAGATCGTCGCCGAAGCGGGCGTCGACGGTGATCTGGTCGGGCTGGACGTTCAGCACCTCGACGGCGCACTTCCGGAAGCGCTCGAAGACGGCGTTGTCGCTCATGGGGCGTCCTTTCTGCTCTCGGCCCGTCAGTGTCCCATGCCGAGACCACCGTCGACGGGCAACAGCGCCCCCGTCACGTAGCCGGCCTCGTCGGAGGCGAGGAACGTGACGACGGCGGCGATCTCGTGGGGCTGGGCGAAGCGCCCGAGAGGCACGACCGCCGCCAGCTCGGCGCGCCGCTGCTCGTCGAGGGCGGCGGTCATGTCGGTCTCGACGGGGCCCGGCGCGACCACGTTGGCGGTGATGCCACGCGACGCCAGCTCGCGGGCGATCGACCGAGCCAGGCCGACCAACCCGGCCTTGGCCGCGGCGTAGTTGACCTGGCCGGCCGAGCCGAGCATGCCGACCACGGACGAGACGAAGATCATCCGGCCCCACCGGGCCCGCACCATGCCGGAGGCCGCCCGCCGGGCGACCCGGTAGGCGCCGGACAGGTTGGTGTCGAGCACGGTCGAGAAGTCGTCCTCGGACATGCGCAGGAGCAGCCCGTCGCGGGTGACACCGGCGTTGGCCACCAGCACCTGCACCTTGCCGAGCTCCTCCTCGACGGCGCCGAAGGCGGCATCGACCTGGGCCGGGTCGGTCACGTCGCAGCGCAGGGCCAGGGCGTCGAGGTCTGCCGGCGGCGGCGAGGACACGTAGGTGACCGCCACCTGGTCGCCCTGCGCGGCGAAGCGGCGGGCGCAGGCCAGGCCGATCCCGCGCGAGCCACCCGTGATCAGCACCACTCGGCCCCCGCCGGCGGTCGGCGTGCTCACCGGCCCCACCGCAGGACGGCGCTGGCCCAGGTCATGCCGGCCCCGAAGCCCACCAGCAGGATCAGGTCACCGTCGTGGAGCCGGTCGTGGTCGAGTGCGTCGACGAGGGCCAGCGGGATGGACGCCGACGACGTGTTGCCGGTGCGGTGCAGCACCGACGCGGTTCGATCGGCGGGCACGCCCAGCCGCTGACAGGCCGCGTCGATGATGCGCTGGTTGGCCTGGTGGGGCACGACGAGGGCGAGGTCGTCGGCCTCGATCCCGGCCGTCTCCATCGACCGGCGGGCCGAGTCGACCATCACCGTCACCGCTCGGCGGTACACCTCGCGGCCCTCCATCTGGATGTAGCCGCCCACGTCGGCCTGGAGCAGGCTCCGGCAGGTGCCGTCGGCACCGAGGTCCCAGCTGAGCAGCTGCCCCGGGCCGTCGACGGCCTCGAGCACGACGGCCCCGGCCCCGTCGGCGAACAGCACGGCCGTGGAGCGGTCCTCCCAGTCGGTGATCCGGCTGAGAGTATCGGCGCCGATGAGGAGCACGCGGTCGGAGCCGGCGCCGATCAGGCCGTGGGCGGCCACCAGCCCGTAGACGAAGCCGGAGCAGGCGGCGTTGATGTCGAACGCCGCGCACGAGGCGCCCAGCAGCTCCTGCACCTCGGCCGACGTGGCCGGCACCGCCTGGTCGGGGGTGGTGGTGGAGAGCACGATCAGCCCGAGGTCCCCGGGCCCGACGCCGGCTCTCGCCATGGCTGCCCGTCCGGCCTCGGCCGCCAGGCCGGCGGTGGTGCCCCCGATCCGCCGTTCCCTGATCCCGGTCCGCTCGGTGATCCAGGCGTCGCTGGTGTCCAGCCGGGCCTCGAGGTCGGCGTTGGTCACCGTCTCGTCGGGCAGCGCCGCTCCCCACCCGGTGATGTGCCAGCCGCGCACCGCTAACCCTGGACCGTGCGCAGCCAGGCCACCGGCTGGCTGGCCGTGACCCGCTCGCCGTCCGCCGCCACCAGCGCCTGCATCCTGCCCGCGAAGGGCGATCGCACCTCGTGCTCGCCGACCCGGCCGACGAGGTCGCCCACCGCCACCACGGCCCCCTCGCCGAGCCCGTCGACCGGGCGGAACAGCCCGGCCGCGCTGCTGACGACGAGCCGCTCGAGGGTGAACAGGTGCTCGCCCTCGACCGGTGCCAGGTGGACCGGTTCGCCGCGCGAGAGGGTCTCCAGCAGGGCGTCCAGATCGTCGGGGCCGGCGACGGCCACCGCGAGGGCATCGGGGATGGTCCGCTTGGCCAGGCCGGTCAGCACCCCGCCCGGCCCCAGCTCGACGAAGGTGGTGGCACCGATGGCGGCCAGCGTCTGGAGGGTCTGCCGCCACCGGACGGGGCTGCAGAGCTGGGCCGAGAGCAGGCCGCACCACTCGGCGCCCAGCGAGTGCACGAGCCCGTCGACGTTGGCGACCACCGGCACCTCGGTGTCGCGTGGCCGGGTCTCGGCGATCGCCTTGCGCAGCCGGTCGCGAGCGGGCGCCATGAACGGGGTGTGGAAGGCGCCCGCGACCGGCAGGGCCATCACCCGCTTGGCGCCGAGCGCCCGCGCCTCCTCGCCCGCCCGGGTCACGTCGTCGTGGTCGCCGGCGATCACGACCTGGCCGGGACCGTTGAAGTTCGCGACCCACACCTCGCCGTCGGCGCGGCGGCACGCCACGTCGACCAGGTCGTCGTCGAGGCCGAGCACGGCGGCCATGGTGCCGGGCCGCTCCTCGCCGGCGGCGTGCATGGCGTCGGCCCGCTCGACGACGAGGCGGACGCCCTCGTCGAACGCGAGCGCACCGGCGGCGGTGAGCGCCGAGTACTCGCCGAGGCTGTGCCCCGCGCACGAGGAGGGGAGCAGACCCGTGCGCTCCACCGCGTCGAGCACGACCAGGCTGAGGACGAAGGTGGCCAGCTGGGCGTTGCGGGTGTCGCGGAGCTGCTCGGCGTCGGCCGACAGCAGGAGCTGGGCGACGTCGCGCCCGGCGGCCTCGGAGGCCTCGCCCACGAGCTCCCACGACTCGAGGTCGGTCCAGGGGAGGCCCATGCCCGGCCGCTGCGAGCCCTGCCCCGGGAACGTGAACGCCAGCATGTCAGACGACCTCCTCCACCCGTTGGGCCTCCGACCCGCCGGCCGGCGGCGAGGTTTCACGGCCCCGTCGGCCCTCGAGGCCTCGGCGTCGGTTCAGCGCGGGGACGCCTCCCCACCGCCCAGGCCCAGCCGTCGCTCGTGCTCGGCCAGGCGCCGCCTGCGGTACTGGGCCAGAGCGCCGGCCAGCGCCGCCACGACCGCGATGCGGGTGAGCCAGCGCACGACCCAGTGACGTCCTCCCGCGGCCACGGCCGTGACGATACGTGGTGGCGGGGGGTGCCGGCGCCGATGCGACGGCACCCCCCGCGCGCGGTGCGGCGGGTGGGACTCGAACCCACACGCCCTTGCGGGCAGCAGGGTTTGAGCCTGCCCTGTCTACCGGTTCCAGCACCGCCGCTCGCGAGCACGACCGTAGCCGCACGCGGGGGCCGATCGGACGCTCAGGCCCCGTCGCCGGAGCGGTCGCGCCGCCCCTCGTCCAGGGCCCTGGCGACCTCGAGCACGAAGGGGTCGGCCATCACGTCCTCGATGGCGTCGGGGAGGGCCAGGCGCCAGTTCGGCCACTCGTCGATCGTGCCCGGTAGGTTCGGTCGCTCCTCCACCCGGAGCACGTCCTCGAGCGTGGCGGTCACGATGGCCGGCGGGCTCTCGGCCAGCTGCCGGTGCACCGACACCACGACGGCGTCGAGGTCGTGGTCGAGCGGCCGGTCGTCGGGCACCGCGGCCGCCGACCGCAGGGCGGCCTGCATGGCGGTCGTGCCGGTCACGTTGGGTTCGAGGCCGAGCTCGAGCTGCACGGCCAGGTCGCTGCCGCTCACCAGCCCGGCCACCGTGGGGAGGTCGTGGGTGGTGACGGCGGCCAGGGCTCGGCCGGGGTACGTGGCCGGCGGGCCCGGCTCGAACCACACCAGCCGGTACGAGAGGAGGTGCCGGCCGGCCAGCTCGGCCCGCACCTCGTCCTCGACGGTCCCGAGATCCTCGCCCACCACGACGGCCCCGGCGCGCTCGCTCTCGAGGGCGAGGAGGTCGAGCAGGTCGCCGGCCGGGTAGCGCACGTACGTGCCGTCGGCGGGCCGGCCACCCGGTGGGATCCAGTACAGGCGGAACAGGCCCATCACGTGGTCGACCCGCATGCCGCCGGCGTGGCGGAGCACGGCCCGGACGGTCTCGATGAAGGGCAGGTAGCCGGCGTTCCGCAGGCGCCACGGCACGAAGGGTGGGAGGCCCCAGTCCTGCCCCCTGGTGTTGAACTCGTCCGGTGGTGCACCCACGGACACGCCGGGAGCCAGCAGGTCCTGCCAGGCCCAGGCATCGGCGCCGCCGGGGTCGAACCCGACCGCCAGGTCCTGCACCACGCCCACGTGGGCCGATGCCCGGGCCAGCTGCTCGTCGAGGAGCCACTGGCACCACGCGTGGAAGCGCACCCGGTCGGCGCGGGCGCGTGCGAAGCGGGCGACGGCCGGCGAGTCG
Organism: Acidimicrobiales bacterium; assembly: GCA_016716005.1. Lineage (NCBI taxonomy): Bacteria > Bacillati > Actinomycetota > Acidimicrobiia > Acidimicrobiales > Acidimicrobiales bacterium. The sequence continues at coordinate 3,577,640 of JADJXE010000001.1, forward strand.
GGGCGCTGCAGCTCGGCCGGCCAGCCGTGGTACCCGCCGCCGTGCACCTCGGCGATGGCGCAGAAGGTCGTGTACTGCCGCAGGGCGGTGCCCTGGGCGGCCCGGTAGGAGCGGAACGCCCGGGGCTCGGACCGGCCCCGGCGAGGGCCGGCGGTCTCCCAGATGCGGTCGAGGGCCGTGCGCTTCAGGCGGTAGATCGCGTCGCGGTCGATGTGGCGGTCGGCGAGCAGGGCCCGGCCGGCGGCCGCCAGCGCGTCCAGGTCGACGGCCGCCTCCCCGGCCCCCGGCACGTCCTCGATGCGGAGGTACTGCACGTTCCGGAAGCGCCGGCTCGTGGGGTAGTACGGGCTGGGTTGTTGCGGGTGCACCGGTGCATCGGCGTGCAGCGGGTTGAGGATCAGCACCTGGGCACCGAGGTCGCGCGACCACCGCCCGAGCTCGGCCAGGTCGGCCAGGTCCCCGATCCCCCAGCTCCGGCGGGACCGTGCCGCGTAGAGCTGCACCGCCCAGCCCCAGGCCCGCAGGTCGGGGGGCAGGTGGCAGCGGCCGGGCGTCACGACCAGGCGGGTCGGTGGCGCACCGTCGAGTGGCACGAGCCGGTGGTAGCCGAGGGGAAGGTCGGGGGGGAGGTCCCCGGCGGCGGTGAGGTCGGTCCCGTCCTCGAGCTCGAGCCGCACGCGGCCGTGGAGCGGAGCGGCGTGGCCGGCCCGCACGAACCAGCAGGGCTCCTCCGGCTCGGGAGGGCCCTCGGCCGCGGGATCCCACCCCACGGCCTCGCGCAGCGCGGCGGTGGTGGCCGGATCGGCGTCGTGCCACGTCCCCCCGGCGTCCCAGTAGCCGTCCTCGATGCCCCAGCGGTCGGCCGTCACCGAATCACCGTATCGGGGCCGGGTGGGGCCCTGGTCCTAGACTGCGCGCGTGTCCCGATGGCTGCTCGAACGGCGTCTCACCGACGTCGCCCGTCGGCTCCGGCGCCTCCGCGACGAGCTGGAGGTGGTCGGGGAGCAGCTCGACCTGCTGGCCGACACCGCCGGCGACACCCGGCTGCGGGCGCTGGTCTCGGAGACGCCGCTGGCCGACCGTGAGCACCAGGAGGCGCAGCGCCACGCCGACGCGATGGCCCGCCGGCGGGCCGAGGTGGCCGATTCGCTCGCCCGCCTCGAGCGGGTCCAGGACGAGCTGCTCGATCGCCTCGTCACCGAGCGGCGCTGAGCGGCGAGGGGTCCCGCAGTGAGCGTGCGCGTCGTGATCGCCGAGGACGAGGCCATCATCCGGCTCGACCTCAAGGAGACCCTCGAGGAGGAGGGCTACGAGGTCGTGGGGGAGACGGGCCGGGGTGACGAGGCCGTGCGGCTGGTCCGCGACCTCCGGCCCGATCTGGTCATCCTCGACCTGAAGATGCCGGGCGTCGACGGGCTGACGGCGGCGCGCGAGATCGCGGGCGAGCGCCTCGCCGCCGTGCTGGTGCTCACCGCGTTCAGCCAGCGCGACCTGATCGAGCAGGCGCGCGACGCGGGCGCCCTGGCGTACCTGGTGAAGCCCTTCCAGCGGGCCGAGCTCGTGCCGGCGATCGAGGTCGCGCTGGGGCGCTTCCGCGAGATCGTCGCCCTCGCCGGTGAGGTGGCCGACCTGGAGGACCGCCTCGAGACCCGCAAGCTCGTCGACCGGGCCAAGGGGCTGCTGATGGATCGTCACGGCCTCGACGAGTCCGGTGCCTTCTCGTTCGTCCAGAAGACGGCGATGCGCCAGCGGGTCACGATGAGGTCGGTCGCCGAGCAGATCATCGCCGGCGACCTCGGCCCCGAGGGCTGAGCGGTGGCGACGATCCTCGTGCTCGACGGCAACTCGCTCACCTACCGGGCCTTCTTCGCCCTGCCCGCCGACCTGGCCACCGCGTCGGGACAGGTGACCAACGCGGTGTTCGGGTTCACGTCGATGCTCGTGAACCTGCTCCGCGACCACCGGCCCGACGGCGTGGTGGTCGCGTTCGACCGGCCCGAGCCCACGTTCCGCCACGAGGCGGTGCCCACGTACAAGGCCCAGCGCGAGGCCGCGCCCGACATCCTCCGCCAGCAGATGGGGCTCGTACGCCGGGTGGTCGAGACCCTCGGCATCCCTCAGCTCGAGGTGGCCGGCTTCGAGGCCGACGACATCATCGCCACTCTCGCGACCCGGGCCGACGCTGCCGGCGACGACGTGCTGATCGTCACCGGCGACCGCGACACCTACCAGCTGGTGCGCGATCCGCACGTACGCGTGCTCTACAACCGTCGCGGGGTCTCCGACTACGCGCTCTACGACGAGGCCGGGATCGCCGAGCGCACCGGTGTCACCCCCGCGCAGTACCCGGAGTACGCGGCGCTGCGGGGCGACCCGTCCGACAACCTCCCCGGGGTCCCCGGGGTGGGTGAGAAGACCGCGGCCAAGCTCATCCGGGAGTACGGCGGGATCGACGGGGTCTTCGAGCACCTCGACGAGCTGTCACCCAAGCTCCGTCAGAACCTCGCCGCACACGAGGCCGAGGTCCGCCAGAACGCCCGGGTGATGGTGCTGGTGCGTGACGTGCCCCTCGACATCGAGCCCGGCGAGCTGCGGCTGCCCCGGCCCGACCTCGACGAGGTGCGGCGGCTGTTCGACTTCCTCGAGTTCCGGACCCTCTTCGACCGCCTGCTGGAGGTGCTGGGCGACGAGGGGGTGGCGCCCTCCGGCGGGGGGGAGGTGCTCGAGGCGGAGGTCGTCGAGGTGGCGACGGTCGAGGAGGCCGCCGCGCTCCTCGACCGGCTCGCGACGGGGCCGCACGTGGCCGTGGCCGGGGCGTGGGCCGGCCCGCCCGGGCGGTCACCGCTCGAGGGCGTCGCCGTGGTGGTCGACGACGCGGTCGCCGAGGTCGCGTGGATCCCCTCGGCGGTGCTCGGTGGGGCGGCCCGAGCCCTGGGGGCGCTCCTGGGGGCGGACGGCCCGGGCGTCGAGGCGCACCAGGCCAAGCCCCTCATGCGCAGCCTGTTCGCCGCCGGGGTCGACGTCACCGGCCTGGTCCTCGACACCGCCATCGCCGCCTACCTCCTCGACCCTGCCGAGGCCCGCTACGACCTCGCCGACCTCCTGCCCCGCTACACGGGCATGGTCAGGCCGGCGGGCGGGGCTCCGGAGGGCCAGCTCGACCTGGCGGGCACCGGCGCGTCGGCGGCCCTCGAGGCGGCGCGCGACGCGTTGGCTGTCTGCCGCCTGGCGCCGGTGCTCACCGGCGCCCTCGACGCCCAGGGCGTCCGCGGGCTCTACGACCGGATCGAGAACCCGCTGGTGCGGGTGCTGGCCCGGATGGAGGAGGTGGGCGTCGGCGTCGACGTGGCCGAGCTGCGCGCGTTGAGCCAGCGCCTGTCCGCCGAGTGCGCCCGGCTCACGGCCGAGATCCACGACGCCGCGGGCGTGGTGTTCAACGTGAACTCCACACCGCAGCTGCGGGAGGTGCTGTTCGACCGTCTGGGCCTGGCGCCGCAGAAGAAGACGAAGACGGGGTACTCCACCGATGCGGCCTCGCTCGAGCGGCTCCGCGACCAGCACCCGATCGTGCAGCTGCTGCTCGACTACCGCGAGGTCGAGAAGCTGCGCTCCACGTACGGCGAGGGGCTCCTCGCCGAGGTCGGACCCGACGGCCGCATCCACGCCACCTTCAACCAGACGGTGGCCCGCACGGGGCGGCTGAGCTCCGATGCGCCGAACCTGCACAACATCCCCGTCCGCCGCGAGGAGGGGCGTCTGTTCCGCCGCGCCTTCGTGCCGGCGCCCGGCTTCGAGCTCCTCGTCGCCGACTACAACCAGATCGAGCTGCGCTGCATCGCCCACCTGGCCGAGGACCCCGGGCTCATCGCCGCGTTCGAGGCGGGCACCGACATCCACACGGCCACCGCGTCGCGGGTGTTCGGCGTCGCGCCGGCCGACGTCACGGTCGACATGCGGTCGAAGGCGAAGATGGTGTCGTACGGGCTCGCATACGGCATGGAGGCGTACGGCCTGGGCCAGCGCCTCTCCATCCCCACCGAGGAGGCCGCCGAGATCCTCGATGCCTATTTCGTCGCGTTCCCGGCGGTGCGGGCGTACATGGACGCCACCGTGGCCGAGGCTCGCCAGCGCGGCTACACCGAGACCCTCTTCGGGCGCCGCCGCCCCATCCCCGAGCTCCAGTCGTCGAACCACCGCGTGCGGCAGGCCGGCGAGCGCCAGGCCATGAACGCGGGGATCCAGGGCCTGGCCGCCGACCTGTTCAAGGTGGCGCTCGTCCGCCTCGACCGGGCGCTGGAGGCCGAGGCCCTCCGCAGCCGGCTGATCCTCCAGGTGCACGACGAGGTGCTGGTCGAGGTGGCGCCCGACGAGCACGACCACGTGGCCGAGCTGACCCGGGCCACGATGGAGGGTGCCGGCGACCTGCGCGTGCCGCTGGCCGTGAACCTGGCCTTCGGGCCCAACTGGGCCGACGCCAAGCCGTGACAGGCGGAGGCGGCGGGGCGGCGGCGCCCGGCGCCCGGCGCCGCTGGTTCGAGCCGCTGGCCGACCACCTCGGCCGGGCCTACCTGCGCTACTCGTTCACGTACGGCACCGCCCAGGAGGTCGACGCCCTGGTCGAGCTCCTGCAGCTCCGGCCGGGCGACCGCGTCCTCGACGTCGGCTGCGGCCCCGGCCGGCATGCACGTGCGCTGGCCGAGCGGGGCATCCGGGTCGTCGGCGCCGACATCTCGCACCGGTTCCTGGCCCTCGCGTGCGCCGGGGCCCCCGCCGGCTGCGCCTTCGTCCGTGCCGATGCGGTCTCGCTCCCCGTGCGCCCCGCCTTCGATGCCGTGATCTCGCTCTGCCAGGGGGGGTTCGGTCTGCTCGGTGGCCCTGGCGACCCGGTGGGGGCCGACCCGGCAGCAGGCACCGCCGACGGGGTCGCCCTCGACGCCATGGCGGCGGCCCTGCGGCCCGGCGGCCGGCTGGCCGTGAGCGCGTTCTCGGCCTACTTCCAGGTGCGGTACCTGGAGGACTCCGAGTTCGACGCCGCGACGGGCGTGAACCGCGAGCAGACCACGATCCGCGACGAGGACGGCCGGGAGGCGCCGTGCGAGCTGTGGACCACCTGCTTCACCCCCCGGGAGCTGCGGTTGCTGGCCCGGCGCGCCGGGCTCGCGGTGGACGCCGTCTGGGCGGTGGCACCCGGCGACTTCGCGCCCCGGCCCCCCGACCTCGACCATCCCGAGTTCCTGCTCGTCGCGACCAGGCCCGGTGGTAACCTGGGCGGCTGACCGCCCCACGAGCGGTCGGTGGATGCCCGCTCGTTCGGCTCGTCCCGTCGGGAACGCCCGCCCGGGGCGGCACGAGCAGCGGCGCCACCCCTCCCACGACCCAGCGTCCCCAGCAAAGGCGATCTCATCTTGTCCGACCAGGCCTCACCGACCACTCCCACCGACGACGCGGCCGTGCCGGCCGTGGCCACCGTGGACGACTACGTGCTCCGCGAGGTCGTCGCCGACGATCTCGAGATGTCCTTCGCCGACGCCGTCGAGCAGACGCTCGTCGACGTGGAGGACGGCCAGATCGTCGAAGGCACCGTGGTCAAGGTCGACAAGGACGAGGTCCTCCTCGACATCGGCTACAAGTCGGAGGGGGTCATCCCGTCGCGCGAGCTCTCGATCCGCAACGACGTCGACCCCGGTGAGATCGTGTCGCTCGGCGACCACGTCGAGGCCCTTGTCCTGCAGAAGGAGGACAAGGAGGGCCGGCTGATCCTGTCCAAGAAGCGGGCCCAGTACGAGCGGGCCTGGGGCACGATCGAGCGGATCAAGGATGAGGAGGGCGTCGTCGAGGGGCCGGTCATCGAGGTCGTCAAGGGTGGCCTGATCCTCGACATCGGTCTCCGGGGCTTCCTGCCCGCCTCGCTGGTCGAGCTTCGGCGCGTGCGCGACCTGCAGCCCTACGTGGGTCGCACGCTGCAGGCCAAGATCATCGAGCTCGACAAGAACCGCAACAACGTGGTGCTGTCGCGCCGGGCGTGGCTGGAGGAGACGCAGAAGGAGCAGCGCGAGGACTTCCTGGCCAACCTCAAGCCGGGCGAGACCCGCACGGGCGTGGTGTCGTCGGTCGTCAACTTCGGCGCCTTCGTCGATCTCGGCGGCATGGACGGCCTCGTCCACGTGTCGGAGCTGTCCTGGAAGCACGTCAACCACCCGAGCGACGTGGTCCAGGTGGGCGACGAGGTCACGGTGCAGGTGCTCGAGGTCGACCACGACCGCGAGCGCATCAGCCTGTCGCTGAAGGCCACCCAGCAGGACCCCTGGCAGGAGTTCGCCACCAACCACCGGGTGGGGGAGCTCGTGTACGGGCGGGTCACCAAGCTCGTCCCGTTCGGTGCGTTCGTGCAGGTCGGCGACGGCATCGAGGGGCTCGTGCACATCTCGGAGATGTCAGCGCACCACGTCGACCTGCCCGAGCAGGTGGTCACCCCCGGTGAGGAGCTGTGGGTGAAGATCATCGACCTCGACCTGCAGCGCCGGCGCATCAGCCTGTCGATCAAGCAGGCGGCCGAGGGCGGCGTGGTGGCCGCCGAGTACCAGGAGCACTTCGGCGAGCACGCCTACGACGCCGAGGGCAACTACATCGGCGGGGCCGTGGCCGACGATGCAGAGCGGGCCGAGGCCTGGGCCGAGTACTACGCCCAGTACGGCGAGCAGCCGGGCGAGGGCGGCCTCCCCGAGGGCCAGCCCCCGAGCGGTCCCCCGGCCGAGGCGCGAGCCGCTGCCGAGGCGGAGGTCGTTCCCGAGGCGGAGGTCGTGGCCGAAGCCGTTGCCGAGGTCGTCGCCGAGGCGGAAGCCGTTGCCGAGGCGGAGGTTGCCGAGGCGGAGGTCGTGGCGGCCGAGGTCGAGGTGGCCGAGGCCGGCCCCGAGGCCGGCTGACGCCGGTCCCACCCGCGCTTTCGCCCTCGGAACGCTTCAGGTCGGAAGCCCTCCGGCCGACAGGAGGTTCGTGCGTCACGGGTGCCATGCTGATCCCGTGATGCGACCGGATCCGCCGCGACACGCTCGTCGGCGGTGCCGGGCCACCGGAGCGTCACGAGGAGCGAGGTAGCGAGTGGGATCGCGACGGACCCTCATTCTGATCGCAGCCGTCCTGATCGGGGCGATCGCGGCCTACGCCCTCTACAGCTACGTGAACGGCGTCGAGGATCGTGCCTACGACAACGCACGGCGCGTGCAGGTGTTCGTCGTCGACGAGCCCATCGTGAAGGGCACCTCGGGTGACCAGGCGGTCGCCGACAAGCTGATCGGCGTGGGGGAGATCCCCCAGGAGTTCCGCCCGGCCAACGCCATCACCGACACCGCGGTGCTCAGCGGCAAGGTGGCGCTGTACGACCTCTCTCCGGGCCAGGTGGTCGTGGACGGCATGTTCGTCGACCAGCAGTCGGCCTTCGTGACCTTCGCCGAGCGCATCCCGGTCGACCAGGTCGCCATCACCGTGTCGATCGACCAGGTGCGCGGTGTCGCTGGGCTGCTGGTGCCGGGCGACAAGGTGAACCTGCTCGTGGTCAGCCCGCCGGCCGAGGGCGCCGCCGGTGGGATCGGTTCGGCGCAGTTCCTGTACCAGAACGTCGACATCCTGGCCATCGGCCAGACCACCACCGGCGATCTCGGCACCGGCACCGAGGAGTCGAGCGCCGGCAGCGACCTCATCACGTTCTCGGTGCCCCCCGACGCGGCACAGCGCATCGCGGTGACCGGCAGCCTGCTGTACCTGACCCTCGCGCCCAAGAACTACGTCCCACTCGACCTGCCCCCGGTGAACGGTGACAACCTGTTCCAGCCGGGTGTGCTCACGCCCTACCCCAACGCCGGGTGACCCGGGGCCGGCGACGCTGATGTACCCCGTTCCTCCCATCACCGAACAGGCTGACTTCTCGGTCGCCGTCGTCGACGCCGACCAGCGGTTCCGCACGAGCCTCGCCGTGCAGCTGGGGGAGCGGGCCCGGGCCGCCTCGTTCGCCTCGATCGAGGCCCTCGAGGACCGGCTGCCGCCCGGCACTCCCCTCGTCGTCGTGTTCGGCCCGACCTTCGCCGACGCTCGGGGCCTCGACGAGATCTCCCGCCTCACCCGGGCCCGCCCGGAGATCGGCGCGATCCTCGTGTCGCCGCAGCTCTCCACCGACCTGCTCCAGCAGGCGCTGCGGGCCGGTGTCCGCGACGTGCTGGCCGCGCCGGTCGATCCGATCCAGCTGGCCACGGCGGTCGAACGGGTGCTGCAGACGCTGCCGTCGGTGTACGGCCCACGGGGCGAGCAGCCCGCGTCGACCGAGCCGGCCGAGGGCCAGGGCCGGGTGCTCATCGTGTCGTCCACGAAGGGCGGCACCGGCAAGACGGTGATCGCCACGAACCTGGCCGTGGCCCTGGCCCGCAAGAGCGACCGCCCGGTCGTGCTGGTCGACGCCGACCTCCAGTTCGGCGACGTCGCCGTGATGCTGAAGCTGGCGCCCGAGCACACGATCGTCGACGCGGTGAACGCCGTCGATCGCCTCGACCCCGCCCTGCTGCAGAGCCTGTTCACCAAGCACGATCCGTCGGGGCTCCAGGTGCTCGCGGCCCCCCTCGAGCCGGCCTTCGCCGATCAGATCAGCGCGGCCCAGATGGTGGAGATCGTCTCGATGCTGCGCCAGCAGGCGGGCTTCGTGGTGATCGACACCCCGGCTCGTCTCGACGACATCGTCCTCGGCCTCATCGAGGTGAGCGACGACATCCTCTACGTCACCGGCATGGACATCCCGAGCATCAAGAACTCCAAGATCGGGCTGGGGATCCTGCGGCTGCTCAGCATCCCCCTGTCGAAGCTCACCACCATCCTCAACCGGGCCAACTCGAAGGTCCGGCTCGAGGTCGGGGAGGTCGAACGGACGCTGGGCGTGCGGATCGACTGCCTGATCCCCAGTGACGTCGCCGTGCCGCAGTCGGTGAACAAGGGGGTGCCGGTGGTGCTCGACTCGCCACGCTCGGGCGTCGCCCGGGCCATCGACCAGCTCGCTGACCAGTTCGTGACTGCCGACGCGAAGCGTCGGAAGGCCTGACCGAGGCCGGGGAGGGACGGGCGGCATGTCACTCTACAAGCGGCTCCAGGAGGCGCAGCCCGGCGCAGGGGCGACCGGGCCGGGCCGGCGTGACCCGATCCTGGACGAGCTCCGCCAGAAGATCCACCACCATCTCATCGAGTCCCTCGGGCCGATCCTCTACGACCGCCGCCTGTCCGAGGACGAGCTGCGCCGCAGGGTCCACGAGCAGCTCCAGGCGGCCCTCGTCCAGGAGCGGGCGCCCCTCTCGGCCGCCGACAAGGCCCAGCTCATCCAGGACGTCTCCGACGACATCCTCGGCTACGGCCCGATCGACCGCCTCCTCAAGGAGGACGAGATCACCGAGGTGATGGTCAACGGGCCGCACGCGGTGTACACGGAGCGCCACGGGCGGCTCGAGAGGGAGGAGGCCTCCTTCATCGACGAGTCGCACCTCCGCCGCATCATCGACAAGATCGTCGGCCAGGTGGGCCGGCGCATCGACGAGTCCACGCCGATGGTGGACGCCCGCCTCCCCGACGGCTCCCGTGTCAACGCGGTGGTGCACCCGCTGGCGATCGGCGGCCCGTTCCTCACGATCCGGAAGTTCTCCCGCGATCCGTTCCAGATCGACGACCTCATCCGGTTCGGCACCATCAACGCCCACGCGGCCCGCTTCTTGCAGGCCTGCGTGGTCGGTCGGCTCAACGTCATCGTCTCGGGCGGTACGGGCACCGGCAAGACCACGATGCTCAACGTCCTCTCGTCGTTCATCCCTGCCGACGAGCGCATCATCACGGTCGAGGACTCGAAGGAGCTCCAGCTGCACCAGGAGCACGTGCTGGCGCTCGAGGCCCGCCCGCCGAACATCGAGGGCAGGGGAGAGGTCACGATCCGCGATCTCGTGCGGAACACCCTCCGGATGCGCCCCGACCGCATCGTGGTCGGCGAGTGCCGCGCCGGTGAGGCCCTCGACATGCTCCAGGCGATGAACACGGGCCACGACGGCTCGATCACCACCATCCACTCCAACAGCCCGCGTGACACCCTGGCCCGCATCGAGACCATGACGCTGATGGCCGGGTTCGACCTGCCGGTTCGGGCCATCCGGGAGCAGATGGCGTCGGCCCTCGACCTGATCGTGCACCTGTCGCGGCTCCGTGACGGCACCCGCCGCATCACGCACGTCACCGAGGTGCAGGGCATGGAGGGCGACGTCATCACCCTCCAGGACATCTTCCTGTTCGACTACGGCATGGGCGTCGACGAGCAGGGTCGCTTCCGGGGTCACCTCAAGGCCACCGGCGTGCGCCCCAAGTTCACCGAGAAGCTCTCCGACCTCGGCATCCGGCTGGGCCCCGAGGTGTTCCAGCCCGAGGGCTTCGCCCGCCGCTCGACGGGGAGCGGGTGATGGAGCGCGGCCGCGCCAGCCGCGCCCTGGTCGCGCTGGTCGCGCTGGCCGTGTGTCTGGGCGCCGTGGTGGGCGCCGCCCGCCCGGCCGGCGCGCAAGCCGACGCCCGGCTGGTCATCCGCGCCGTCGATTCGCGCGAGTACCCCACGGTCGGCATCGACGTGATGGCCATCGACGCGACGCCCGGCCCCGGCGACTTCGAGGTGTCCCAGAACGGCGTGCAGGCCTCCGATCTGTCCGCGTCGAGCCTCACCGAGCTGGGCGCCCCGGTGGGCACCGTGTTCGTGATCGACAGCTCGGAGGGCATGAAGGAGGACGCCGCGCTCGACACGACCAAGGTCGCGGTCGAGGAGTACGTGCGCAACGCCCAGCCGAACGAGCGGTTCGCCCTCGTCGCGGTGTCGGGGGAGCCCCGCGTGGTGGTCGAGTTCACCGACGACATCGGCCTCGTCCTCGACGGGCTCGACGGGCTGGTCGCGGCCGGCACGAGCCCCATGGTCGACGGCGTGCAGGTGGGCCTGAACCTCTACGACGATCGGCCCGACCTCCAGCCGAACCTGGTCGTCGTGTCCGGCTCGGCCGACAACGGCTCGACCCTCTCGTTCGATTCTGTGCGCGGCGGCGTGCTCGAGCAGGCGGCCGCCGTGTTCGTCGTGGGGATCGCGCTGCCGGGCTTCGACGGCGGCTCCCTGTCCGGCCTGGCGTCGGCCTCGAACGGCCTGTACGTCCAGGCCGACGACCCCGACGGCGTCGGGCCCGCGCTGCGCACGTTCCAGGCGGCCATCGAGGGCCAGTACCGCCTCGTCTACACCGGCGACCCGGCGGCCGGCAGGCTCGACCTCCTCGTGTCGGCCGGTGATCTCGAGGCGTCGGCCTCGGTCAACCCCGGCACGTACACCGAGGGCCCCGGCCTCAACCCGCAGGTGGCCGAGAAGGCGCCAGGGGCGGGTGGCTTCCTGAGCGGCACCGCCGGCAAGGTGATCGGCGCCCTGCTCGCCCTGATCGCGGTCACGATGCTCGCCTACGTGATCGGGCGGGTCGTCGTCAGCGACGACTCGAGCCTCGAGGCCGTCCTGCGGCCCTACGCCGGCGGCTTCACCGCCCCCGACGAGGAGGGCGACGGCGACGGTTCGCTGGCCCAGACCACGGTCATGAAGCGGGCCGTCGACCTGACCACCAAGTTCGCCCAGAAGCAGGGGATGCTCACCCGTGTCGAGCGGATGCTGGAGAAGGCCGACCTCCCGCTCCGCGCCGGCGAGGCGCTGTTCTTCTACGTGGCCATGGTGGTGGTGCTCACGCTCCTGGCCCTCGTCATCAGCCGCAACCTGCTGATCGGCCTCGGGGCGCTGGCGCTGTTCGCCCTCGTCCCACCCGCGATCCTCGGCTACCTGGCCAACCGCCGGCAGAAGAAGTTCGTGTCCCAGCTCCCCGACACCCTGCAGCTGCTGTCGGGCTCCTTGCGCGCCGGGTACTCCCTGATGCAGGGCATCGAGGCCGTGGCGCAGCAGGTGGAGGATCCGATGGGTCGCGAGCTGCGTCGGGTCGTCGTGGAGTCCCGGCTCGGCCGCCCCGCCGAGGACGCCATGGAGGACGCCGCCGACCGGATGCAGAGCCCCGACTTCTCCTGGGCCGTGATGGCGATCCGCATCCAGCGCGAGGTCGGCGGCAACCTGTCGGAGCTGCTGCTCACCGTGGCCGACACGATGGTGCAGCGCGAGCGGCTGCGTCGCGACGTGAAGTCGCTCACCGCCGAGGGCAGGATCAGTGCCATCGTCCTCGGTGCCCTCCCCGTCATCCTCGGCATCGTGATGTGGGTGATCAACCCCGAGTACATCGAAGTGCTGTTCGACAACCGTCTGGGTCAGCTGATGCTCGCCGGCTCGGTGTTGCTCGCGTTCTTCGGGTTCTGGTGGATGAAGAAGACGATCGAGATCGAGGTCTGAGATGCTGCTCCTGGCGCTGATCGGGATCGCGGTCGCCATCGCCCTCGTCGCGTTCATGCTGCTCTCGCAGGCCGAGGAGAAGGCGGTGGTCCGCAGCTCGCTGCGGAACCTGTCGGCCAACGACGTCGAGAACATCCGCGACCAGGAGCTGCTCGACCCGATCGGTCAGCGGGCGGTGGTGCCGGTGGTCAAGGGCCTCGGCAGCTTCGGCCGGCGCTTCACGCCCACCGGCTACCTCGACAACGTGCGCCAGAAGTTCGCGTCGCTCGGCCACGTGAGCGAGGACGACATCGACCGCTACCTCGCGGTGCGCGTGCTCACCGTGGTCGCGATCCCCGTGGCCTTCGTGCTGATCGTGGCCTTCCTGCCGGTCGAGGGGATGCTGCGACTCGCGGTGCTCGGGCTCGTGGGGCTGGCCCTGCTGCTGGGGCCGGATGCGATCCTGAACCGGCGCGTCGAGGAGCGCCAGATGGCGATCCGCATCGCCCTGCCCGACCTGCTCGACCTGCTGGTGATCAGCGTCGAGGCCGGCCTCGGCTTCGAGCAGGCGCTCGACCGCACGGTGGCGGCGGTGCCGGGGCCGCTCTCCGACGAGTTCCGCCGGATGCTGGGCCAGGTGCGGGCAGGCGCCAGCCGGGCAGACGCCATGCGGGCGCTGGAGCAGCGCGTCGACGTGCCCGAGCTGCGCTCGTTCGTGCTGGCGATCCTGCAGGCCGACACCTTCGGCGTGTCGATCGGCCGGGTCCTGCGGACCCAGGCCGACGAGATGCGGATCAAGCGCCGCCAGCTGGCGCAGGAGCGGGCCATGAAGGCGCCCGTGAAGATGCTGATCCCGATGGTGTTCTGCATCTTCCCGGCGCTGTTCGTCATCACCCTCGGCCCCGCGATGATCAACATCATGGAGAACTTCTAGGCCTAGGTTCAGGGGCGTGCGCCGCCTCGTCCATCCGAGCCTCGGAGCGGTCGTCGGCCTGGCGTTCGCCCTCTGGGGCCTCGTCATCGGGTTGCAGCCCCTGGGTGACAACAGCTTCCTCACGCACCTGGCCACGGGCCGGCTGATCCTCGACGGCGGCATCCCGCGCGCCGACCCCTACTCGTTCACCGCGTCCGGGTTGACGTGGGTGGTGCAGAGCTGGCTGGCGTCGCTGGTGTACGGGCTGGTCGATCGGTGGTGGGGCGGGCACGGTCTGCAGCTGCTCACCGGTGCCCTCACGGCGGCGCTGGCCCTGCTGGTGTGGCGGCTCACCCGGCCGGCGGAGCAGCTGCTCGGCCGCATCGCTCTGGCCGGCGTGGTGCTGGCCGTGGGCACGGGCGCGTGGTCGGAGCGGCCGCTGCTGGTCGGGCTCGTCCTGCTGGCCCTCACCCTGGTGGTGCTCGGCGACGACGGCCCGCCGCCCTGGGTGCTCGTTCCGGTGTTCTGGCTGTGGGTCAACGTGCACGGTTCGTTCCCCCTCGGGCTTGTCGCCATCGTGGTGGTCGCGCTCGGCCGGTGGTTCGATGCGCGCCGGCCCGCCCGCGACCTGCTTCGGCTCGACGCGCTCCGCCAGACCCGGGGGACCCGGGCGCTGGGCTGGGCCGTCGCGGGCACGTTGCTGGGCGCGGTCAACCCACTCGGCCCGCGGCTGCTGGTGTTCCCCGTGGAGCTCCTCGGCCGCAGCGACGTCCTGCAGTTCGTCGTCGAGTGGCAGGCGCCGACGTTCACGGGCTGGTGGCAGCGCCTCTTCCTCGTGCAGGTCGCGGCGGCGGTGCTGGTGCTGACGCGACGGCCGTCGTGGTGCCTCGGGCTGGTCCTGGCGTCGTTCCTCCCGCTGGCGCTCATCAGCTCTCGGAACGTCGCGGTGGCGAGCCTGGTGCTGGTGGCGGCGATGGCGCCGCAGGCGAAGGGCCTCGGCACCATCGGCACCGCCCGGCGATCCCTCGCGGTCACGCTCGGGGCCGTAGCGCTGGTGGCAGGTGGAGCGGTCGCGGTGGCGGCTGCCCTGTCGTCGCCCGCCTTCCGGTTCGACGGGTACCCGGTGGCCGCGCTGGCGTGGGCCGATGGCGAGGGCCTCCTGGGTCCCGACCAGCGAGTGGTCACCCCCGATCTGGTGGGCAACTACCTCGAGTACCGGCGCGGCGCCGACGCCAACGTGTTCGTGGACGACCGCTACGACATGTACCCGCGTGAGGTCGTCGACGACCTGGTGGTGCTGCACCAGGGGGGGGAGCGGTGGCAGGAGGTGCTCGACGACTGGGACACCACGGCGGTCGTGTGGCCGGCCGACCTGCCCCTGTCCACGATCCTCGAGACGAGCCCGGCGTGGCGGATCGCCTACGCCGACGACGACTGGGTCGTGGCGGTGCCGTCAGGGCGCTGACGCGCACCGGGCGAGCCCGACGGCGGATCGGCTCGCCCGGTGTGGCCGCGCTGTCGCTGAGCCGTGGCTCAGCTGGCGCTGCCCACGGAGCTGCCGACCCCATCGAGCGTGCTGGACGTCGCGCCTCCGAGGAGCGCCATCGCGGCGATGCACACCACGGCGATCAGGGCGGCGAGGAACGCGTACTCCACGAGGGAGGCGCCCCGCTCGGTGTCGCCGAAGCGGGCCCGGACCCACGTGCTCAGGAACGCCCATGTGATCATCGAACCGCTCCCATCCTCGACGACCCGTCCCGCCGAGGGTGGTGTCGGCACGTCGGCCCCCCGTCCGCATGGGCCATTCGGCTCATTCACGCGACGAGGGAGCGGGCCCGGGGGTCCGCTCCCTCGTCGCGCTGTGGTGGCGCGGGGATCAGCTGGCGCCACCGATGGAGCTGCCGACCGAGTCGAACTTGCTGGAGGCGTTGTTGCCCAGCAGTGCGATGGCGGCGATGCACACCACGGCGATGAGGGCGACCAGCAGCGCGTACTCCACGAGGGAGGCGCCCCGCTCGGTGTCGCCGAAGCGGGCCCGGACCCATGTGCTCAGGAAGTCCCATGTGATCATCGAATCGCTCCCTCGTCGATGTGCCTGCAACCCGCAGGCGTCACCGTGTGTGTCGGCACGTCGGTCGCCGGTCCGCATGGGCCGTTCGGCCCATTCACGCGACGAGGGAGCGGGCCTGGGACCCGCTCCCTCGTCGCGCTCTGGTGAGCCTGGGATCAGCTGGCGCCGCCGATGGAGCTGCCGACCGAGTTGAACTTGCTGGAGGCGTTGTTGCCCAGCAGTGCGATGGCGGCGATGCACACCACGGCGATGAGGGCGACCAGCAGCGCGTACTCCACGAGGGAGGCGCCCCGCTCGGTGTCGCCGAAGCGGGCCCGCATCCAGGTGGCGATGAAATCGAAGGAGGTAAGCATCGGGGATCTCCCTGTCTCTGACTCTTGCGTGGACCCCCGTCGGGGGCTTGCACGATCAGTATCGGAGGGCAGGGATGGCGACTCCATAGGACGTTCGGACCATTTCGTCAACCCGGGTGCTCAATCGAGGTGCACGATCCCCATCCGCACCGCCCGGAGCACGGCCTGGGTCCGGTCGCGGGCGTCGAGCTTCTCGTAGATGGAGGCGAGGTGGTTCTTCACGGTCTTCTGCGAGATGTAGAGCTTGCTGGCCACCTCCGGGGGCGAGCACCCGTCGGCGATGAGCTGCAGCACCTCTTCCTCGCGCTTGGTGACCACCCGTTCCTCGTCGGGCACGGCGGGCGGGTCGAGGCGGCGGACCTCGTCGAGCATCGAAGCGGCCAGCTCGGGTGACAGCGCGGTCTCGCCGGCGGCGGCGCTGCGGATCGTCGACGCGATGTCCTCGACCGAGCAGTCCTTCACGAGGTAGCCGACGGCACCGGCGCGGATGGCCTGCGCCAGCAGCTCCTGGTCGGCGTGCATCGTCAGCATCACGACCTTCACGCCGGGATGGCGGGCGTGGACGTCTCGTGTGGCCTCGATGCCGTTCAGCTCCGGCATGCTGATGTCCATCAGCACCACGTCGGGCCCGAGCTCGTCGACCAGGTGCAGCGCCTCTTCGCCGTCGCCCGCCTCGCCGACCACCTCGAAGCCCTCGTCCTCCATCGAGCGCCGCAGGGCCTCCCGGAGCATGCGGTGGTCGTCGGCCAGCAGCAGTCTGATCGTCAACGGTTGTCCCTTCGTTGGGAAACGAGGCGGCATCGCACGGTGGTCCCGAACCCGCGGTTCGACTCGACGTCGAGGCGGGCGCCGAGGCTGGCGGCCCGCTCGCGCATGCCCAGGAGGCCGTAGGAGTCGAGGCGGCCGGCGGTGCGGCGATCGAAGCCGATGCCGTCGTCGCTCACCACCAGCTCGGCCTCGTCACCGTCGCACACCCAGGTGACGGCCAGCTGCCGGGCGCGGGCGTGACGCTCCACGTTCGTGATCGCTTCCTGGGCGACCCGCCAGAACTCCTTCTCCTGGAGCAGCGGCAGCCGGGCCTGCTCGTCGGAGCGGAAGGTCACCCCGAGGCCGGAGCGCTCCTGCACGCGGGCCAGATAGGCCTCCAGGGTGGCGGTCATGCTCTGCTCGTCGGACACCTCGGTCCGGAGGTCGTACAGGGTGTCGCGCACCTCGCCGATCACGCCGCGCATGTCCTCGCGGAGCCGCCCGAGCGGCTGGTCGACGTCGCTCCCCTTGCCGGCCAGCTTCACGATGCGGTCGAGCTCGAAGGCGAGGTAGGCGAGCGACTGCCCGATCCGGTCGTGGAGATCCCGGGCGATGCGGGAGCGCTCCTCGTCGGCCGCGACCGTGCGCAGCCGGGAGAACCAGCGGGCATTGTCGATGGCGAGCGCGGCCGGCGCCACGAAGCCGTCGAGCAGCTCCAGGTCGCGCGGGGTGAACCGGTCGGGTTCGCGGCACTCCACCGCGAGCGCGCCCACCAGCGTGCCGCGGGCGCGGAGGGCGGCGTAGATGCCCGATTCGGCGCGAGGTGCGGCACCAGGGCCGCCGCGTGCCAGCAGGTTCGCCTCGGCCAGCGCGCCGGGGGAGCTCACGGCCCGCTGCAGCGGCGGGGGCAGCGTGCCCGCCCGGTAGGGCTCCTGGATGCGCACGTTGTGCTTGGCGGCCGGCTGCCACGAGTCGTCGGTGTCGTCGTGGAGGAGGAGCAGCGCGCTGTCGAAGTCGAACAGCTCGCGGAGCCTGCTGATGGTCGATGCCAGCGCGTCCTCGAGGTCGAGCGAGGCGGGGAGGGTCTGGGCGACCCGGTGGAGCGAGTAGAGCAGGGCGTTGGCCTCGGTGAGCCGACCGAGGCGATCCATGGCCAGCGACTGCTGCTGGGCCGACTCGGTCGAGATCCGGCGGGCCCAGCCGGCCACCAGGGCCACCAGCAGGAGCACGACCGACCACTGGGCGGCCTCTCTGGCGACGTCGCCGGCCCCGGTGGGGGCCCGCAGCACCTCGGGTACGGCCACGGCCAACGCCGACACCAGGCTGATCGCCACGGCCAGCGTGAAGCCGCGGGCGAACCCCGCGATGATCACGGCGGTGACGAGCGAGGGGGTGAAGGGGGAGCTCCAGTAGCCCGTCGCGACGACGACGCCGACGGTGATCGCCACCTCGAGGAGGACATCGACCAGCCCGCGCGTGCCCACGGCGTGGATGGGGCGGAGGGTGCGGTACGTCGTGTAGGCGATCAGCACCAGGCCGGAGGCGATGACCGGCCACTCCTGGTCGGAGATCTCCTGGGCGGCCAGCGTGAGCCCGACCGCGACCGCTCCCCACCGGATGGCCACGGCCAGCTGCCGGAACGGGTCGACCGACGGCCGCTCGAGCGCTGGTGGCGGTGCCGTCGCGGCCGTGAGAGGGGCGCCGGCGGCGCCTGACTCGGAGGTGGCAGGGGAGCTCAGGTCGGCGTGCACGTCCGGTGCTCGATCTCGGGCGACGCCGGCGGCGCCGGGTCGACGGGACCAGGCTAGGGGAGGACGGGCACTCGGATGGGGTATCCGGGGTGGTCGGCCCTCGCTGCTACGGTCCGCTGATCGTGAAGCTGGTCGGCCTCACCGGGGGGATCGGAGCGGGCAAGAGCACCGTCTCGGCCCTGCTGGCCGAGCGGGGCGCGGTGATCGTCGACGCCGACGCCATCACCCGCCAGCTGCAGGCTCCCGGCGAGCCCGTGTTCGCGGCCATCGTGGAGCGCTTCGGCACGGGCGTGGTGGCGCCGGACGGACTCCTCGACCGTCCGGCCCTGGCCGCGATCGTGTTCAGCGACCCGGCCGCGCTGGCGGATCTGAACGCCATCGTGCACCCGGCCGTCGGTGCGGAGATCGCCCGCCGCATCGAGGCCGAGCGCGTCACCGACCACGTGGTCGTGCTCGACATCCCCCTGCTGGTGGAGTCGGGCCGCAGCGGGATGGCGGGGGTGATCGTGGTCGACGTGGCGCCCGAGGTCGCGGTCGCCCGGCTGGTGGGGCAGCGGGGCTTCGACGAGGCCGACGCCCGGGCCCGGATCGCGAACCAGGCGAGCCGGGAGGAGCGGGTGGCCCGGGCCGACGTGGTGATCGACAACTCAGGAGACCGCGACGAGCTCGCCCGACGCGTCGACGAGGTGTGGGCCTGGATCCAGCGGCTCCCTGGGTGAACGCGCCCCAGGAGGCGACCGCGCCGGGCGGGTGCACAGGGCCGACGCGCCGGGCGGTGATCGCGGTGCTCGCAGGGCTGCTCGTGCCGTTCACGCTCCTCGCGCTGCGGCAGGCGGCCGACGACCGGGTGACGGTGGACGAGGCCGTCTACATCGCCTCGGGGGTGACCGCGCTGACCCGTCACGATCTCCGGCTGGTGCCCGAGCAGCCGCCGGCGGCCAAGGTCCTGGCGGCCGTGCCCGCGCTCCTCGGCCGACCCGTCGTGCCCGACTCGCCGTCGTGGGACGAGGCGGACTGGTTCGGGTACACGGAGGACTTCGTCGACGCCCAGCAGGAGGTGGGCCGGCTCGACCGGGTGACGTTCCTCGCACGTCTCGTGCCGGTGCTCCTCGCCGCGGGCACGTCCGTCAGCCTCTACCTGCTGGGCGCCCGCCTGTTCGGCGGGTGGGAGGGGCTGCTCGCGGCCGGGCTGTGGCTCACCCTCCCCCTGGTGCTCGGGCACGGCCACCTGGCGACGACCGACGTGCCCTTCGCTCTCGCCACCGTGCTCGCCGTGCTCGCGCTGACGTGGCTGCTCGAGCGCCCCGGCCGGGGGCGGGCCCTGTCGCTGGGGGCCGCCGTCGGCGCGGCGCTGCTCGTGCGCTACACCGGCCTCGTCCTGGCCGGAGCCGTCGTGGCGGTGGTGGTGGTCGCCGGCCGGCGCGACCTGCGTCGGGCCGCGCTGACCGTGGCGGTCGTGCTGGGGGTGGCCTGGGCGACGGTGTGGGTGGGGGTGCGGGTCGTGGCGCCGGCTCCACCCGGGGGCGAGGCCCGTGACGTCCTCGAGGGGTTCGTGCGCGACGGCCGCGACGCGTCGCTGCTGGCTCGGGTCGGCACGTCGGTGCCCTGGCCCCTCGAGTACCGCGCCGGGCTCGCCTACCTCGAGCTCACCGCGACCGAGCGGCCGTCGTACGTGCTCGGCCGCGCCTCCGAGGGCCGCTCGGCCGGCTACTGGGCCGGCGCGATGGCGGTGAAGCTGCCGCCGACCACGGTGCTGGTGTTGGCGGCGGGCCTGGGGTCCTGGGCCCTCGTGCCGCCCGAGCGCCGTCGCCGGGCCGCCCTCGTCCTCGGCGTGCCCGCAGGCGCCCTGCTCCTGGCGACCGTGGCTCAGCCCCGCCCGATCGGGACCCGGTACCTGCTCCCCGTTCTCGCCCTGGCCCTGGTGGCCGCCGGCCCCGGGGTGCGCCTGGCCCGCTGGCGCGCCGGCCAGGCTGCCCTGGCCGCCCTGCTCGTTGGCCAGGCCGCGCTGTTCCTGACCGCGTCGCCGCACGCCCTGGCCTGGACCTCGCCCCTCTTCCGGCCCGGCTACCGAGCGATCTCCGACTCCGACCTCGACTGGGGCCAGGACCTCGGCCGGCTGGCCGAGTGGTCGGCGACCCGCCGGCCGACGGTGGCCTTCGTCGGGCCTCGCGGCGTCGGCATCGAGGACATCCCGGGAGCCACCGAGCTCGATCCGGCCCGGCCCGACCTGGTCGAGGGCTGGCTGGCGGTGTCGGCCTCGGCGCTCACCGCGTACCTGCGGGACGACCTGGCCTGGCTGCGGGCCTACTGCCCGGTCGGGACGATCGGCGGCTCGATCCTGCTGTACCGCTTCGACGAGCCGCCCGAGGCGGTCGACGACCCGCCGGCGGCACCGGTGGCGCCGTGCCCGGCCGGACCCAGCGTCCGGCGCCCCTGATCCCGTGGGTGACACACCCCGTCGGTAGCCTCGGGCCGTGCCTCCGTTCCGGGTCGTCTCCGAGTTCGCTCCAGCCGGTGACCAGCCCAAGGCCATCGAGGCTCTCGCCGCCGGGGTCGAGCGGGGCGACCGGTTCCAGACCCTGCTCGGCATCACCGGCAGCGGCAAGAGCGCCACCATCGCCTGGACGATCGAGCGGGTCCAGCGGCCCACCCTCGTGATCGCACCCAACAAGTCGCTGGCCGCGCAGCTCGCCAACGAGTTCCGGGAGCTGTTCCCCGACAACCGGGTGGAGTACTTCGTCTCCTACTACGACTACTACCAGCCCGAGGCGTACATCCCGTCGAGCGACACCTACATCGAGAAGGACTCCTCGGTGAACGACGAGATCGACCGCCTCCGCCACGCGGCCACCTCGGCCCTCCTCACCCGGCGCGACGTGATCGTGGTGGCCTCGGTGTCGTGCATCTACGGCCTGGGGTCGCCCGAGGAGTACCAGGGCAAGATGCTCGTCGTGCGGGCGGGGGACGAGCACGACCAGCGCTCGATCCTGCGCTCCCTGGTCGACCTGCAGTACGAGCGCAACGACGCCAACCTGGTGCGGGGCCGGTTCCGCGTGCGGGGCGACACCATCGAGGTGCACCCCTCCTACGAGGAGGTCGCCACGCGGATCGAGCTGTTCGGCGACGAGGTCGAGCGCATCTCGGTGGTCGATCCGCTCACCGGCGAGCACCTCCGCGAGCTCGACGAGGTGGTCATCTTCCCGGCCACCCACTACGTGGCCAGCGACCAGCGCATGCGCGAGGCCATCGTCGGCATCGAGGCCGAGCTGCAGGAGCGCCTCGCCGAGTTCGAGGCGCAGGGCAAGCTGCTCGAGGCCCAGCGGCTCCGCATGCGCACCCAGTACGACCTCGAGATGATGCAGGAGGTCGGCTACTGCAACGGCATCGAGAACTACAGCCGCCACATCGACGGCCGGGAGCCCGGCCAGGCGCCCTACGCCCTGCTCGACTACTTCCCCGACGACTTCCTGATCGTGGTCGACGAGAGCCACGTCACGATCCCCCAGCTCCACGGCCAGTACGAGGGCGATCGCTCCCGCAAGGCCGCTCTCGTCGAGCACGGGTTCCGCCTGCCGTCGGCGGCCGACAACCGCCCGCTGCGCTTCGATGAGTTCCTGGAGCGGGTGAACCAGTGCGTGCTGCTGTCGGCCACCCCCGGCCCGTGGGAGCTCGACCACTCGGCCCAGGTGGTCGAGCAGATCGTGCGGCCCACCGGGCTGATCGATCCCGAGGTGATGGTGAGGCCGACCAAGGGCCAGATCGACGACCTGCTGGAGCAGATCAGCCAGCGGGTAGCCAAGGGCGACCGGGTCCTCGTCACCACCCTCACCAAGAAGATGGCCGAGGACCTCACCGACTACCTGCTCGAGCTGGGGGTGCGGGTGCGGTACCTGCACTCCGAGGTCGACACCATCCAACGCATCGAGATCCTCCGCGACCTGCGCCTCGGCGAGTTCGACGTGCTGGTGGGCATCAACCTGCTCCGAGAGGGGCTGGACCTGCCCGAGGTGTCGCTGGTCGCCATCCTCGACGCCGACAAGGAGGGCTTCCTCCGCAGCGAGACGTCCCTGATCCAGACCATCGGCCGGGCCGCCCGCAACGTCGACGGTCAGGTGATCATGTACGCCGACGCCGTGACCGATTCGATGCAGCGGGCCATCTCCGAGACGAATCGCCGGCGCGGGCTGCAGCAGGCCTACAACGCCCTGCACGGCATCGACCCGCAGACCATCCGCAAGGCCGTCACCGACATCCTGGCCACCCTGCGTCCGGCGGAGACCGCGCCGGTGCCGGGCCGGGACCGGCGTTCGCGCCGGCGCGACAGGGCTCGCAGCGACCTGGCCGAGCTGCCCCACGGCGAGCTCGTGCGGCTGGTGCAGACCCTCGAGGAGGAGATGCACCAGGCCGCGGCCGACCTCCGCTTCGAGTACGCCGCCCGCCTCCGCGACGAGATCAAGGACCTGAAGCGAGAGCTGCGGGCGGCGGGCTGAGCGTTCGTCGCTGCGGGTTCCTCGGGGTCACCAGCATCAGCAGCGCCAGCAGCAGGGCCGGCGCGGTGGCCCTGCTGCCGTTCAGGTTCAGGGCGAGGACGTCCGGGCCCAGGACCACGAGGAATGCTCCGTTCAGGGCGACGGCCCACCACAGGGGGTGGCGGGGCCGGCGCGTCGCGAGGGCGGCGA
Organism: Acidimicrobiales bacterium; assembly: GCA_016716005.1. Lineage (NCBI taxonomy): Bacteria > Bacillati > Actinomycetota > Acidimicrobiia > Acidimicrobiales > Acidimicrobiales bacterium. Next base: position 3,600,545 of record JADJXE010000001.1, read on the forward strand.
CGGCCGCGGTGACCGTGAGCAGCGCGAAGGCGGCGGCGAAGGCCGCGTCGTCCGCCGTCCACCCGCCGACGACGGCGTCCCACAGGCCGGTGAACGGCGCGGAGAGCTCCACCACCTGGCGACCGGTGGCCTCGACGAGCAGGCGGACGGCGAGCCACCACGCACACGCCACCGCGGCGGGCACGGCCACGAGCGCCAGGCTCCGGCGGTCGCGCCGGCCGAGGGCCACGCCCACGAGCACCACCAGCACGGACTCCTTGGTGAGCACCGCGGCCACACCGCACGCCACGGCCGCGGCCTGGCGACCGCGCAGGAACAGCGCGGTCGCGGCGATCGCCAGGGCCAGGGCGAGGCCGTCGGCGGTGCTGATCCGCAGGGCGACGTAGGTCCCGGGAACCAGCGCGAACAGCAGAGCGGCCCACGGCCCACCGCCGACGGTGACGGCCAGCGCGCCGGTGGCCACACCACCGATGAGCACCGCCGCCGTTCCGACCACGAAGAGGGCGATCACCAGCCCGGTGCCGCCACCCTGGGGGTGCAGGGCCCAGGCGAGCAGCGGGAACAGCGGCCGCTGGAGCCGGTAGCGCGGCCGGTCGAGGTGCTCGCTGACCTCGTCGAGGTGCATGGGCGACCGGGCGATGGCGTACAGCTGCTGACCGTCGTGGCCGGTGCCGCGCAGCAGCTCGGTGCCGGGGAAGTCCTCTCGGAAGACCTGGGCCGCAGGCCCCCGCGCGCCCGGCTGCACCAGGCCGAGCGGGTTGCTCCCCGTCCGCTGGAGGTCGACCAGCACGGCGGCCACGACGACGAGCGTGCCCAGGACGCTCCACACGACCAGGCGTCGCCAGGGGAGCGGTGGCATCGCCGGAGGGTAGCCCCGTCCCCCAGCCGCGCCCGGGAACCGCGAGAGGATCACGGCATGCGCTGGAAGCGGCTGGTCGGGCCCCTGGTCCTTCTGGCCGTGTACCTCGGCGTGGGCTGGCTCGGCGACGCCCGCGCCGCGTCGTTCTCCGACGTGGGCGGCAAGGTGGCCACGCTGCGCGTCATGGGCGAGCGCGACTCGTGGGAACCGGACGTCGGCTACTGGGCCGCCGCCGCCGACCCGGAGGCGGTGCACCACCCGCTGCGCCACACCGTGCCCCGGGGTGACCGCTACGTGCAGATCACGTCGCTGCCGCTCGTCGAGGCAGCCCGTCCCCTGTGGGCGATCGGAGGCGCGCGCGCCATCCTCCTGCTGCCGGCCCTGGGAGCGGTGCTCGCCGCCGTGGCGGCAGGCTGGCTGGCCCGCCTCGTCGACCCTGCGTCGGACGGGCGGCTGGCCTTCTGGGTCACGGGCCTCGCGTCGCCGGTGGCGTTCTACGCGACCGACTTCTGGGAGCACGCGCCAGCGGTCGGGGTCGCGCTGCTGGCCGTCGCCCTGGCCCTGTCGGCGGACCGTGTGCCTGTCGCCGCGCTCGCCGGGGCCACCGCCGCGCTCGGCGTGGTGCTGCGCTCCGAGGTGGCGCTGGTGCTGGCCTCCCTCGTGGTCGTGGCGGCCTTCATCCCGGAGGAGCGGCGCCGGTGGACGCGCCGGCCGGCCCTGCTGGTCGCTGCGGTGGCCGGAGGCGTGGCCGTGTTGGCCGCCAGCCAGCTGGTCGAGCGGTCGCTGCTCGGCCCCGGTGGGAGCCGGGCGGCCCGCTCGAGCGGGCTGGTGGAGGGGGCCGGCTCGGTGGTGGCCACCCGCCTCCGCGACGCGGTGCTGACGGGCTTCGGCATCTTCCAGAACGAGCACCCCCTCTCGCTCCTGCTCGGGGCCGTCGTCGCGGTGGGGATCCTCTGCCTCGCCCTCGGGGCCGTCCGCCCGGGCACCAGCCCCCTCCTCGTCTGGCTCGGCGGTGGGGTGGCGATCGCCCTGCTGGTGGTGCGGGGCGCGCTGGGGCTGGGCTTCGTGCCCGGGCTCCTCCCGGCGTCGGCGGTGGCGGCGGCCGGCCTGTTCGGGGCCCGCACGAGCCGCGAGCACCTCCTGCTGGGTGGAGGTCTGCTCGCGCTGCCGGCCATCTGGCTGCTTCAGTGGCCTGGTGAGCAGGCCCCCCAGTGGGGAGGCCGCTACCTGCTGGTCTCGGGCGCGCTGCTGGTGGTGGTCGGCGCCAACGCCATCGACCGCGCCGGCATGCGACGGGCTCCGGCGGTGGCGCTGCTGGCCGTGGCGGCCGCGGTCACCTGGTACGGGCTGGCGTGGCACGTCGATCGCACCCGCGAGGTGGCCCGCACCGTCGAGGCGCTCCTCGACGTGGCGGACGGGCGGGTCGTCGTCGCCACCGACATCAACCTGGGCCGGGAGGCGGGGTGGTGGTACGGCGAGCGGCGATGGTTGACGGCTGACGGCGAGGAAGCCCTTCCCGACGCCCTGGCGGTGGCCGCACGGTCCGGGGTGGCCAGCGTCGAGCTGGTGCTCGCAGGTGACGCCGTCGAGGCCCCGGACGCCATCGGGGAGTGGCGGCGCAGCGGCGGTGTCCGCACCGTCGACCACCAGGGCGACGACCTGCTGGTGGTCACCTACGAGCGGTGAGCCCGAGGGGCCGATCTCGCCCCTGATCGAACAGGCGTTCCCCCATCGGCCGACCTGCCGCCGGTAGGATCGGTCCGTGGATCGGCTGGTCGTCCGCGGCGCCCGCGAGCACAACCTGAAGAACATCTCGATCGAGCTGCCCCGCGACAAGCTCATCGTGTTCACGGGGCTCTCGGGCTCGGGCAAGTCGTCCCTGGCGTTCGACACGATCTACGCCGAGGGTCAGCGGCGCTACGTCGAGTCGCTGTCGTCGTACGCCCGGCAGTTCCTCGGCCAGATGGACAAGCCCGACGTCGACTTCATCGAGGGCCTGTCGCCGGCCATCTCCATCGACCAGAAGTCGGCGTCGCGCAACCCCCGATCCACGGTGGGCACCATCACCGAGGTCTACGACTACCTGCGCCTTCTCTACGCCCGCATCGGCGTGCCCCACTGCCCGAACGACGGCACCCGGGTCGAGCGCCAGACACCCCAGCAGATCGTCGATCGCGTGCTCGAGCTGCCCGACGGCACCCGCTTCCAGGTGCTCGCGCCGGTGGTGCGCGGCCGCAAGGGCGAGTACGACACGCTCCTCGCCGACCTCGCCTCGCAGGGCTTCGCCCGGGCCCGCATCGACGGCGAGGTGCGCGACCTGGCCGAGGTGGCCAAGGACGGCGCCCACCTGGCGCGCTACGAGCAGCACACCCTGGAGGTGGTCGTCGACCGGCTGGTCCGGCGCGACGGCATCGAGCGCCGCCTGACCGACTCGCTGGAGACGGCGCTGCGCCTGGCCGACGGCATCGCCGAGGTGGAGATCGTGGGCCGCGACGGCGGCGACTCGGAGACCCTCACGTTCAGCCAGCACCTCGCCTGCCCCACCTGCGGGCTGAGCTTCGACGAGCTCGCCCCCCGGAACTTCTCGTTCAACTCGCCCTACGGGGCGTGCGAGCGCTGCGACGGCCTCGGCACGCGCTTCGAGGTCGACCCCGAGCTGGTGGTGCCCAACCCCGACCTGTCGCTCAACGAGGGGGCGATCGCCCCCTGGTCGACAGCCCGCGCCCAGTGGTTCGCCCGGCTCCTCACCGCCGTGGCCGAGGAGCACGGCATCGACCCGGACGCCCCCTGGGGCCGGCTCGGCAAGAAGCAGCAGCAGGTGATCCTGCACGGAGCGGGGAAGGAGTCGGTGACCGTCCGCTACCGCAACCGCTACGGGCGGGTCCGCACCTACTCCACCTCGTACGAGGGCGTCCTGCCGTACCTCCAGCGCCGGCACGCCGACGCCGAGAGCGACCACCAGCGGGAGCAGATCGAGGGCTACATGCGGGAGGTTCCCTGCCCCGCCTGCGACGGCGCCCGGCTCAAGCCGGCGTCGCTGGCGGTGCTCGTGGGGGGCAGGAACCTGTTCGAGGTGAGCTCGATGAGCATCGGCGAGGCGGCCAAGTTCCTGGCCGGCCTCGACCTCTCCGAGCGCGACCGCATGATCGCCGAGCGGGTGGTGAAGGAGATCAACGCCCGCATGGGCTTCCTGCTCGACGTCGGCCTCGACTACCTGAGCCTGGGGCGGTCGGCCGGCACGCTGGCCGGGGGCGAGGCGCAGCGGATCCGCCTGGCCAGCCAGATCGGCAGCGGGCTGGTGGGGGTGCTGTACGTGCTCGACGAGCCCTCGATCGGCCTCCACCAGCGCGACAACCGCCGCCTCATCGACACCCTCGTGCGGCTGCGCGACCTCGGCAACACGGTGCTGGTGGTCGAGCACGACGAGGAGACCATCAGGGTGTCGGATCACGTGGTCGACATCGGGCCCGGGGCCGGCGAGCACGGCGGTGACGTCGTCTACTCGGGCACGGTCAAGGGGCTGCTGCGGGCCAAGGCCTCGGTCACCGGCCAGTACCTCTCGGGGCGGCGCAGGATCCCCGTGCCGGCCACCCGACGGGAGCCGGGCGACGAGTGGCTGTGGGTCCGGGGCGCGCGCGAGCACAACCTCCGCGACATCGACGTGGCCATCCCCCTCGGGTGCTTCGTGTGCGTCACCGGCGTGTCGGGCTCGGGCAAGTCCACCCTCGTGTCCGACATCCTCCACCGGGCCCTCATGCAGCGGATCTACCGGTCGAAGGACGTGCCCGGCCGCCACAAGGCCCTCGAGGGGGTCGAGTTCCTCGACAAGGTCATCAACATCGACCAGTCGCCGATCGGCCGCACCCCCCGCTCCAACCCGGCCACCTACACGGGGGTCTTCGACCACGTCCGCAAGCTCTTCAGCCAGACCCCGGAGGCGCGGATCCGCGGCTACCTGCCGGGGCGGTTCTCGTTCAACGTGAGCGGCGGCCGCTGCGAGGCCTGCGCGGGCGACGGCACCATCAAGATCGAGATGCACTTCCTGCCCGACGTGTACGTGCCCTGCGAGGTCTGCAAGGGCGACCGCTACAACCGCGACACCCTCGACATCGCGTTCAAGGGGAAGAACATCGCCGAGGTGCTCGACCTGTCGTGCGAGGAGGCGCTGGCGTTCTTCTCCAACCAGCCGCCCATCGCCCGCCACATGCAGACGCTGGTCGACGTGGGGCTCGGCTACGTGCGCCTGGGCCAGCCGGCCCCCACCCTGTCGGGCGGCGAGGCGCAGCGGGTGAAGCTGGCCAGCGAGCTGGCCAAGCGACCCACGAACCACACCATCTACATCCTCGACGAGCCCACCACCGGTCTGCACTTCGAAGACGTCCGCAAGCTCCTCACGGTGCTGTCGCGGCTGGTCGACCAGGGCAACTCGGTGCTCGTGATCGAGCACAACCTCGACGTGGTCAAGACCGCCGACTGGCTGATCGACCTGGGGCCCGAGGGCGGCTCCGGGGGCGGCAAGGTGGTGGTGGAGGGCCCGCCCGAGCTGGTGGCGGCCACGCCCGAGAGCCACACCGGGCGGTTCCTCGGTCCGCTCCTGGCCGGGTAGCCGACCGGTTCGTCAGGCTGACGCCGGGCGCGGCCGCCGGAGAGCGAGTACCGCCACCCACGCCAGGTACCGGGAGCGCGGGTACCTGGCGAACAGCCAGCGGTCGGCACCGTGGAGCCGGGCGATGGCGGCCTGCCCGGCCCGGTACCGGCGGATGGGCACCCCTGCCAGTGCCAGCAGATCGAACGCCTCGAGCTGCACGTCGCCGAAGCGCTCCTGGGCCAGGGCCAGGTCGCCACGGCGAAGAGGGTGCTCGTCCGGGGTCCGCATCGACGGTGTGAGCCGCCGGTAGGCGGTGATCGCCGGGTTGTGGCCCAGGGGCTCCACGAACACCGCCCACCCCGTCGGCCGAAGGACCCGAGCGACCTCGCCGAAGGCGCTCCGCAGATCGAGGTGGTGCAGGATGCCGGATCCGATGACCACGTCCAGCGTGCCGCTCGGGAGGGAGAGCGCCTCGGCGTCCATCACCCGAGCGTCGATGTGGAGCCCCTCCTCCGTGGCCCGCGCCCGGACCTGCCCGACGGCCACCGGGGAGAGGTCGATGGCGATCACGCGCACCCCCCGGCGAGCGAGCTCGAAGGCCATGCTGCCGATCCCGCACCCGCACTCGAGGACCGTGGCGCCGGGCGGGACTGCCGCGAGGATCTCTCGGTACCGGGCACCGGCGGCATCGACTGCGTAGTACTTGGCAGCGCGGTCGCGGGTCTCGCTGGTGAACCGCCGATCGTGGAAGGCGCGCTCTCGTGCCTTGCGCTCAGGATCGCGCTCGACCGGCATCAGCCACGCTCCACGGACATCGGGACCTCCATCCTGCCTGGCGCAGGCGGTCGGCGAGCGGAAGGCTCAGATCACCGGCCGTCCCGCCGATCGGGAGCACACTGTGGTCGTGGTGAACCAGGCCGACCGGCCGGGCGTGCCCGAGGCCGGGCCGTAGCCGTGCGTCGCTTCGCGTCCGTGCTGCAGGTCGGCGGGATCGTGGCCGTGGTCCTGCTGCTGAGCGTGGTCCACAGCCGGTTCGTGGCCGACGAGCCGTACGACTACGTCGACTCGTTCCGGTTCGCGTGGTCGATCGCCTACATGGGGCTCATCGCAGTCGCGGCGTACGCGGTGGGCCTGCCCGAGCTGCCACGCAGCGGCCGGTCGGCCTTCGTCTCCGCGCTGGCCGCCACCGCCGCGGCCGCGCTCGGGATCTCGGTGGTCCAGCTGGTCACGGGCGACGCCCTGCTGCCCCGCTTCGTGGTGTTCGGGTCGGCCGTGCTGCTCGTGCCGTGGCTCGCGCTCTGCTCCCGGGCAGCGTCCGAGGCGAGGGCGAGGGCCGAGGAGCGCGATCGGGTGCTGCTCGTCGGCGACGCCGCCGACACCGCGACCCTGGGTGACGATCTCGACCTGGCGCCGGAGCGGCCCGCGCACCTGGTGGCCTCGCTGACCAGCGAGGAGGCCTCGGCGTCGGGACCGGTCGGCCCCCTCACCGAGCGGGCGGAGGCCACCCGCGCCACGGTGTTGGTGCTCAGCCGATCGGCCCAGGCCGACGAGGGCGTGGTGGCCCAAGCCGCCCAGCTCCACGCCGGCGGCCTGCGGGTGCGCACCCTCTCCCTGTTCTACGAGGAGTGGCTCGGGAAGCTGCCGGTGTCCGAGCTCGAGCGCGTGTCGCTCATGTTCGACATCGGCGAGATCCACCGGCTCCGCTACGCCCGGGTGAAGCGGATCTTCGACCTCTTCCTCGCCGCGGTGGGGCTGGTGTTCCTGGTGCTGCTCACCCCGTTGGTGTTCGTCGGCGACCTGGTCGCGAACCGCGGCCCGCTCCTGTATCGGCAGCAGCGAGTGGGTCGCGGCGGTCGGGTCTTCACCATCGTCAAGTTCCGGACGATGGCGCCCGCGGCCGGGGGCCCGGTCGACGAGTGGACCTCCGAGGACGATCCCCGCATCACCGGTCTCGGGCACCTCCTGCGCCGCACGCACCTCGACGAGCTCCCCCAGGTGGTGAACGTGCTCCGGGGCGACCTCTCGCTGGTGGGTCCCCGGCCCGAGCAGCCCGGCTACGTGGCCGAGCTGCGGGAGAAGCTGCCCTTCTACGAGGTCCGCCACCTCGTCAGGCCCGGGATCACCGGGTGGGCGCAGGTGAAGTACGGCTACGCCGGCAACGAGGCCGACGCGCTGGAGAAGCTGCAGTACGAGTTCTTCTACCTGCGGCGGCAGAGCCTGTCGTTCGACGCGCGCATCCTCGTCCGCACCCTCCGCAGCGTGTTCGGCGGTGAAGGCCGGTGAGCCCGCTCCGGGCCCGGGCCGAGATCCTCGACGGCGGCCATGAAGGCCTTGACGTAGCGTTCTCGCGTGCAGCGCGCCGTAGCCCACGATCGACCGTCGGACCCGAGTGCGAGTGCCTGGTCGGCGTCGTCAACGACCGTTTCGACGGCTTCCACCAGGGCGGCGACGTCTCCGGCCGGGTAGACCAAGCCCCCGCCGGATGCGGCGATCAGCTCGAGGGTGCCGCCAGAGGCGGCGCCGACAACAGGACGCTCTCGTTTCATCGCCTCGACGGTCACCCGGCCGAAGGCCTCGTTGCGCGAGCAGACGAGCACGACATCCGCCCCGTCGTACCACGGCGTCGGATCCTCGACCGGCCCGACGAACCTCACGGCCTCGAGGAGACCGAGCTGCCGCACCTCCGAGCGCAGAGCGGTCCCGTGGGGCGGCGTGTCGGGCCCGACGAGGTCGAGTGTCGCAGCCAGACCGTGCTGGCGTAGTCGGGCGAGTGCCCGGATGGCATCGAGCTGGCCCTTGCCCGGGCTCAGCGTTCCGACCAGCACGAGCCGTACGGGCTCTTCAGGTGATCGGCGTCGTGGGGCCGAGGGCGAGGCTGTCGAACCCTCGACCGCGTAGTAGGCGACGGCTGGCCCGACTCCGCGGACGTAGGGCGCGAAGCGGTCGGCGACGGCGTGAGAGCAGCAGACGACGGCGTGAGAGAGCCGGCCGATGAGGCCGAACGAAAGGGGGGCGCCCAGGACGAAGCGGTAGCCGTGATCGAGGTCACCGAACTCGTGGAGGAACCAGACATGACGTCGCCGGGTCAGCCAGGCGGCCGGCGCGCCAGCGCCCGTCACGACCGTGTTCGACACGATGACGTCGGGTGAGAGCTGGTGGATCAGCCAGGCGAGGTGCGCGATGCCGATGGGAAGCAGGGCGGCCCGTGCCGCCCTGGCGGCGATCGACCGCCGGAGCGTTGCCCAGCTGGTGAAGCGGGCCGTGACAACGCGGGCACCTGCTCGACGGTAGCGCTCCGTCATCGGGCCCATCGCTGGTAGAGCCACGACGCACTCGTGCCCCTCCGCCACGATCCCGCGGACCAGCTCCTCCAGCGCGAGCTCGGCGCCACCGACTCTCGGGCTGTGCCCGACGAACAGGAACCTGCTCACCGGTGCACGGCCTGTCGGGCCCGGCGGCCCACGATCACCGCAAAGGCCAAGCCGAGGATGACCTCGCTCACGAGCGTCACGACCGCGGCGCCCACCATGCCGTGAGCGGGGATCACGGCCACGTTCCCGCTGACGTTCAGTAGAGCCACTCCGACCGAGGCGGCAGCCAAGCGCCGGTCTTCGTTCAAGGCCACGACCAGTGGGTGCAGCGACGAACCCGCTGCGATGGCGGCCGTCGCCAGGAGGAGGATGGCCAGAGGCGCCCGACCTGCTGCGTACTCCTCGCCGAACAGGGGCACGACGAGCAGGACGGCGATGGGGATGGTCGCAACGATCACCACGGCGATGAGCGCGCCGAGCCGTGACGCCCGCCGCCAGAGCTGCGAGATCGTCGCCTCTCCTCGCGTGAGGGCGTGCGTGACGGAAGGAAGCCGGGAGAGCACCACAAGGCCGATGACGCTCAGCCAGGCGTTCGGGATCCTGTAGACCGCGGCGTACACCCCGGCCTCCGAGGCCGACGCCAGGAAGCCGAGCAACAGCACGTCGCTCGACAGCGTGACCTGGTCGGCGAGCAAGGAGACAACGAGCCACGCGTCCACCTTCACCCCGGCGGACGGCGGACGGTCTGGCACGCGGTTCAGTGCCAACGACATCATCGTGCTGGTCCCGTACGCGAGCGCCAGGACGATGGCTGCCCAGCCGAGGCTGTTGACGGTGGTTGCCAGCAGCGCTGCGGTTGCTCCTTGCGCCACAGCTGGCATGCCAGCACGCCCGCCGAGGTGGCGGCCGAGAGCGAGCCAGTCGCGGCTCAGGCCCCGGGAGACGATCACCATCGCGACCGGCACGAGGCTCAGCCAGCCGGTAGCGACGCAGCCGACGACGTACGCGCCCGTGAGCACGGTCGTCACCGCGTACCGGCGCTTGAGGAGGGCAGCGATCTGGCCGGCGGACCGGTCGCCGGCGACGTCGCGGACGCCTCTGACGGCTGCACCCCAGTCGGCCACCATCCCCGCATACCGGCACACCAAGAACGCCATGGAGAGCTGTCCGAACTCGGTGGTCCCGAGCCTTCGAGCGAAGATGACGAACGCCAGGAACTCGGCTGCCTGACCCAGGATCCGCAGCGTGACGAGCGGCACCCCCACCCGGCGCCATCCCAGGGGGGGCCGGTCCGAGCTCAACGGCTCCGGACGCGACGGGTCGAGGCGTGGTGCACGGCACCTATTCTCCCCTCCCGTCGTGCCCGTGGAGACGATCGTGCTGCCTTCGGGGCCCGGTCCCCGAGGCCCGGCTCCGCTCAGGCCGCCCCGAGCGGTCCGGGACCGTCGCCCAGGAGCATGGTGATCAGGGGTGCCCAGGCCTCCGGCGTGTAGGTCTGGCGGACGGCGGCGCGCGCCCGCTGGGCCAGATCGACACGGGCGGCCTCGTCGTCGAGCAGGTCGACGATCTCGCGGATCAGGCTGGCGTCGTCGGGCGCCACGTGGAACGGGAACCCGGGCGCGAAGCCCCCGGCCGCAGCCGGCGACACGATCTGCGCCAACCCGTGGGCGGCGGCCTCGAGGACCTTGTTCTGGATGCCGACCGCCGACGTCAGCGGGGCGATGGCGATCCGGGCCCTTCCGCAGACGTCGGCGACGTCGTCGTACGGGCCGAGCAGCGTCCAACCGTGGCGCTGGGCCGCGTGCCGCACCGCGGCGGCCGCGTGCGAGCCCGCCAGCAGCAGCGTGGTCCCGGGCCGCACCCTGGCGATGGCCGGCCAGGCCCGATCCAGCCGCTCGACGGCCTCGACGTTCGGCGCGTAGCCGAGGTTGCCGAAGAAGACGAGGTCGTGGTCCGCGGCCACGGCGTGCTCCGGTTCGGCCTGCACCACGTTCGGGAGCCACTGCACACCGGCGGCCGCGGCATCGGACCAGCCGGCCAGGGTGCGCACCACCTGCGGCTGGGGGTGTTGCTCGAAGCGGGCGTGGGCCCACCCGAGCAGCCCGAACACCGCCTTCCTCGCCGGGTTCCGGACCGAGCGGGCGCGCTGGGCGTAGCTCACGGCCAACGGATCGACGGCGTCGAGGACCACGCACCGGGCCGAGGCCCCGATCGAGGGGTGGAAGGCCCTGTTCGTCACCGAGACCACCAGGTCGGGCTGGAGACGGTCGAGCCGCCGGCGGAGCGAGGGGAGCGACCATGCCAGGGTCTCCGGGGTGGTGCGCCCGGCGCTGACGTCGCGGAGCTGGGACAGCGGCAGGTGGGGGAGCCGCGTGCGATGGTCGGTCAGCAGGGGCACGACGACGGGGATCACCCCGGCGGCACCGAGGATCGCCTCCCACGACCGCACCCGGGCGGCCTCGCCGAGGCCCCTGGCCCGGCCGAGCACGAGCAGCGCTGCGGTCGGCCCGGTCATCGGCACAGCCAGCGCCGGCGCAGCGCGAGCAGCGGCCGGACCGCTCGCCACCGCGGCCCGACGCTCGCCGAGGCGTACCGCTCGGTGGAGCGGACGTAGGCCAGATCGGCGGTGCGGCGCTGCTCGCGCCGGCCGGCGCTCGAGGCGCCCACCAGGTGGATCGCGGCCGGGCTGTGGGCCACGCGCACGCAAAGGGTCAGCCCGGACCGGGCGAGCCGCCGGGCCAGGTCGGTGTCCTCGAGGTAGAGGAAGTACCCGGGGTCGAAGCCGCCGACGGCGCGCAGCGCGTCCGTCGGGTACGAGCAGAGGGCAGCCGACGGCCACCGCTCTGTCAGCTCCCAGGAGCCGCTCGGATCCCTGAGCGCCTGGGCGTGTGCTCGACCCCACGGTCCGAGAAGCGGGGCGAGTCGCGCCCGGAGCGGGCTGCCGCGCGGGAGCCACCGGCCGACCCGGAACGCCGTCAGCACGATCGAGAGCGGGGTCGGGTAGCGGCTCACGACCGCCTCCGGACGACCGGTCGGATCGACGAGGGGCACGGTCACCAGCTCCCCGGGCCCGGCCTCGTCGACCAGGGCGCGCCAGTGCTCCGGCCGGGGGGTGGCGTCGGGGTTGCACAGCAGCACGCGCTCGGTCCTGACCAGGGGGAGGGCGCGGTTGACGGCCGCACCGAAGCCGACGTTGTCGGCGTTGACCAGGTGCCGGGCGCGAGGGTGGGTGACGGTCGCCGGATCGAGGCACCGGTCGTTGTGCACCACGATCACGTCGGCGTCGTCCGGGATCCAGGCCGTGTCCAGGTGGTCCGTGCGGTACGCGACGGTGATCACGGTGGCACTCACCGCGCACCCGCCCGTGTGCGGCTCAGGTGATCTCCAGCATCCGCTCCAGCGCCACCCGGGCCCACTCGGCGGTGTCCGGGTCGACCGTGATCTGGTTCACCACCCGGCCCTCCACCAGGTTCTCGAGCACCCAGCACAGGTGGGCGGCGTCGATCCGGAACATCGTCGAGCAGGGGCAGATCAGCGGGTCGAGCGACACCACCGTCTTGTCGGGCGTCTCGTCGTCGAGGCGCTGCACCAGGTGGATCTCGGTGCCCACCCCGATCACCGCGCCCGGCGGCGCGGCCTCGACGGCCCTGATGATGAAGTCGGTGGAGCCCACCTGGTCGGCCAGCTGGCACACCTCGTAGGAGCACTCGGGGTGGGCGACCACGATGCCGCCGGGGTGCTCGGCCCGGAAGGCCTCGACGTGCTCGGGGCGGAACCGCTGGTGCACCGTGCAGTGGCCCTTCCACAGCAGGAAGGTGGCGTCCTTGCAGTCGGCCTCGGTGAGCCCGCCGAGCTCCAGCTTCGGGTTCCACACGCGCATGGCCTCGTGGCCGTGGCCCATGGCCAGAGCGGTGTTGCGGCCCAGGTGCTGGTCCGGGAAGAACAGCACCTTGTCGCCCCTGGCCAACGCCCACTCGAGCACGGCCCGGGCGTTGGTGCTGGTGCACACCGCCCCGCCGTGGCGGCCCACGAAAGCCTTCAGGGCCGCCGACGAGTTCATGTACGTGATGGGCACGAGCCGGTCGAGGTCGACCACGCCGGACAGCGCGTCCCACGCCTCCTCGACGGAGTCGACGTCGGCCATGTCGGCCATCGAGCAGCCGGCGTTCAGGTCGGGGAGGATCACCTGCTGGTGGTCGCCGGTGAGGATGTCGGCCGACTCGGCCATGAAGTGCACGCCGCAGAACACGATGTAGTCGGCCTCGGCGTGCTGCTGGGCGAGCACGGAGAGGCGGAACGAGTCGCCCCGGGCGTCGGCCCAGCGCATCACCTCGTGGCGCTGGTAGTGGTGCCCGAGGACGAAGAGCCGGTCGCGCAGCGCCTCCTTGGCCGCGCCGATGCGCGTGGCGAGGTCTTCGGGCGGCACGACGGTGTACTCGTCGGGCAGCAGGGCTTGCAGCCGCAGCATTGGGTTGTGGACCCCCTCGAGGGAAGCTCCGCTCGCGGCCGGTGGGGACAGCCTGGTCGCCCTCCACGGGGATGTCGGCCACGGAGCTGATATGTCGCCGGATGCCAGGCCGGCAGTCACCCCAAGTGTAAACCCACCGTTCACCGGAACGCGGGGGCAGGGCCCTCCCTAGGCTGGCGCGGTGATCCAGCGCCCGCCCGCCGGCACCATCCCCGACGCCCCCGGCTCGTACCAGTTCAAGGACGCCGCCGGCCGGGTGGTCTACGTGGGCAAGGCCAAGAGCCTGCGCCAGCGCCTGTCGAGCTACTTCCAGGACCCCCGCCACCTGCCCCCCCGCACGGCCCAGATGGTGGCGTCGGCCGAGACCGTCGAGTGGATCCAGGTCCGCAACGACGTCGAGGCCCTCATGCTCGAGTACAGCCTGATCAAGCAGCACCGGCCCCGCTTCAACGTGCGGCTGCGGGACGACAAGAGCTACCCCTTCCTGGCGGTCACCCTCGACGACGAGTGGCCCCGGGCCATGGTGATGCGGGGCCGCAAGCGCAAGGGCGTCCGGTACTTCGGGCCCTTCGCCCACGCCTACGCGATCCGCGACACGCTCGACCTGCTGCTGCGGACGTTCCCCATCCGCACCTGCTCCGACTCGAAGCTGGCGTCGCACCAGCGGCTGGGCCGGCCCTGCCTGCTGTTCCACATCGAGAAGTGCTCGGGACCCTGCGTGGGCGAAGTCGACCCCGAGCAGTACGGCGCCCTGGTCTCCCAGCTGCTCGACTTCCTCGACGGCGAGACGGACGAGGTCGTCCAGCGGCTCCAGCGCGAGATGAGCGAGGCGGCCGGCGAGCTCGAATACGAGCGGGCGGCGCGGGTCCGCGACCGGCTGGCTGCGGTGCAGAAGGCCATCGAGCGCCAGCAGATGGTGGCCGAGCGCAGCGAGGACCTCGACGTGATCGGCATCGCCGACGACGAGCTCGAGGCCGCGGTGCAGGTGTTCTTCGTTCGGCGTGGCCGGGTCGTGGGTCGCAAGGGGTTCGTGGTGGACAAGGTGGAGGACCTCGACGCCGCCGGCCTCGTGGCCAACGTGCTGGAGGGCCTCTACGGCGACGAACCGGCGTCGGGGGTGCCCAAGCAGGTGCTGGTCCCGCACCTGCCCGACGATCCCGCGCTGTACGAGGAGTGGCTCGGCATGCTGCGGGGCTCGCGGGTCCAGGTGCGCGTGCCGCAGCGGGGCGACAAGCGCGAGCTCCACGAGACCGTCACCCGCAACGCCAAGGAGGAGTTCGTGCGGCACCGGCTCCGCCGGGCGGCCGACCACAACAGCCGGGCCCGGGCGCTCAACGAGCTCCAGGATCACCTGGGGCTGCCCGAGGCGCCGCTGCGGATCGAGTGCTTCGACATGAGCCACCTGCAGGGCACCGACTACGTCGGCTCCATGGTCGTCGTCGAGGACGGGCTCCCGAAGAAGGTCGACTACCGCCGCTTCAAGGTGCGCGACGTGGCCGGCAACGACGACTTCGCCGCCATGGAGGAGGTGCTCACCCGGCGCCTCACCGCCTACCTCAGCGAGCGCCAGCGACCGGCGGACGCACGCCCGGGGCGCTTCTCGTACCCCCCGCAGCTGCTGCTCGTCGACGGTGGCAGGGGCCAGCTGGGCGTGGCCGTTCGGGTGCTGGAGGAGCTCGGCCTCGACGGGGAGATCCCCGTGGCGGCGCTGGCCAAGCGCTTCGAGGAGCTGTTCGTGCCGGGGCGGTCCGAGCCGGTGGTGATCCCGAGGCAGTCCGAGGCCCTCTACCTGCTGCAGCGGATCCGCGACGAGGCGCACCGCTTCGCCATCGGCTTCCACCGGGAGCTCCGCGGCAAGCGGATGACGAGGAGCGCCCTCGACGACGTGCCGGGCCTGGGCCCGGCCCGCAAGAAGCGGCTCGTGAAGGAGCTCGGCGGCGTGAACGCCGTGAAGCGGGCCTCGCTCGATGAGCTGCAGGCCCTCCCCTGGCTCCCCGACGCTGTCGCGGACACGCTCTACGAGAAGCTCCACGCGCCACGCGCGTGAAGGCGGTCGGATCGTCGCAGGCTCGGGGTTGGCGCGACCCGAGGCTCGTCGGGGCGACCTCCGGCGTCCTCACCGCGGCCTTCTACGTGCTCGGGGCCGGTCGAGCGCTCGACTACGACAGCGCGGAGACCGTCGGGTTCTTCGTACGAACGGGCTCGCTGCTCGACGCCGTTCGCACGCAGCGAGCGTTCAACAACCACCCGCTCTTCTCGCTGCTCGTGAACGGTGTGGTGCGGCTCACCGGCACGACGGAGGAAGCGGTCCTCCGGGCGCTCCCCATCGCCTTCGGTGCCGTGACGGTCGGCCTGATCGCAGCGCACTGCGCCCGCAGGTGGGGCGGGCTCGCCGGAGCGTGCGCCGCGGCCGTGGTCGCCACCAACCCGGTGTTCGCCGAGCTGTCGCGCGCCGTGCGCGGCTACAGCCTCATGACCCTGGCGATCGTGGTCTCGACCATGACGCTCCAGCGGCTGCTCGACCCGAAGGCGAGCTCGCGCCGGTCCGCGGAGCTGCTCTACGTGGCTGCGTCAGCGATCGCGATCGCCACCCACCTGTACGCGCTCGTACCCCTGAGCGGGCACGTGGTCCTCGTCCTCGCCCGTGGAGGGCTGCGTCCCGCGTGGGTGAGGCGGTGGGCGGCCGCCATCGTGCTCGGCGGTGTCGCGTACCTGGCCATCTTCGGGGGGATGGTCGACGCCATGGCCGGCCGCGGTCGCCGCTTCCAGCCCGACTTCCCCTTCGACCTGGCACGCGAGCTGCTCGGGGGGACCACCGTCTCAGCCGTCCTGGTCGGCGTCGCTGCGATGTGGGGAGCGGTTCTGGTCCGCCGGGCCACACCGTCGTCGGTGTTCCGGTGGATGACCGTGTGGCTGGTCGCCGCCGTTGCCGTTCCGTGGCTGGCTGCGAACACCGATCTCGCCCCGAGGTTCTTCGTCTGGCTCGTCCCTGCCGTCGCCGTGCTCGTGGCCATCTGCGTCGCGCGGGCGCCGGCCATGGCTGCCGCGGTCGTCGTCGCGGCTGCGTTGTCGTCGTGGTCGTTGGCGCCGGAGTGGGCCGCCTCTCCCCACCCCTACCCCGAGGTTGCCGGGGTCATCGACGCTGACGCCGACGCCGGTCTCCGGGTCTGCGCTCTCGACCTCAGCGTCCCCCCGCTCCTCGCGTACACGGATCGCTTCGAGGCGGTCACGCGTCCGTCGCAGCTCAGCCGGTGCGACACCCTCGTCGTCGTCCACCCCGCGCTCGACCCCGACCTGGTCGCCGCGGCCGATGCCGCGTTCGGCGGGTCGCGCCCCATCGGCGGGCCCGGTGACGCGAGGATCTGGACGCGCCGTGGCACGCTCTCCGGCGATGGCTGACGACCTGTGGGAGGACAACGCCCGCTGGTGGCAGGAGGGCTTCACCGAGGGCGCCGACCCGGAGTACGAGGAGCAGATCCTCCCGCTGGCCGTCGAGCACCTCGCGGGGGCCGGCGACGTGCTCGACGTGGGCACCGGCGAGGGCCAGGTGGCCCGGCTGGCCGTGCGCGGCGGGGCCCACCGGGTCATCGGCATCGACCCCACCTGGGCCCAGGTGGGAGAGGCGGCTCGCCGGGGCGGCGGGCCCGCCTACGCCCGGGCCGGGGCCGCCGCCCTCCCGTTCCCCGGCGCCACCTTCGACGCGGTGGTGGCGTGCCTGGTGTTCGAGCACGTCGACGACGTCGACCAGGCCCTGTCGGAGGTGGGCCGCGTGCTCCGGCCGGGCGGGCGCTTCCTCCTCTTCCTGAACCACCCGCTGCTGCAGACGCCCGACAGCGGCTGGATCGACGACCACGTGCTCGACCCGCCCGAGCAGTACTGGCGGATCGGCCCCTACCTGGTCGAGGACCGCTCGCTGGAGGAGGTCGAGAAGGGCGTGCTGATCCCGTTCACCCACCGGCCGCTGTCCCGTTACGTGAACGCCATGTCGGCCGCCGGACTCGTCATCCGGCGGATGGAGGAGCCGGCGCCACCGCCCGGGTTCCTGGCCCGGGCTCCGGAGTACCCGCTGGCGGCCACGGTCCCCAGGCTCCTGTTCGTGCGCGCCGAGCGGCTGCCCGGATGATCCGGTCACGGCGAGGGTCACGGGTAGCCTGAGCGGCGGTGAGCGGATGAGCGAGTTCATCGTGATCACCGGCCTGTCGGGTGCGGGGCGGTCCCTGGCCGCCGACTACCTCGAGGACCTCGGCTGGTTCGTCGTCGACAACCTGCCGCCCTCGCTCATCCCGAAGGTGGCCGAGCTGGCTCGGGGCCCCGGCTCGAGCATGCAGCAGGTCGCCCTGGTGGTGGGCACCGGCCCCTACCACCACGAGGTGATGCCGGCCCTCGAGGCCCTCCGGGCCACGGGCGCCAGCCTGCGGATCCTGTTCCTCGAGGCCGCCACCGACACCCTGGTGCGCCGGTACACCACGTCCCGGCGGCGGCACCCGCTGCTCGAGGGCGAGAGCCTCCACGACGCCATCGAGGCCGAGCGGCTGCTGCTCGAGCCGGTCAAGGAGGTCGCCGACGTGGTCGTCGACACCAGCGACCTCAACGTGCACCAGCTGCGGACCAGGATCGTCGAGCTGTTCGGGTCCGGCCTGCCGGCGGCCGGGATGCAGACGACCGTGTCGTCGTTCGGGTTCAAGCACGGACTCCCGCTCGACGTCGACCTGGTGTTCGACTGCCGGTTCCTCCCCAACCCGCACTGGGTGGAGGCGCTGCGCCCCCTCACGGGCCTGGACGCCCCGGTGCGCGACTTCGTGCTCGGCCAGCCGGCCACCTCCGACTTCCTCGACCACCTCGAGGCGCTCCTCGTGCCCCTCCTCCCCGAGTTCGTGAAGGAGGGCAAGACGTACCTGTCGATCGCCTTCGGGTGCACCGGCGGCCACCACCGCAGCGTGGCGATCGCCGAGGAGGTGTCCCGCCGCCTCCGCCGAGCGGGTGTCGACCCCGTCGTCATCCACCGAGACGTCGACAAGTAGGCCGGGTAGGGCCGTTCGGCCCGCAGAAGGGGACCCTCGGGACTGGAACCGGCCGGGCCCGGTCTGATCGGATGGGGGCGAGCGGCGAGCCGCGGCAGGGGTGGGGGCCGCCCCCACGCCTGGCCGGCCGGCGCCGTGCAGCCGTATCTGAGGAGGCAGGCAGCGACATGGGCATCCGCGTGGGCATCAACGGGTTCGGCCGCATCGGCCGCAACTTCCTTCGGGCAGCCAAGAAGCAGGGCGCCGACATCGACTTCGTCGCGGCGAACGACCTCGGGTCGCTGGAGGTGATGGCCCACCTGCTCAAGCGTGACTCCGTGATGGGCGACTTCCCCTACGAGGTCGAGGTGGTCGACGGCGGCATCAAGATCGGCGACGACGTGCTGAAGATCACGGCCGTCCGCGACCCCAAGGAGCTCCCGTGGGGCGAGCTGGGCGTCGACGTGGTGGTCGAGTCCACCGGCATCTTCACCAGCCGTGACAAGGCGGCTGCCCACCTGGAGGCCGGCGCCCCGTTCGTGATCGTCTCGGCTCCCTGCACCGGCGCCGACGCCACCTTCGTGGTGGGGGTGAACGAGGACACCTTCGACCCGGCCGTCCAGAAGGTCGTGTCGAACGCCTCCTGCACGACCAACTGCTTCGTGCCGATGATCAAGGTGCTCGACGACGCCTTCGGCGTCGAGAAGGGCCTGATGACCACGGTGCACGCCTACACCGGCGACCAGAGCCTGGTCGACGGGCCCCACTCGGACCTGCGCCGGGCAAGGGCCGCGGCGCTGAACATCACGCCCACGTCCACGGGCGCGGCCAGGGCGACGGGGCTCGTCATGGAGGCCATGAAGGGCAAGCTCGACGGCACGGCCCTGCGGGTGCCCGTCGCCGACGGCTCCATCACCGACTTCGTGGGCCTGCTGAAGGTCGAGGCCAGCGCCGAGGAGGTCAACGCCGCGTTCAAGGCCGCGGCCTCGTCGGGCCGGCTGGCCAAGGTGCTGGTGTACTCCGAGGAGCCGCTGGTGTCGTCCGACATCGTCGGCTCGCCGGCGTCGTGCACCTTCGACAGCGACCTCACCATGTCGCTCGGCAACCTGGTGAAGGTGCTGGGCTGGTACGACAACGAGTGGGGCTACTCGAACCGGCTCGTCGACCTGTCCCTCATCGTGGGTGCCGCCAACAAGTGAGCGTCCCCACCCTCGAAGACCTCCCGCCGCTGGCGGGCAGGCGCGTGCTGCTCCGGGCCGACTTCAACGTGCCGCTGAAGGACGGCGTCATCACCGACGACCTCCGCATCCGCTCGGCCCTCCCCACGATCCAGTGGCTGCAGGAGCAGGGTGCGACGGTCACCGCGTGCAGCCACCTGGGCCGGCCCAAGGGCGCGCCCGACCCGAAGTACTCGATGGCTCCGGTGCGGGCTCGGCTCGCCGAGCTCGCACCCGGCGTCGAGCTGCTCGAGAACCTGCGCTTCGACCCCGGCGAGACCGGCAACGACCCGGCGTTCGTGCAGGAGCTGATCGCCGGCCAGGACGCCTACGTCAACGACGCCTTCGGGTCGTCGCACCGCTCGCACGCCTCGATCGTGGGGCCACCCCAGTTCCTGCCCAGTGCGGCCGGGCGGCTGCTGGCCCGCGAGGCCGAGGTCCTGCTCGGCATGCGCAACGACCCGCGCCGCGCGTTCGTGGTGGTGCTGGGCGGGGCCAAGGTGAGCGACAAGCTGGGCGTGATCGAGGCCCTGCTGGGCGTGGCCGACGCCCTGGTCATCGGCGGCGGCATGTGCTTCACGTTCCTGGCCGCGCGCGGCCACAGCATCGGCGACTCCCTGCTCGAGGCCGACCAGGTCGAGGCGTGCAGGGGCTTCCTGGGCTCGGGCACCCCGATCCACCTGCCCGAGGACATCGTTGCCCTCGGGCCCGGCGGCGAGATCGGCGACCCGGCCGCCGGCGGCGAGGTCCGCACGTTCGGCACCGACCTGCCGGCCGGCTGGAGGGGCCTCGACATCGGGCCCGGCTCGGCCGCGGCCTTCTCCGACGTGGTCGCCGCGGCCCGCACCGTGTTCTGGAACGGCCCCATGGGCGTGTTCGAGGACCCGCGCTTCGCGGCCGGCACCCGAGCGGTGGCCGACGCAGTGGCCGAGACCTCGGCGTTCACGGTCGTGGGGGGCGGCGACAGCGCCGCCGCCCTGGCCCACTTCGGCCTGGCCGACCAGGTCGACTGGGTTTCCACGGGCGGGGGAGCCTCGCTCGAGCTGCTCGAGCTGGGCGACCTGCCCGGCCTGGCCGCCCTCCGGGAGGCACCGAATGCCCGCTAGCCGCAAGCCGCTCATCAGCGGCAACTGGAAGATGCACCTCAACCACTTCGAGGCCATCCAGACGGTCCAGAAGCTGGCGTACGCGCTGACCAAGGACGACTACGCCGCCGTCGACGTGTCGGTGCACCCCCCGTTCACCGACCTGCGCTCCGTGCAGACCGTGCGCGAGGCAGATCGGATCCCCATCGTGCTGGGCGCCCAGAACTGCCACTGGGAGGAGAAGGGCGCCTTCACCGGCGAGGTGGCCCCCGGCATGCTCGCCAAGCTGGGGGTGGTCTACGTGATCGTGGGCCACTCCGAGCGGCGCGAGCTGTTCGGTGAGACCGACGAGATGGTGAACAAGAAGGCCGAGGCGGTCTTCGCCGCCGGCATGACGCCGATCGTGTGCGTCGGGGAGACCCTCGCCGAGCGAGAGGCTGGCGGCACCGAGGCCAAGGTCGACGGTCAGGTGCGGGCCGGGCTCGCCGGGCTCACGACCGAGCAGGTCGGCTCGATGGTCATCGCGTACGAGCCGATCTGGGCGATCGGCACCGGCCGGACCGCCACGCCCGACGACGCCCAGACGGTGTGCGCGCAGATCCGCCGGCTGGTGGGGGAGCTGGCCGGGCAGGCCGCTGCCGAGTCCGTTCGCATCCAGTACGGAGGTTCGGTCAAGGGCGGCAACAGCGCCGACCTGATGGCCCAGCCCGACATCGACGGCGCCCTCGTGGGCGGGGCCAGCCTCGATCCGGACGAGTTCGCCCACATCGTGCAGTACCGGCTCCACCGTCGGTGAGGCCGTCCGTCCCGACGGAGCGTCGAGGGGCCCCGACAGGTGGCTCTGGTACGGTCCGCGGGTTACCGCCGGGTAACCGGCGGGTTGCGCATCACGCCACGTCCAGCCCTCGGGAGGTCCTCGACGTGAGAACAAGGTCCAGACTGCTCGTCCAGCTCCTCGCCGTGCTCCTCGGCCTGAGCCTCGTGGCCGCCGCGTGCGGCGGTGACGACGACGACGGGGGTGAGGGCGGCACCACCACGTCGGGCACCGAGGAGACCACCGCCACGTCCGAGGCGGCGGCCGGCGGCACCGTGCTGTTCGGCGGTGAGCAGGAGCCCACCAGCCTCAACTGGCTGACGGCGGCCGACAACGCGGCGTGGACCCAGTACGTGATGCAGTGGGTGTGGCCCGGCGTGGTGTGGGCCCAGCCCGACGGCGTCCTCGAACCCAACAACGACCTGGTCACGAGCGTGGAGCTCACCAGCGAGGACCCGCAGACCGTCGTCTACACCATCGACCCCGACGCCACGTGGTCCGACGGCACGCCCATCACGGCCGACGACTTCATCTTCATGTGGACGGCCATGAACGGCCAGGCCACGTCGACCGAGGTCGACCCCGACACGGGTGAGCCCCTACCGCTGTACGACTTCGCGTCGTCCACCGGCTACGAGCTGATGGAGAGCGTCACCGGCTCCGACGACGGCAAGACCGTCACCGTCGTGTACTCCGAGCCGTTCGCCGACTGGAAGGCGGTGTTCGACTACGTCTTCCCCTCCCACTACTTCACCGAGGTGGGTGGCGGCGACCCGGCGGTCGGCTGGAACACCGGCTTCAAGGTCGAGGCGCTTCCCGACCTGTCGGCGTTCGTGTCGGGCGGGCCGTTCACGGTCACCGACTACGTGGTCGGCGAGAGCATGACCATCGAGCGCAACACGGAGTACTGGGGCGAGAAGACGCCGGTCGTCGACGAGATCGTCGTCCCGTGGATCACCGACGCCGCCCAGCAGCCGGCAGCGCTGGAGAACGGCGAGGCCGACGTGATCTTCCCGCAGGCCCAGATCGACCTCGTCCAGCAGACCGAGGGCATCGCCGGCGTGGCCTCCACCGTCGGCTTCGGCACCTTCTGGGAGCACGTCGACTTCAACCTCGAGAACCCGCAGCTGGCCGTCACCGAGGTGCGCCAGGCCATCGCCAAGGCGATCAACCGCCAGGAGATCGTCACGCGCCTGCCCGGGCAGTTCAGCCCCGACGCCCAGGTGCTCAACAACCGGATCTTCATGCCGTCGAGCGCGAACTACGAGCCCAACGGCGAGGCCGAGTACGGCGAGCAGGACATCGAGGCGGCCAAGGCCCTGATGGAGCAGGCCGGCTACGCCCTGGGCGCCGACGGCGTGTACGCCAAGGACGGCCAGCGGGCGTCGTTCCGCGTCACGTGGCGCGATCCCAACCCCCGCCGCCAGCAGACGGCTGAGCTGATCCAGGCGCAGCTGAAGGAGGCCGGGATCGAGATCGTGTTCGCCCCGCAGCCCGACTTCTTGTTCCTCGACGAGGGCAACTTCGATCTGGCCCTGTTCGGCTGGACCGGCGGCACCGTGCTGTCGGCCAACACGTCGATCTACGTGACCGACGGCGGCCAGAACTTCGGCAGCTACTCCAACCCGGAGGTCGACGCCCTGCTGGCGCAGGCTGATGCCGAGCTGGACGAGGCGACCCGCGCCGACCTGATGAACCAGGTCGACCAGCTCCTCTGGGATGACGTGCCCACGATCGCCATGTTCCAGGTGCCCGAGTTCCTGGCCTGGCGGGAGACGGTCGAGAACGTCGAGTACAACGGCTACCTCGGCCCGAGCTGGAACTCCTTCACCTGGTCGATCGCCCAGTAGCCGTCAGGTCGGCTCGGTCCCGGGGGGGCGCTCCACCCTCCCGGGACCGACCTCGACCTCGACCTCGACCCCGACCCCGACCCCGGCCCCGAGAGGAGCGGTAGGGCCCAGTGTCGAAGTTCGTACTCCGGCGTCTGCTCGGCGCGATCCCGCTCCTGTTCGTGTCGTCCTTCATCGTGTTCCTGCTGGTGGCCAACAGCGGCGATCCCCTGCAGGACCTGCGTGTCAACCCCCGCATCAGCCCCGAGCAGATCCGGGCGCGCGAGATCGAGCTGCACCTCGACGAGCCCGTCCTGGCGCGCTACGCCATCTGGCTGGGTGACGTCGTCCGCGGCGATCTGGGCGTCGACAACAAGGGCCAGGAGGTCGGCCCCCAGCTCGTGCGCAGCCTCGGGGTCACGCTGCGGCTCGTGGTGTTCTCGCTGTTCGTGGCCGTGGTGATCGCCCTGATCGTGGGGGTGATCAGCGCGCTGCGCCAGTACTCGCTGTTCGACTACTCGGCCACGTTCGCGTCGTTCCTCTTCTTCTCCCTGCCGGTGTTCTGGTTGGCGGCGCTGCTGAAGGAGTTCGTGGCCATCCGGCTCAACAACGTGCTCGAGGGGCTCGGCTTCAGCCGCTGGATCGGCACGATCGGCCAGGAGACCCCCAACTTCGAGGGTTCCGGCATCGAACGGTTCTGGGACGTGGCCGGCCACATGGTCCTTCCGGCCCTCACCCTGATCCTCATCAGCTTCGCCGCGTACAGCCGCTTCACCCGGGCCTCCATGCTCGACGTGATGAACAGCGACTACGTGCGAACCGCGGCGGCCAAGGGCATCCCCCGTCGGCGGGTCGTCGTCCGCCACGGGCTCCGCAACGCCCTCATCCCGGTCACGACGGTGGTGGCCCTCGACTTCGGTGCCGTGATCGGCGGAGCCATCGTGACCGAGCGCGTGTTCGGCTGGAACGGCATGGGCACGCTCCTCATCGACGGCGTGCTCTCGTTCGACGTGAACGTGGTGCTGGCCTGGCTGCTGATCACCGCGTTCGTGGTGGTCGTGTTCAACCTGCTCGCCGACGTCGCCTACGCGTGGCTCGACCCGAGGATCCGCCTTGGCTGAGATCGTCTACGAGCCGCCGGCGCCGCCGGCCGACGGGGGTGCCGAGCTCGCAGCGACCGGCGGCGCCGCCCCGGCTCCGGCCGATTCGGCCGGGCCCGAGCGCGAGTTCACGGTCGAGGCGCGCAGCGAGTGGCGGATGGTGCTCCGCCGCTTCCTGCACCACCGCCTGGCCATCGCCAGCCTGGTCGTGCTGATCCTGCTCGTGCTGCTGTCGCTGGTGGGCGGCCGGTTCTGGACGTACGGCTACGACGACATCATCCCGGTGGAGGACATCAGCCAGGGTCCGTCGTGGGAGCACCCCATGGGCACCAGCGCCAACAAGGACGTGTTCGCCCAGGTGCTCCGGGGGGCCCAGAAGTCGGTGCAGATCATGCTGCTGGTGGCGCTGTTCTCCACCGTGATCGGCGTGGTGCTCGGTGCCGTCGCGGGCTACTTCGGGGGCAAGACCGACTCGATCCTCATGCGCTTCATCGACCTGGTGCTGACGATCCCGATCCTCGCGGTCCTGGCCGTGCTCTCCAACAAGGTGACCCAGAGCGGCAACTGGTTCAGCCTCGCGCTCGTGATCGCCGTCCTGTCGTGGACGACCTTGGCGCGCATCGTGCGAGCCGAGATCCTGTCGTTGCGCGAGAAGGAGTTCGTGGAGGCCGCCAGAGCCGCGGGTGCCAGCGACCGGCGGATCATCTTCCGGCACATCCTCCCCAACGTGGTCGGCTCGATCATCGTGGCCGCCACGCTGACGATGGCGGCCGCGATCCTCATCGAGACGGCGCTGTCCTACCTGGGGCTCGGCATCAAGGCACCCGACACGTCGCTCGGCCTGCTGGTGTCCGAGGGGCAGACGAGTGCGCAGACACGCCCGTGGCTCTTCTACTTCCCGGGCCTGTTCATCATCATGATCGTGCTGTGCATCAACTTCATCGGTGACGGGCTCCGCGACGCCTTCGACCCGAAGCAGACACGGGTCCGGGCGTGACGGCCCTGGCCGCACCGCAGCCGGCGTCGGCCCCGCTGCTCGACGTGCGTGACCTCACCGTCGACTTCCCGACCGACGACGGCCTGGTGCGGGCCGTGCGCGGCGTCTCCTACACCCTCGGCAAGGGCGAGGTGGTCGGCATCGTCGGCGAGTCGGGATCCGGCAAGTCGGTCTCGTGCCTGGCCCTCATGGGGTTGCTCCCTCGCTCGGCTCGCATCGGCGGCTCGGCACGGCTCCAGGGCCAGGACCTGGTGGGCATGAAGCCCAACGACCTCAACGCGTATCGGGGCAAGACCATCGCCATGGTGTTCCAGGACCCCATGACGTCGCTGAACCCCGTGCACAAGGTGGGGGCTCAGGTGGCCGAGGCCATCCGGGCCCACAACCCCGTGAGCAAGGGCGAGGCGTGGGAGCGGGCCGTGCAGATGCTCGACACGGTGGGCATCCCGGAGCCGTCCAAGCGGGCCGGCCTGTACCCCCACGAGTTCTCGGGAGGCATGCGCCAGCGGGCCATGATCGCGATGGCGATGGCCAACGACCCCGAGGTGCTCATCGCCGACGAGCCCACCACGGCGCTCGACGTCACCGTGCAGGCCCAGGTGCTGGAGACGCTGCTCGAGGTGAAGGAGCGCACCGGCGTGGCGGTGCTGCTCATCACCCACGACCTCGGTGTGGTGGCCGGCATGGCCGACCGGGTGCTGGTGATGTACGCGGGCAAGCTGGTGGAGTCGGGCACCGTCGACAGCGTGTACTACTCGCCCCGGATGCCCTACACCGCCGGGCTGCTCGACTCGCTGCCCCGGCTCGACACCGAGGGGCTGCGCCTCACGCCCATCCCCGGCGCGCCGCCCTCGCTCATCAACCTGCCGGCCGGCTGCCCCTTCTCGCCCCGGTGCCCGCTGGCCGACGTCACGTGCCTGGAGGTGGAGCCCCACCTGCGGCCGACCGACGAGGACGAGCACCTGGCCGCGTGCCACAAGTGGGAGGACGTGGCCGGCGAGACGGGGGACGAGCCGCTCTTCGGTGGCGACGGCAGCGACCTCGTCCTGCCCGAAGGCACCGTCGACGAGTTCGAGGCCACGCACATCCCGCTCATCACCGCCGACCCCGAGGGCGCCACCCTGTCCGAGAACGAGCAGGGCCCGATCTGGTGAGCGACGCTCCTGCGCTCGCCGACACCCCGTCCGTCCCCCCCGACGCCGAGGGGAGGGGCCAGCCGATCCTCGTCGTGCGCGACCTGGTGAAGCACTTCCCGATCCGGGGCGGCTTCCTCGGCAACCGGTCGGTCGGCGACGTGCACGCGGTGTGCGGCGTGTCGTTCGAGCTCTTCCCCGGGGAGACGCTCGGCCTGGTGGGGGAGTCGGGGTGCGGCAAGTCCACCGCCGGCCGCTCGATCCTGCAGCTGGTCCGCCCCACGTCGGGTGACGTGGTCTTCGAGGGCCAGTCGCTCGTCGACCTGCCGCGCCCCCAGATGCGCAAGGTGCGTCGGCACCTGCAGATCGTGTTCCAGGACCCGTACGCCTCCCTGAACCCGCGCCTGCCCGTCAACGAGATCGTCGGCGAGCCGATGCGCATCCACGGCACCTACGGCCGCCGTGGCGAGGGCAAGGAGCGGGTGGCCGAGCTGCTCCGGCTGGTCGGCCTGAACCCCGAGCACGGCAACCGCTACCCCCACGAGTTCTCGGGCGGCCAGCGCCAGCGCATCGGCATCGCCCGGGCCCTCGCCCTCGATCCCAAGGCGATCGTGCTCGACGAGCCGGTGTCGGCCCTGGACGTGTCGGTGCAGGCCGGCGTGGTGAACCTGCTCGAGGAGCTGCAGGAGCGCCTCGAGCTGGCGTACCTGTTCGTGGCCCACGACCTGTCGGTGGTGCGGCACATCTCCGACCGGGTGGCGGTGATGTACCTCGGCAAGATCGGCGAGATCGGGACGAGGGACCAGGTGTATCGCGAGCCCCAGCACCCCTACACGCAGGCGCTGCTGTCGGCGGTGCCGGTGCCCGACCCCCGCAAGGAGCGCGAGCGGCGTCGCATCGTGCTCACGGGCGACGTCCCCAGCCCGGTCGACCCGCCCTCGGGCTGCCGCTTCCGCACGCGGTGCTGGAAGGCGCAGGACGTGTGCGCCGACGAGGAGCCGGTCCTCGTGGATCGGGGCGAGGGGCACGCCGTGGCGTGCCACTTCCCGGAGATCGCCGAGGTGATCTGAGCCCGCGTGGGCGTGCTGGTACGCTGCGGAGTCACCCGCTGCCACCCCTCAGGGAGCGTTCGCCCGTGCTCACCGTGATCCTGGTCATCTTCCAGGTGCCCGCCGCGCTGCTGCTCATGGTCCTCGTGCTGCTCCACAGCGGCAAGGGCGGCGGCCTGTCCGACATGTTCGGCGGCATGGGTTCGGTGGCAGCCGGCTCCACCGTCGTCGAGCGCAACCTCGACCGGATCACGGTCGTGGTGGCCCTCGTCTTCTCCTTCGCCACCATCGGCCTCGGCCTGCAGCTCAAGTAGCTGCCCGCCCGGCCGACCGGTCCCGGTGTGGCCCGCCGTCGCTGCACGCAGGGCTCGCCGGGGGCCGTCGCGAGCCTCGTCGTGCTGCTCGCGCTGCTGGCCTCGTCGTGCTCGCCAGCCACGAGCCTCTTCGGCTTCGGTGGGGCCGGCCTCCCGCCCCCGGCGGCCGGGGTGCTCCGCCTGGGGCTGGAGCTGCCGGCCTCCCTCGATCCGGCGCAGGCGTCCACCGGCTCGCAGACCGAGCTGATCCTGGCCGACCTGCTCTTCGACGGGCTCTTCGACGCCCCTGCGCCCGGGCGCGTCGAGCCGGAGCTGGTGGGCGCGTGGGACGTCGGGGACGACCAGCGCACCTTCAGCTTCGAGCTGCGGGAGGGGGTCACCTTCTCCGACGGCACGCCGATCACTGCCGACGACGTCCGGTTCACCATCGAGCGGGTCGTCCGGCAGGGACCCGGCTCGCCGGTGGCGGCTGCGCTCGCTCCCGTGGCCGGCTTCGACGCGTTCGCCGACGGCTCGGCCGACACCCTCGCCGGGCTGGAGGTGCCCGACGACCGGACCCTCGTCGTCCGCCTCGCCGAGCCGTTCGCCGAGCTGCCCGACGTGCTGGCCAGCCCGGTCCTGGGCGTGGTGCCGCGGGCCGCGGTCACGGCGGATCCCGAGGCGTGGGCCGAGCAGCCGGTGGGCAGCGGGCCGCTCGCCGTCGCCGAGCGGGCGGGCCGGGTGGTGCGGCTGTCGCCGGTGGCGGGCGCCGACCTGTCGGTCGACGAGGTCGACGTGGTCGAGTACGAGAGCCGCGACGCGGCGTACGAGGGGTTCGTCGGCGGCCAGGTCGACTGGGCCCAGGTCGGCTCGGAGCGTCTGCCCGACGCCGTCGCCCGCTACGGCGACGGCATCCTCACCCTGTCGATGGCCGAGGTGTTCTACGGCTTCAACCTGGCCGCCGACCGCTTCGCCGACGTGCGGTTCCGCGAGGCGATCGTGGCCGCGGTCGACCGGGAGTCGATCCTCGCCGACGTGTACGGGCCCGGGATGGCACCGATGACCGGGGTGGTGCCGCTCGGCCTGCCGGGCTCCGAGGACGACCCGTGCGGGGGTTCGTGCGCCTACGACCCCGATCGGGCGCAGGCGCTGCTCGCGGAGGCGTTCCCGGACGGAGGGATCCCGGAGGTGCCGATCGACTACGAGGACGAGCCGGCCCAGGAGGCTGTGGCCGGCGCCATCGCCGACGACCTGCGCGCGGTGGGGATCACCGCGGTGCTCCGACCCCGGCCCGCCGACGAGTACGCCGCGTTCCTGGACTCGGGCGAGGCCGGGCTGTTCCGCCTGGGGTGGATCGGCGCCTACCCGTCGGCCGAGGCGTACCTGGAGCCGCTGTTCTCGTCGAGGTCGGCCGACGACGTGCTGGCGTTCTCGTCGGCGTCGGTCGACGACGGCCTGGCGCGGGCCCGGGCGACCGCCGATCCGGCCATGCGGGCGGGTGTGTACTCGGCCGTGGAGCGCGAGGTGATGGCGGTCTTCCCGGTGCTGCCCCTCGGCCAGTTCCTCCTCGCCGGGGTGGCGTCCGACCGGGTGTCGGGTCTCGCCGTGGCGATCGACGGCACCTTCGACGTCAGGTCGGTGGCGGTGGCGCCGCCAGCGGAGAGGTGAGCTCGGAGGCCCCGTGGCGGGCCGTCGCGGGTGGCAGTGGCCAGCGGTCGGCGCGCTACAGTTCACCCTCGCCCCGGCTCCGGCCGGACGGCCACGTCGGAGTGGCGGAATAGGCAGACGCGCTAGGTTGAGGGCCTAGTGCCCGCAAGGGCGTGGGGGTTCAAGTCCCCCCTCCGACACCAGGGCTCACCTGCGGAAACGCTGTGGTGGAGGCGGCCATCGACCAGGTGAACACGGAGCACCCCGACCTGCTCCTGGACCTGGCCGTCGACGCCTACATGGGCTCCCACAAGGTCACCACGGACCGGGCCTGAGCAGCGTCAGGCGACGGCGGCACGGAAGGCGCTGAAGATGTCGCCCGGGAGGGGCTCGTGCAGCTCCCAGGTGATCTGCATGGGACGCTCCGAGCGGTGGTCAACGTAGCGCCCTCGACCCGCGCAGAAGTAGGGGCGAGTCCGGCCGCTGACGTCGGTGCGGCTGGACCGGACCAACAGCACCACGTTGGTGCCTCTCGCCTCGTGGTTGATGTACCGCTGGCCCATGGCGCTGGCCGTCGCCGTGGTCGACTGCGACTCCCAGTGGAACAAGCGGTCGCTGATGGCGTAGTCGCGGTAGCGGGTGGTCGGGGAGTAGTGCTTCTCGGTCTTCTGGAGGGTGATGAAGAACAGATCGGTCTGGCTGGGTTCGTGCCAGTAGACGCCCGTCTGGAGCGGGAGAGGCGTCGTCACCGTGGAGGCACCGAATCCCGCGAGCACCTCCTCGCGGGTGTAGGTGGCATGGACCTGGAGCGGCACCGGTTGCAGCAGGCCGAGCGGGGCGTGGAGGTGGGTGACCTGGTCCTCGAGGAGTGGCAGCAGCTCCCGCAGCTCGGCCCGCAGTTCGTCGTGGGACCACAGGTGTCGGGTGGCTTCGTCGACGGAGGTGAACTCGCCCTTCTTCGGACCGAGCAGCGTTAGCAGCAGGCCGTGGAGTTGGCGGGCTTGGCGCTCTTCGATGTCCTGTCCCGAGATCGGCTCGTGCGTGCCGAGAAGCGCGGTGTAGGTCTCGATGCGGTCGAGGTCGTCCACGTGCAGCAGGCGTGCGAGTCCACGGCCGAGGCGATCTTCGCCATCCGCTGCAGGGGGTCTCGAGGACGCCGGCGGCTCGGCGCATCTCGGTGAAGGAATGGCCGCCCTGGTAGACGTCGTCGCGTTCGAGGCCCGTCTCGTGGAGATAGGTGGGGAGCGATACGTCGCCGAGCTCTCGCAGCTCTCGCACCCGCTCGGGCCACCGGGTGGGAAGGGCGGTGCGGATGTTGTCGAGCACGATCGTCTTGGCGACAGGATCGAGCTTCACCTGGCAACCGGCGGGGAGGTAGGGGAAGTCCTCGGCAACATCGCGCTCGATTTCTCGACGGGTTCGGCCGAGCATCCGGCGGTAGCGAAGGTCGAAGCGGAACGACTTCGTCTGGTGGCCAACGAAGTCGAGGACCGTGAGTACGTCCTTGCCGTGGCTCCGCCGCAGGCCACGACCCAGCTGTTGGAGGAACACCGTCGCGCTCTCGGTCGGCCGGAGCATGAGCACCGCGTCGACAGCGGGAACGTCGATGCCCTCGTTGAACAGGTCGACCGAGAACAGGATCTGAACATCGCCCGACGCCAGCGCCCGCAAGGCATCGTCACGTTCGCTGGCGGGACTGTTGGCGGACACGGCACGAGACGTGATGCCAGCTCGGTTGAAGCGATTGGCGAGGAACTCGCAGTGGGCAATGCTCACCCCGAAGCCGAGGGCCCGCATGCGCTGGGGGTCGCCCACCTTCTCGCGCACCGCGGCGAGCACCTTGCCAACCCACAGGTCGTCGCCGGTGTACACGTTGGTCAGCTCCGTGGCGTCGTAGCCGCGTCCTCGTCGCCAGGTGATGCGGCGGAGGTCGGTGCCGTCATGGATGCCGTAGTAGTGGAACGGCGACAGCAGGTCCTGCTCCAGCGCATCCCACAACCGCAGTTCGACCGCCATGCGACCGTCGAACCACCGGAGGATGTCGAGAGAGTCCGTGCGCTCCGGTGTTGCGGTCAGCCCCAGAAGGTGGGCCGGGCGGAGGTGGTCGAGGAGCGTCGTGTAGGTGGTGGCGGCGGCGTGGTGGAACTCGTCGACGATCACCACGTCGAACTGCTCGGGGTCGAGCGCCTCCAGGTCACCGGCCGACAGCGACTGGATCGAGGCGAAGACGTGCTCCCAGTGCTGCGGCTTCTCGCCACCGACCCAGAGCTCCCCGAGGCTTCCATCCTGGAGCACGTGGCGGAACGTGGTTCGGGACGTCTCGAGGATCTCCTTGCGGTGCGCGACGAACAACAGCCTTGACCGGTCGAGCCGGCCGCGGAGCTGGCGGTAGTCGAGCGCGGCGACCACGGTCTTGCCCGTGCCGGTCGCCGCGACGACCAGGTTGTGATGTCGGCCTCGGCGGCGCTCGACCTCGAGCTGTTCGAGGATCTGTCGCTGGAAGGGGTACGGCTCGATGGTGAACGGCGTGGCGATGGAGTCGTCGACTTCCCTCGCCGTCGCGTCGGCGAACTGGGCGGCGTCGAAGGGCTCGAAGTGGGGATCGGCCCAGTAGGTCTCGAAGACCCGGTCGAAGCCCTCGATCAGGTCGGGATTGCGGCGCTCGGATGCCCGGACATTCCACTCGCGTCCCGTGACCTGCGCCGAGAACGTCAGGTTGGACGATCCGATGT
The DNA here is from genome assembly GCA_016716005.1 of Acidimicrobiales bacterium. Lineage (NCBI taxonomy): Bacteria > Bacillati > Actinomycetota > Acidimicrobiia > Acidimicrobiales > Acidimicrobiales bacterium. The sequence continues at coordinate 3,632,667 of JADJXE010000001.1, forward strand.
ACACCGTCGAGAACCCGGTGGCCCGGTGAAAGCACCACGCCTTGGCATGGAGCCGAGTACTGGCCGTGTCGTACGAGACCTTCACCTCGGCGCCGACGTCGGCCAGGGCCTGCAACGCTTGCAGCTCGGTGCTCCCGGTGTAGGTGGTGGTGATCACCCGCAACGGCTTGCCGGCATCGGTGTGCCGGCGGAGCGCAGGCAACAGATCGCACGCCGGTCCACCGGATGAAGGCCAGCACGAGATCGATCCGATCGGCGGACTCGATCTCCGCCACGATCTCCGGCCGACCGTCGGCTGATCGCGGGCGTTCGTCATCAGCACCGTGTCTCGCAGCGGCGTGAGCGGGCGCGGATGGTCAGGGCTCGCCGGTTGGTGCCAACGGCTCGACGGCGAGGAGGCGCTGCAGCTCCGGGCCGAGGCGCGAACCTGACCCGTCATCCGCACCGTGGCGATCGATCAGGAGATCCAACACCTCGGTGGCCAACGCAACTGCGGTGTCGTGGCGGTCCGCCGGCGATGCGGCGCGGACCGCATCCCGGACCCACTCGGCGATGATCTCGGCGATGCGGTCCGGTAGCTCGGCCGGCTCGATCTCATCGAGCTTGGCCCGCAACCGCCTCGCGTCGAGCTCGCCAATCTGTTCGATCAGCTCCTGGCTGAGGAGGGTGTCGTACAGCCCCGGCTGTAGCTCGTCCGCCCCCTGGCCCTCCATCCCCCGATTCTGGCCCAACGCTGGCGCAATGGACCGAGACTCGAGAGCATGCCATGCCTCACCCGGACCGCCATGAGGTTCCGCTGACCAGTGACGAGATCGGGCTCATCATCGAGGCGTTGGACAGCCATGAGTACTGGCAGTTGAGCGACCCCACCTGGAGGCACAGCGGTGCAGTGATCCTGCCCAGCGACGACGAGTCGTTCTGGGCGGAGCGGTCCTCCCGAGTGGCGAGGAGCCCGACTCGATCACCGAGATCGAGCGGTGCCGCGCCTGGCCGACCG